>JBBRCL010000007.1:0-69006 GCA_038204895.1 Actinomycetales bacterium | reverse complement strand
CCACCACCGCCATCGCCGAGCTCTGTGAGCACCTGACCGCCACCCAGACCCGCTACCCCGGCACCGACCTCGTCCTACGCTACGAAGTCAAAACCCACCCCTGACCACACACGAAATATGACGCCATGTCAGGAGTCCTGGGGATCAGGGTGACGTCGGGGTAGTCCCCCATGGGCGGGCTCACCCGCCCGGCCGTGCTCGTCTACGAGCGCCCCGGCGGCCTGACCGCCGACGACGCCGCGAAGGTCGCGGCCGACGTCGCCCAGTTCGCCACCATCCCCGAGCTGGACGGCGACGTCGTCGGGCCGATCCCCTCCGAGGACGGCGGGGCCGCCCAGGTGATCGTGCCGCTCGACCTGGGCCCGGAAGGCTGGAACCTCGCGGAAGGCAAGGTCGCAGACCTGCGCGCCACGGCCGAGGACGGCGCGAACGGTATGGCCGTCTTCGTGACGGGGCCGGCGGGCTTCGCGGCCGACTCATCGGGCGCGTTCGACGGGATCGAGTCGACCCTGCTCTACGCGGCGGCGGGCGTGGTGATCGTCATCCTGCTGCTGACCTACCGCAGCCCGCTCCTCTGGCTGCTGCCGGTGATCTCGGCCGGTGTCGCGCTCACCGTCGCCCAGGCGGTCGTGTACCTGCTCGTCGACCGCGTCGGCCTGACGGTGAACGCGCAGAGCTCGGGCATCCTCACGGTCCTCGTGTTCGGTGCCGGCACGGACTACGCGCTGCTCCTCGTCGCGCGCTACCGGGAGGAGTTGCGCCGCCACTCCGACCGGCACCAGGCCATGGCTGTCGCCCTGCACCGCGCGAGCCCGGCGATCATCGCATCCGGCGCCACCGTCGCCATCGGCATGCTCTGCCTGCTGTTCGCCACGATCCGGTCGACCTCCGGGCTCGGCCCGGTCGCCGCGGTGGGGATCGTCGTCGGGCTGCTCGTCATGCTCACCCTGCTGCCAGCACTCCTCGTGATCGTGGGCCGCTGGGTGTTCTGGCCTCGCGTACCGCACGTCGGCGACACCGAGCCGAGCATCACCGGGTTCTGGGCGCGGGTCGGCGAGCGCATCGCGCGCCACCCGCGGCGCACCTGGGTCGGCACCGCGCTCATCCTCGCCGTCGCTGCCCTCGGCGTGGTCCAGCTCAAGGCCACCGGCCTGTCGACCGAGGGCTCGTACACCAGGTCACAGCCGGCTATCGAGGGCAGCAAGGTGCTGGCGGAGCACTTCGACGGCGGCGCCGGCCAGCCCGTCGTCGTCATCGCGAACGCGGACCAGGCGCAGGCTGTGCGCGATGCGTTCGCCTCCGTGCCCGGCATCGACGGCGCCACCGTGACCGAGCCGGCGGTGCTGGGCGGCCACGCGTACCTCGAGGGCACCCTGGCCTCGGAGCCCGACAGCCAGGCCGCCTACGACACGATCGATCGCGTGCGCGACGCCGTCCACGCGGTGCCGGATGCCGATGCGCTCGTCGGCGGGAGCTCGGCCGTCACGCTGGACATGGAGCGTGCGGCCTGGCGCGACAACCGGATCGTCATCCCGGTGACGCTCCTCGCCGTCCTCGTCATCCTCATCCTCCTGCTGCGCGCCGTCGTCGCCCCGCTGGTGCTCATGGGAACGGTGGTCCTCTCGTACGGCGCGGCCCTCGGGGCGTCTGCGCTGGTGTTCCGCCACCTGTTCGGTTTCGAGGGCGCGGACGCGCAGCTCCCGCTGTTCGTCTTCACGTTCCTGGTGGCCCTCGGCATCGACTACAACATCTTCCTCATGACGAGGGTGCGGGAAGAGACGCTACGCCTCGGCCATCAGCGCGGGTCTCTCGTCGGCCTCGCCGCGACCGGCGGCGTGATCACCTCGGCCGGACTGGTGCTGGCGGGCACGTTCGCCGTCATGGGCACCCTGCCGCTGACGACGTTCGTCGAGATCGGCTTCGCCGTCGCGTTCGGTGTGCTGCTCGACACGATCGTGGTGCGTTCGGTGCTCGTCACCGCCCTGAACCTGGACGTGGGCCGGGTGATGTGGTGGCCGTCGACGCTGGCCAACCCGTCCCAGGAGCCTGAGCCCTCCCCGCTGTCAGAGACGATGCCCGCCGCGGTGTGAGCACCGCGGGCGTCCCTCGGGCCGTTGCCTGCACGCGATAATGGGGCGACAGACACAGAGGAGCCACGCATGCGTCGAGGGGTGATCCGCGCTGGCCTTGCCGCGCTCCTCTTCGGCGCGTCGACGCCCTTCGCGGCGCAGCTCGCCCAGCACACGAACGCCTTCACGCTCGCAGGACTGCTCTACCTGGGCGCGGCCCTCGCCGTGCTGCCCACCAGCCTCAGGTCCCGGCCCGACGCCGCGTCGGTGCGGCGTGGCGCGGGGCGGCTGCTCACCGCCGTCGTTCTCGGCGGCGCCGTGGGGCCCGTGCTCCTCGCCTTCGGCCTCCAGCACGCGACGGCGGCAACCGCGTCACTGCTGCTCAACCTGGAGCTCGTCTTCACCGTCGTGCTCGCGGCGTTGTTCTTCCGCGAGCACATCGGTCGGAACGTGGCGATCGGGGCGGCGCTCGTGGCCGCAGCGAGCGTGCTCATCAGCGGGCCGGGCGCCACGGCCGACCTGCGCCTCGGCGCCGTCCTGATCGCCGCCGCCTGCGTCTGCTGGGCGGTCGACAACAGCGTGACCGCCGAGCTCGACGAGCTCGCGCCCGCCCACATCACCCTCGCCAAGGGCGTCGTCGCCGGGAGCGTCAACACGATCATCGGCCTGACGCTCGCGGACAGCCCGCCGCTGGCCGACGTCGGCGCCGCACTCCTCATCGGGGCGCTGGGCTACGGCGTCTCGATCACGTTGTGGGTGGCCGGCGCCCGGGACCTCGGGGCCGCACGCGCGCAGGTGGTGTTCGCGAGCGCCCCGTTCCTCGGTGCGGTGATCGCGTGGACCGTCTTCCGCGAGCCACTCGTTCCGATGGTGCTGGTGGCGCTGGTGGTCGCCGTCGTGGGTGTGGGTCTGGTGTCGCGCTCGGACCACACCCACGGGCACGTGCACGTTGCCCTCGAGCACGACCACGAGCACGAGCACGGCGAGGGCCATCACGACCACGTGCACGCCGACGGGTTCACCGGGCGCCACCAGCACCCCCACACGCACGAGCGGCTCGTGCACGAGCACCCGCACGTGCCGGACCTGCACCACCGCCACGCGCACTGACCGCGGACCGCGACCCGGGAGACGCCAAGGTCCGCCCGCGCTGCCCGAGGTCAGGCGTCGCCGGACGCCGCACCGGCAAGCGAACGCCGGACGGCAGCAGCGTGCCTGCTGAGCTGCGCGACGTCGTGCCGCTGGTTGCCGGCATTGGTGGTACTCCTCTCGTGCCGATCGCAACCGTCCTGCTCGACCTCGACGGGACGCTGACCGACTCGTACCGGGGCATCGCCAACTCCGTCGCGCACGCTCTCGCCGCAGCCGCGGCCCTTCGCCGTCCGCATCCTCGACCACTTCGACCTCGACCAGTACGTCACACACGTCGCTGGTGCCGCCCTTGACGGCAGCACGTCTCGCAAGGCCGACGTCATCGCCGAAGCACTGACCGCCCTCGCACCCCACGACACGAGTGCAGTGGTGATGGTCGGGGACCGCGCACAGGACGTCACCGGGGCCGCCGAGCACGGCATCAGATGCCTCGGCGTCCGGTGGGGCTACGCCGAGCAAGGAGAACTGGAGGCCGCCGGCGCGTACCGGATCGCCGAGACACCAGGGGACCTACCCGCCCTGCTCACCTGACGGGCCGACCGCGCCGACTGCCCCTGCTGACTGCCGCTGAGGCGTCAGACGCACCCCAGGGCGGCGAGATCCACCTCGGCGTCAAGGAGGAGCACAGCCGGCCCGGCGAGCTCCACCCGGTCACCGAGCACGCGGACCCGCAGGATGCCACCGGGCACCTCGACCCACCACACCTCAGGGGCGCCCGCACCGGCCCAGGTCCGGACCGCCAGGGCAGCGGCGCACGCCCCCGTTCCACAGGACTGCGTCTCGCCCACCCCACGTTCGTGCACCCGCATCCGGACAACGCCCGAGCCGTCGGCCCGCTCCCCCATGGGCACAACGAGCTCGACGTTCGAGCCCTCCGGCGAGGCCGGGCTGACGACCGGCGGGCGCGCGAGGTCCGCGGACGTCAGCTCGGCGGGGTCGCTCACCACGAGAACGGTGTGCGGGTTGCCCACGTCGACACTCAACCCCGGGCGGGCCACGTCAAGGCCCGGGACGCTCACCTCGACGTCGTACCCGGCGTCGACGGCGGCCGAACCGCCCGGCAACCGCCAGCCACCCATGTCGACCGCGTACCAGGAGGCTGCACCGCCCTCCGAGTCGGGCTCGCGCCGCACCCGGCGGACACCCGCCCGGGTGCCGAGCACCAGCTCGCCGGTGCCGTCCCAGACGCCGAGCCGCTCGGCGAAGGCCGCCAGCACCCGCACGCCGTTGCCGCACATCTCCGCGACGCTGCCGTCGGCGTTGCGGTAGTCCATGAACCAGGTGGCGGAAGGGTCCTGCGCGAGGGTCGCCGCCCCTTCCGGCAGGGCGGCGCTGGCCACCAACCGGATCACCCCGTCGCCGCCGAGCCCGCCGCGCCGGTCGGCCAGACGGCGGACCAGGTCAGCGGTCAGCTCCAGGACACCAGCACGATCGTCCAGGAGCACGAAGTCGTTGCGGGTGCCGTGGCCCTTGGTCACCGCCAGGCGGCCGGCGGGTGCGGCGACGGGGTCAACCATCGAGGAGGCGCCGCTCGTGCTCATGTGCCGAGCGTACGGCGCGGCCGTCCCGGCGCGGGGAGCCGTCTGGCGTCGGCGGCGTGCACGATGTCCAGCGCGCGCTCGAGCAGGTCCGGCTCGTCGACCCGCAGCCAGTGCACCCTCGGGTCACGGCCGAACCAGGTCATCTGGCGGCGGGCCAGCCGGCGGGTGCCGACGGTGACGGCCTCCCGCGCGGCCGCCTCGTCGATGGCCCCGGCGAGCATCGCCAGCACCTCGGCGTAGCCGAGGGCGCGCGAGGCCGTCCGACCCATCCGGGGCGCGAGTGCACGTACCTCGGCGACCAGGCCCCGCTGCCACATCCGGTCCACCCGCGCCTCGACGCGCCGGTCGAGCACGTCCCGCGCGCAGTCCAGCCCGATCTGGATCGCCGGGAGCGCGTAGGTCTGGTCGGGCAGCGTCGCGCTGTAGGGCCGGCCGGTGAGCTCGACCACCTCGAGGGCACGCACCAGCCGGCGGGTGTTCGACCGACCGATGCGGTCCGCAGCGAGCGGGTCGACGGCCGCGAGGGCGTCGTGCAGCAGACCGGGCCCCTCGATGTCGGCTCGGTCCTCCAGGCGGCGCCGGACCTCCGGATCCGTCGGGGGGATCTCGAGCCGGTCCAGCAGGGCACGGACGTACAGACCGGAGCCGCCGACGACGACGGCCCGCGCGCCACGTGCGCGCACCTGTGCGACGTCTTCCCTTGCGTGCCGCTGGTAGCTCGCGACGGTGGAGTCCTGGCTGACGTCGAGCACGTCGAGCTGGTGGTGCGGCACCCCGCGCCGTTGGGGGATGGTCAGCTTGGCGGTTCCGATGTCCATCCCGCGGTACAGCTGCATGGCGTCGGCGTTGACCACCTCCCCGCCGAGCCGCTCCGCGAGCGCGACGCCAAGGTCGGACTTGCCGGTGGCGGTCGGGCCGACGACGGCGACGACCAGCGGCGTCACGACCACCGCCAGGAGATGGTCGCGTAGGCCGCACCGAACGGAGCGCCCGCATGGTGCAGGACGGAGCGCGGGGCGTCGGGCGGCACGGCGCCGAGCAGCACCTGCCACGGTCCCCAGGCGCTGATCGCCAACACGGACGCCAAGTGCGCCGGCACCGCCGCGAGCCGGCAGCGCGCTCCCGGGCTGAGGTCGGTCAGGTCGGCAACCAGCACGTCGTCGAGCGGGGCAGCCCGTTCGTCGGTGGCCAGCGGGCCGTCCGGACCGTGCCGGGCGCTCAGACCGCCGACCAACAGCAGCCCGGTCCGGCGGCGCGCGACGAGCTCGTCACCGCGCATCCGCTGCGTCGCGCCATCGGTCGCCCCGGCCGGCGCCAACTCCACCGGGCCACGCCAGCCCGTCTGGTCCAGGAGCAGCAGGCCGACGGCGGAGGCGACGTCGTCCACCGGGGTGGTCGCACCGGCACCCGCGGTCGGCCGGGGCTGCCAGCCGAGCCGCTTGTCGTCGATCCCAGCGGCGACCAGCGTGGGGCGCAGTCGTCCCAGCCGCCCCGAAGCAGGACCCGGTGGGACGACCACCACGACGTCCGGCGCGGCCCCGAGCATCGTGGCCACCGCTGTCAGCGCCGCCGCACGCTCGTCGAGCAGCACCTCGGCGCGGCCCGCGGCGCCGGGCACCAGCAGTGCCGTTGAGGGGACGAGGGCGGCAGCGACGAGCACCTCCCGACGGTATCGCGACGTGCGGGGGGGCCGACACGCCAAGCGGTCCCCGTTCAGCCGGCGCGGGTAGGGTGCGACGGTGGACCTGTTCTCCTGGCTGCGCCGCGAGGAGGCGCTGCGGGACAACGCCCGCGGGACGCAGCGGGATCCGGCCGACGGGGCCACACCCGGCACCGACTCGGACCGGGCCGCGACGGTCCCCACGCCGGTCACGCTCGACCGCCTGCGGCGGTGGTGCGAGGGTCGCGGCTACACCTACTTCATCGACAGCGAGGGCGACCTCGGCGGCTTGTGGCGCGGCCGGATGTTCTTCTTCTTCCTGCTCGGTCCCGACCGGGAGGTGCTCCAGGTCCGGGGGCACTGGAACCGCGAGTTCGCCATCGAGCGGCTTCCCGAAGCGCTCGAGCTCTGCAACGCCTGGCACGTCGAGCGGATCTGGCCCACCTGCTACGCCCGGGTGCGGGACAACGGCCGGGTGCATGTGAGCTCGGAGGTCACCGCCGACGTCGCGCACGGCGCGACCGACGCCCAGCTGGACCTGCTCCTGCAGTGCGGCCTCGGCACCGCGACCGTCTTCTTCGACGAGCTCGACCGCGCGTACCCCGACCCCGCCGGGCTGGCGCCGTGATCCGCCGTCGTCGGCGCGGCCCTGACGTGTCGGCCAAGCCCGCACAGGAGACCCGCCCGCTGACCGCGGAGCGGTTGGCGGCGCGCCTGGCGGCGCTGGGCTACCGCGTCAGCACGGACGACGACGGGGACATCGGCGGCGTCTGGGGGCAGGACCGGTTCTGGTTCCTGCGGATGGGCAGCGCGCGGGAGATCTTGCAGGTCAGAGGGCGATGGCGGCGGGCCCTGCCGCTCGAGCAGCGGGCCGACGTCCTGCTCGCGCTGAACGACTGGAACCGGGACCGGATCTGGCCAAAGGCCTACCTGCGCACCGAGGACGGCCGGACGGCCGTGTACGCGGAGGTGTCGGTCGACCTCACCGACGGCGTGACCGACGACCAGATCGACGCTGTGATCGGCCGCGGACTGGCGGCCGGCGGCCGGCTGTTCGGCGCCCTGGCCCAGCAGATGCCGGAGTCAGGGACGCCGTGAGGGCATGCCAAGGACGACCGGACCGGTCGCCTGGGCGCCGTGGTCGTGGGTGCCGTGGTGACGATCGTGGTCGGCGCGCTGACGCGCCGCCCAGGCGTCCCCGGCCCGCGTGCGTCGCACCGCATAGGGCCCGTCGTCCAGCGCGCTGTCCGCGACCAGGTGGTGCGGGGCGCCGTGGGTCACCCGTACCGTGACCAGGTCGCCCGGCCGGGGTAGGTCAGGGTCGAGGTGTTCGGCCGCTCGGGGGTCTGCCGGACCGGAGGTGGCGCCCGCCGGGACGGCCTGCCCGGCGCTCCCCGAGGGCGCGGCCCCCGACGGCGCGGCCCCCGACGGCAGCGCCAGGTGCGGCGGCAGCGCCAGGTGCACCAGCCGGTTGTCCGCGGCGCGTCCGCTCACCCGGCGGGTGACCCCGTCCTTGCGGCCTTCGCCGTCGGCGATCAGGACCTCGACCACCCGACCGGTCTGCCGGGCGTTCTCCTGCGTCGAGATGCGCTCCTGGAGCTCGACCAGGCGCTCGTAGCGCTCCTGGACCACCGACTTGGGCACCTGCTGCGGCAGGTCCGCGGCCGGCGTGCCGGGACGCGGGGAGTACTGGAAGGTGAACGCGGAGGAGAACCTTGCCGCCTCGACCACCCTCAGGGTCTCGGCGAAGTCCTCCTCGGTCTCCCCCGGGAAGCCGACGATGACGTCCGAGGTGATCGCGGCGTCAGGCAGCGCGTCGCGGACCCGGTCCAGGATGCCGAGGAACCGCTCCGAGCGGTACGACCGGCGCATCGCGCGCAACACCCGGTCCGATCCCGACTGCAGCGGCATGTGCAGGCTCGGCATCACCGTCGGCGTCTGGGCCATGGCCGCGATCACGTCATCGGTGAAGGCGGCCGGGTGCGGTGAGGTGAACCGGACGCGCTCCAGTCCGGGCACGCCCCCGACGGCGCGGAGCAGGTCGGCGAACGCTCCGCGATCCCCGAACTCCACCCCGTAGGTGTTAACGTTCTGCCCGAGCAGGGTGACCTCGATCGCGCCGTCGGCCACCAGGGCGGCTACCTCGGCGAGGATCTCCCCCGGCCGACGGTCCCGCTCGCGACCGCGCAGACTCGGCACGATGCAGAACGTGCAGGTGTTGTTGCAGCCGACACTGATCGAGACCCAACCGGCGTACACGGACTCGCGCCGGGTCGGCAGCGTTGACGGGAACACCTGCAGCGACTCGGCGATCTCCACCTGAGCCTCGGTGTTGTGCCGGGCGCGCTCCAGGAGCACGGGCAGGGCGTCGAGGTTGTGCGTGCCGAACACCACGTCGACCCACGGCGCCCGCTCGACGATCCCGGCGCGGTCCTTCTGGGCGAGGCAGCCGCCGACGGCGATATGCATGCCCGGGCGCACCGCCTTGACAGCGGCGAGCCGGCCCAGGTTGCCGTACAGCCGGTTTGCGGCGTTCTCGCGCACCGCACAGGTGTTGATCACGACGACGTCGGCCTCCCACGCCGCGGCCTCGTCGGCCGGTGCCGGGAGGTAGCCGGCCTGCTCGAGCATGCCGGCCATGTGCTCGGAGTCGTGCACGTTCATCTGGCAGCCGAGCGTGCGCACGAGGTACGTCGGAGCGACCGCCGGGTCGGCGGTTGTTGCGCCCGGGGCGGGCGCGGTGCGGGCGGTCGTTGCGGTCATCCCCTCAAGGGTACGTGAGCCAGCTGGGCGGGTTCTGCCTGGCTGTGCGACGGCGGGCGCAACGGTGGGCGCAGCGGCGGGTCGTGCCGACCGGACGGCTGGGTTGGCGGTCAGCCGGCGGTCAGCCGGCCGTCACCCGGCCGTCGCAGAGGCGCGCCGCTCCCGGATCACCGTCACCGTGATCTCGCCCGGGTAGCTGAGGTCGGTCTCGATCTGCCGGGCGATCCCGTCAGCAAGGCCGTCCAGGTCGCGGTCGCCGACGACCTCCGGCTCGACGATCACCCGCACCTCCCGGCCGGCCGACATCGCGAGGGCTCGGCGCACACCGGGTTGGGCGGCGACCAGGGACTCCAGGGTGGTCATCCGCTCGACGAACTGGTCCAGCTCCTCGCGGCGGGCACCCGGACGCGCTGCGGAGCAGGTGTCTGCGGCCTGCACGAGCACAGCCTCCACCGACTCCATCGGGACCCCGTCGTGGTGGGCAGCCACCGCGTTGACGACGACGTCCTCCTCGCCGAACCGCTGGAGGAGCTCTGCTCCGAGGGCGGCGTGCGTCCCCGGCCGGTCGGCGGTCAGGGCCTTTCCGATGTCGTGCAGGAAGGCGGCGCGGCGGGCAATCTCCACATCGGCCCCGATCTCGGCGGCCATCACGGACGCGAGCAGGGCGGACTCCACCAGGTGAGCGAGCACGTTCTGGCCGTAGCTGACCCGAAGGCGCAGGCGGCCGAGCGTCTCGATGACCTCGGGGTGCAGGCCCGACACCCCGGCCGCCTCGGCGGCCGCATGCCCTGCCTCGATCGCCCGGTCCCGGGACCCAGCCAACGCCTCGGCATACGCGAGCTCGATGCGCTGGGGGTGGATCCGGCCGTCGGCGATCAGCGCCTCGAGGGCGACGGACGCCACCTCCCGGCGTTCGGCGTCGAAGCTGGAGAGGGTCACCTGGTCCGCGGTGTCGTCAATGATCACGTTCACGCCGGTGACGGCCTCGAAGGTCCGGATGTTCCGGCCCTCCTTGCCGATGATGCGTCCCTTCATCTCCTCGGCGGGGAGCGGGATGACGGTAACGACGGACTGGGCGCTGGTCGGTCCGGCCATCCGGTGCACGGCGGTCGCAACGATCTGGCGCGCACGGTCCTCGGCGACGCGTCGCGCCTTCGCCTCCAAGCGGCGCACCTGCGCGGCCGCGTCGTGCTCGGCCTCAACCAGGATCAGGCGGACCTGCTCGGCCCGGGCCTCCTGCGCGGACCGGCCCGACGCGGACTCGAGCAGGTCTGCCGCGGCGGCACGGGCCGAGGCGAGCTCCTCCTGAGCCGCCAGACGACCGGTCTCGACCTGCAGAGCTCGCTGCTCGACCTCCCTGTTCCGCAGATCGGTCTGCTCGGCGAGCTCACGGACCTGGCGCCGTTCGGCCTTCAGCTCCTGCTCGCGGTCGCCGACCCGATCCTCACGCCGCTGGGCGTCCTCGAGCACCGATCGAGCCTCGGTCTTGGTCGTCGCGGCGTCCTCGACGGCCTGGGCACGCGTCGCCGCCGCCTCGCGGCGGGCCAGGAGCACGAGGACCAGGGCCACGAGACAGGCCAGAAGGAGTGCGACGATGATGGCGGCCTCGCCCATGGCGTCCACGAACCCTCCTCCGCCAAGCCGGTCACTCGTCGCCGCCCTCGTCGGGCAGCGGCGCCCCCCTATCGTCCACCATCTCCGCGACGAGCCGGCGCGACAGGCCGGGTGGGTAGCCCTTCCGGGCCAGCATGGCAAGCATCCGGCGGGCCTGCACCGTCGGATCGGTGCCCGGGCGCCATCGCCGGCGCACCAGGTCGCGTCCCGACTGCTCCTCGAGGTCGCCATCGACCTCCGACAGCGCGTTGGCGGCGGTCTCGTCGTCGATACCCTTGCGGCGCAGCTCCCTGGCCAGCCCGCGACGGGCGAGCGAGCGCGACTCGCGCTGGGAGCGCACGAGCGTCCGGGCGTACTCGGCGTCATCGATCAGGCCGACCTCGGTGAAACGGTCGAGCACGCGGGTCGCTACGTCGTCGGGTACACCACGGCGAGCGAGGGCCTCGGCCAGCTGATGTCGGCTGCGCGGTGCTCCCGTGAGCAGCCGCAGCACGATCGCCCGTGCCACCGACTCCTGGTCCGGCTCACGGTCGTGAGCCGCGGCACCCGCGGCGGGGGGCTCGGTGCCGCGTGAGCGCCCACGTCGCGGTGTGCTCATGGCTCGCGGTGCCTGCTCAGAAGTCGACCGGACCCGTGGTCTCCGCCGGCGCGTCCACGCGTGCACCGACGCCGAGCTTCTCCTTGATCTTCTTCTCGATCTCGTCCGCGAGGTCAGGGTTGTCCTTCAGGAAGGTACGAGCGTTCTCCTTGCCCTGGCCGAGCTGGTCGCCCTCGTACGTGTACCAGGCGCCCGACTTGCGGACGAAACCGTGCTCGACCCCGAGGTCGATCAGGCCACCCTCGCGGGAGATGCCGACGCCGTAGAGGATGTCGAACTCCGCCTGCTTGAACGGCGGCGCCATCTTGTTCTTGACGACCTTGACGCGGGTCCGGTTGCCGACAGCCTCGGTGCCCTCCTTGAGGGTCTCGATCCGCCGGATGTCCAGGCGCACCGAGGCGTAGAACTTCAGCGCCTTGCCACCCGTGGTCGTCTCCGGCGACCCGAAGAAGACACCGATCTTCTCGCGAAGCTGGTTGATGAAGATCGCCGTGGTGCCGGAGTTGCTGAGCGCTCCGGCGATCTTGCGCAGGGCCTGAGACATCAGCCGCGCCTGCAGGCCGACGTGGCTGTCGCCCATCTCGCCCTCGATCTCGGCCTTTGGCACGAGGGCGGCGACGGAGTCGACCACCACGACGTCGATCGCGCCGGAGCGGATCAGCATGTCCATGATCTCCAGGGCCTGCTCGCCGGTGTCCGGCTGGGAGACCAGGAGGGCATCCGTGTCCACGCCGAGGTGCTTGGCGTACTCGGGGTCCAGTGCGTGCTCGGCGTCGATGAACGCGGCGATCCCCCCGGCCTTCTGCGCATTCGCCACCGCGTGCAGCGCGAGAGTCGTCTTGCCGCTCGACTCGGGACCGTAGATCTCCACGACGCGGCCGCGCGGCAGCCCGCCGATCCCCAACGCGATGTCCAAGGCGATCGAGCCGGTCGGGATGACCTCGACGGGGGCGCGGCCCTCGTCGCCGAGGCGCATGATCGAGCCCTTGCCGAACTGGCGGTCGATCTGGCTGAGCGCGGCCTCCAGGGCCTTTGCGCGGTCTGCGGGAGCGGGCATGTGACACCTCGGTGGTCCGGGAGCGGAAGCCGCCCTGGCGGGTCTGTCGTGTTCGTCTGGTCAGTTCTGGTGACGCTACGCCCCGGCTCCGACATCCCCACTCACCCGGGTCGGCGAGGCTGTGGACGCCGTGGCGCCGCAACGCCTGTGCATCACAGTAGCCGAACACCTGTTCGATGTGCACCGTCGGCACCCGACACGCCGAACCATCTGCACGGCCGGTCGCTGCCGACGTCGGACTACCGCAGCAGCAGCTTCTCCACCCGTCCGGCGGTCCACACCGTGCCGACCGCACCCATCACCACGAGATAGCCGATGTGCACGACCATCCCCGCACCGACCTGGCCGAGCATGAGGTCCCGGACCATCGCCACTCCGTGGTACAGCGGCGTCGCCTGGACCACCCACTGCAGCGGCTCGGGATACGTCGTCAACGGGTAGAAGGTCGCCGAGAACAGGAACATCGGCAGGATGGCGAGCTGCACGTAGTCGAAGTCCGCCCAGGTCCGCATGTACGTGGCCGAGGCCATCCCGACCGCGGCGAACGCCCAGCCGATCAGGGTCGCGGCCGGCACAGCCAGCAGGGCCCACCACGTGGTGACCGCCCCAACCAGGCCCGCCACCAGCAGGAACGCCCCCGAGTACACCAGGCCACGCAGCAGCGCCCAGGTGATCTCGCCGATCGCGACATCGCGCGGGCCGAGGGGCGTTGCCAGCACCGAGTCGTACAACTTGGCGTACTTGAGCTTGAAGAACACGTTGGTGGTCGAGTCGAAGATGGCGCCGTTCATCGCGGACGACGCCAGCAGGGCCGGCGCGACGAAGACCAGGTACGGGACGCCGCCCCCGCCGCCGACGTCGACGGCCCCCACCATGGAGCCGATCCCGACCCCCATCGCGTACAGGAAGAACACCGGCTCGAAGAAGCCCGACACGATGATCGACCACGTGCGCCGGAACGACAGGAAGTTGCGTTCGACGAGCATCCGCGCCATCCCGGCACCGGCAGGCAACGGGAGCGCGTTGGCAACCCGACCGGCGAGCGTCGGACGGGCGGGCGGTGTGGTCGTCGTGGTCACTCAGTCCACCAACCGTCGCTGCAGGACGCGTACCGAGAGCACCTGTCCTGCCACCAGCCAGGCCGTCAGGTACCCGACGTGGCCGAGGATCCCGCCCGCCGTCGCCGTGCCGAGGCTCAGCGCGCGGGAGGCGTCGACCGCGTGCCACAGCGGCGTGGCCCAGGCCACCGGCTGCAGCCAGCCGGGCAGCTGCTCGATCGGGAAGAAGGTGCCGGAGAACAGGGTCATCGGCATCACGACGAACCGGAACATCAAGGTCAGGCCCCGGTCGTTGTCCAGGCGGGCCGACCAGGCATAGGAACAGGTGGCGAACGCCATCCCGCCCAGCACCGTGACCGGCACAGCCGCCAACGCCCACCAGGAGCGCACCGTGCCGAGCGCGGCAGCGATGCCGAAGAACACCGTCGCCGCCATCGTCACCCGCAGCAGCACGTAGACCTGGTGCCCGACGACGATCTCCCGCGGGCGCAACGGTGTGGCGATCATGCCGTAGTACGTGCGTTGCCACTTGATGGCGCCCATCACCGGGAACGACGTCTCACCGGCGGCGACCTGGAGGGCGGTCACCGCCAGGACCCCCGGCGCGAGGAAGGCGACGTACGGCACGCCCGCGATCCCGCCGGCGGTGCGGTCGATGAGCATGCCAAGGCCGAAACCCATGCCTGCCAGGTAGAGCAGGGGGGCCAGGAAGGTCGAGATCGCCGAACCGAACCAGACGCGGCGGTACTGCCGCAGCAGGTGCTCGGTCACGGACGACCATCCCCCGGTCGCGGGCACGAGCCGCGCGGTCGGGGTGTCCAGCAGCTGGGCGGTCACGTCAGTCCACCAGGGTGCGGCCGGTCAGGTGCAGGAACACGTCCTCGAGCGTTGAGCGCCGAACCAGCGCGGACAGCGGCTCCAGCTCCCGCCGGATCACCTCCGAGTGCGCTGCCTCGCCGTCCCGCGTGTACAGGAGGAGCCGGTCCGGCAGCACCTCCACCCGGTCCGCGATCCCGTCGACGGACCGGAGGTGGTCGCCGTGGTCGTCGCTGTCGAAGCGCAGCTCGAGCACCTCGCGCGTGGAGTACCTGTCGATCAGCTCGCGCGGGGAGCCCTGGGCGACGATCCGGCCCTGGTCCATCACCACGAGCCGGTCGCAGAGCTGCTCGGCCTCGTCCATGTAGTGCGTGGTGACCACCAGGGTCACGCCCTCCCGCTTGAGGCGGAAGAGGCGGTCCCACAGCACGTGCCGGGCTTGCGGATCCAGGCCGGTCGTCGGCTCGTCGAGCAGCAGGATCTGCGGGGTGTTCACCAGTGCCCTGGCGATGGTCAGCCGGCGCTTCATGCCACCCGACAGCGGCTCGACCACCGACCGCGCGCGATCGGTCAGCTGCGCGAACGCGAGCAGCTCACGCGCCCGCTCCTTGACCACCGACCGGGGCAGCCCGAAGTACCGGCCGTAGACCCAGATGTTCTCCTCGACCGTCAGCTCCTCGTCGAGGCTGTCCCGCTGAGGCACGACGCCGAGCCGCGCCCGGATCTGTGGTCCCTGGGTACGCGGGTCCATCCCCAGCACGGTCAGCGTCCCGGCCGTCGCCGGCGAGACGCAGCCGATCATCCGCATGGTCGAGGACTTGCCCGCGCCGTTCGGCCCGAGGAAGCCGAAGGACTCCCCTTGACGCACCTCGACGTCGATGCCGTCGACCGCGATGAAGTCGCCGAAGGCCTTGACCAGTCCGTTGGCGAGGATCATCGGCGACGATGTGGGCACCGGGTGACGGTACCCCGCCATCCCGACGCCCCGGCAACGGCATTCACCGGCCCGGAAGGGTCAGCGACGACGACGTGGCCGGTCCCGCCCCCAGCGCTGGGCCGTCGGGACCTCCATCGCGTCGCAGAGCGCGCGCCAGACGGCGGCGGGGTCCTCCCCCGCGTCGAGTGCCTGCACGGCCGTTCGGTCGTCAAGGGCACCGACCACCTGGTCGCGCGCGAGCGTGCGGCCGAGACATCCGAAGACGTCGTCAACCAGCTCCCAGAACTCGCTGTACCGCACCGGGTCAGCCTGCCACGGGCCGAGCCCGGCCGAGATGTCGGCGGGGGCGACCACAATGGCCGGGTGAGCAGCGAGACGCCCGACGCCCTCGCGCGTTTCTCGGCGCCCACCCGGGCGTGGTTCACCGGGGCGTTCGACGAGCCGACGCCAGCCCAGGCAGGGGCATGGTCCGCGATCCGGGCCGGCGAGCACGCGCTCGTGGTGGCTCCGACGGGTTCCGGCAAGACCCTCGCTGCCTTTCTGTGGGCCCTCGACCGACTGATGTCCGAGCCAGTGCCCGAGAACCCCGCCCAGCGCTGCCGGGTGCTGTACGTGTCGCCGCTGAAGGCCCTCGCCGCCGACGTCGAGCGCAACCTGCGCTCGCCGCTGGTCGGGATCCGGCAAGCGGCGGCACGCCTCGGTCTCCTGGTGCCGGAGGTCGCGGTCGGCATGCGGACCGGCGACACCCCGCCGGGCGAACGGCGAGCCTTCGGCACCCGGCCGCCGGACGTGCTGATCACCACGCCGGAGTCCCTGTACCTGGTGCTCACCTCGGCGGCCCGAGCGGGCCTGTCGGGTGTCCGAACCGTCATCCTCGACGAGATCCACGCGGTCGCCGGCACCAAGCGCGGCGCCCATCTTGCCCTCAGCCTCGAGCGACTCGACGCCCTGCTGGAGGGCGGACCCGGCCCGGCGCAGCGGATCGGGCTGTCGGCAACGGTCCGACCCCTTGAGAACGTGGCTCGCTTCCTGTCCGGAGCGCGCCCGGCCCACGACGGCGGACGAATGGTCACCGTCGTCCAGCCGCCGGTGGCCAAGCAGGTGGAGATCCAGGTCGTCGTGCCGGTGCCCGACCTCACCGACCTGACGCCTCCCGCGGCACCGCCCGACGCAGCGCCCGACACCGTTCCTGGCACCGCGCCCGACGCTGTGCCCGCCGTGCCCCGCCCGTCGATCTGGCCGCACGTCGAGGAGCGCGTCGTCGACCTGGTCGCCGCACACCGCTCGACGCTCGTCTTCACCAACTCCCGGCGCGGGGCGGAGCGGCTCACCGCCCGGATGAACGAGGTGTGGGCAGCGCGCCAGGGTGCGGGCGTACCGGACCCGGGCACGCTGTGGGCCGCCCAGGTGACCGCGCAGTCCGGGACGGCGGTGGGCATCGACACCCGGGACGCGAGCGGCATCCTCGCGCGCGCCCACCACGGGTCGATGAGCCGGGCCGAGCGGACCCGGACCGAGACCGAGCTCAAGTCGGGCCACCTGCCGGCGGTGGTGGCGACGTCGTCCCTCGAGCTGGGCATCGACATGGGTGCCGTCGACCTGGTGGTCCCGGTCGGGGCGCCGCCGGCGGTCGCCTCCGGCCTGCAGCGGGTGGGCCGGGCGGGCCACCAGGTGGGCGCCGTCTCCCGCGGGGTGCTCTTCCCCACCCACCGCGGCGACCTGGTGCCCGCGGCGGTCACCGCCGGCCGGATGCGGGTGGGGGCGATCGAGGAGCTGCGGGTCCCGGCCAACCCCCTTGACGTGCTGGCCCAGCAGATCGTCGCCATGGTCGCGACACAGGACTGGACCGTCGAGGAGCTGAGCACCGTTGTCCGCCGAGCAGCCCCGTTCGCCGGTCTTGGCGAGGCAACCCTGCGGGCCGTCCTTGACATGCTCGCCGGCCGCTACCCCAGCGAGGACTTCGCCGAGCTGCGGCCCCGGATCGTCTGGGCCCGCGCCACCGGCGAGCTGAGCGCCCGGCCCGGAGCCATGCGACTGGCGGTGACCAGCGGCGGGACCATCCCGGACCGCGGCCTGTACGGCGTCTTCCTGGCCGGCGCCGACCAGGGTGCGCCGACGGACGCCCCCACCAGGGCGCGCGGCGGCCGCCGGGTCGGGGAGCTGGACGAGGAGATGGTCTACGAGTCCCGCGTCGGTGACACGTTCACCCTGGGCTCGAGCACCTGGCGGATCGAGCAGATTACCCCCGACCGGGTGCTGGTCACGCCGGCTCCCGGCCTGCCCGGACGGCTGCCGTTCTGGAAGGGGGACAGCCCCGGGCGGCCCGCCGAGCTCGGCTGCGCCGTCGGGCAGTGGGTGCGCGAGATCGGCGGCCTGAGCGACCAGGACGCGCGGCGCAGGCTGCTGGACGAGGGCCTTGACCCGTGGGCGGCGGACAACCTCATGGCGTACCTGGCCGAGCAGCGCCAAGCAACGGGCCAGGTCCCCGACGACACGGCGGTGGTCGTCGAACGGTTCCGGGACGAGATCGGCGACTGGCGCGTGGTGGTGCACTCCCCCTACGGTGCCCGCGTGCACGCCCCCTGGGCCCTGGTGCTCGGCGCACGCCTGCGCGACCGGCACGGCCTGGACGCCGCGGTGCTGCACTCCGACGACGGGATCGTGCTGCGACTGCCGGACATGGTGTCGACGGATGCGGTGTGGGACACCGCTGCCGGGGCATGGACCGGCGACGACGGGCCCCAGATCCGGCTCGAGGACCTGCTCGTCGAGCCCGACGAGGTCGCCGAGGCGGTCCGGGCCGAGCTCGGTGGCTCGGCGCTGTTCGCCGCACGCTTCCGGGAGGCCGCCGCACGGTCCCTGCTGCTGCCGCGCCGTCGTCCCGACCGGCGTCAGCCGCTGTGGCAGCAACGGCAGCGCTCCGCTCAGCTGCTGGCGGTCGCGGCCCAGTTCCCGGACTTCCCGGTGCTGCTCGAGGCCGCGCGGGAGTGTCTGCAGGACGACTTCGACGTCGCCGCCTTCACGTCCCTGATGGCCGACATCGCCGCCGGCCGGGTCCGGGTCGTCGAGGTCACCACACCGACTCCCTCGCCGTTCGCCCGGTCGCTGCTGTTCGGGTACACCGCCCAGTTCCTGTACGAGGGCGACGCCCCGCTGGCCGAGCGGCGGGCTGCCGCGCTCACCCTCGACCCGACGCTGCTGGCCCAGCTGCTGGGCCAGCAGGGCGCCTCCCAGCTCGCCGACCTGCTGGACCCGGGCGCCGTCGAGCGCACCGAGGCCGAGGTGATGGGCACCTCCCCAGCACGCCGAGCCCGGCACGCCGAGGACGCCGCCGACGTGGTCCGCCGGCACGGACCGCTGACCCTGGCCGAGGTCGCCGAACGGACCCGCCCGGAGCTGCGCCCTGAGCTGCCCCGCTGGTTGGCCGACCTGGCGGTCGCGCGGCGCGTCATCCGGGTCCGGGTCGCCCAGACCGAGCACTGGGCGGCCGTTGAAGACGCCGGCCGATTGCGGGACGCGCTCGGGGTCGCCCTTCCGGGCGGTGTGCCGGAGGAGTTCACCGAGCTGGTCCCGGACCCGGTCGGTGACCTCCTGCGCCGTCATGCGCGCACGCACGGCCCGTTCACCGCGGCCGCTGTCGCCGCGCGGCTGGGCCTGGGCGTTGCGGTGGTCGCCGAGGTGCTGAACCGCCTGGTGGGCAGTGGCGTGCTGGTGGTCGGCCGGATCCGGCCTGCCGTGCTGGGCGGGACCGGCGAGGACTTCTGTGACGCCGAGGTGCTCCGGCTGATCCGGCGGAGGTCACTCGCCGCCCTGCGGGCCGAGGTCGAGCCGGTACCCCTCGAGGCGCTCGGTGTGTTCCTGCCCCGCTGGCAGGGGGTGGTCGAGCGGTCAGGGGTCCGCCGAGGGCCGATCCGCGGGGTGGACGGGCTTGTGCGGGTCGTTGAGCAGCTCGCCGGTGCGGTGGTACCCGCCTCCGCCCTGGAGCCCCTGGTGCTACCCGCCCGGCTGCCCGACTACGAACCACGGATGCTCGACGAGCTGACCGGCGCGGGCGAGGTCGTCTGGGCCGGGCACGGCTCGCTCGCGGCACGCGACGGACTGGTCAGCCTGCACGTGTCGGGGACCGCCGACCTCACCCTGCCGGCCCTTGGGCCGATGGCCGGCGGGCCCGGCGCCGGATCCGGTGAGCGCCCGACCGCCGACCTGGGTCCTGGGGCGGACCTGCGACCGGCGGTGCTGGACATCCTTGGCCGAGGCGGTGCGTACTTCCTCCCGGCGCTCGTCCAGGCGGTCCGCGGGCATCCGGCCGACGACGCCGCCGCACCGCGCGACAACGAGCCCGAGAACGAGCCCGGCGCCGCCGCACCCCGCGACGTCTCTCCGGCGGCAGTGCTGGACGCGCTCTGGGGGCTGGTCTGGGCGGGCCTGGTGACCAATGACAGCATGGCGCCCCTGCGCGCCCGGCTCGGTGGCGGTTCCGGCGGAACGGCCCACCCCGTCCGGCGTGCGGCACCGCGGGGCCACACGTTGACCCGCCTCGCGCTCCGGCCCGCCGGCCAGGGCGCCCCGCCGCGCGCCGAGGCAGCCGGCCGGTGGTCCCTGCTGCCCGCGCGGGAGACCGACCCGACCCTGCGTGCCCGTGCCCTTGCGGCCCAGCTGCTGGACCGGCACGGGGTGCTCACCCGGGCGGTGGCGCCCGCCGAGGGCGTCTCGGCATGGTTCACGGCCGTGTATCGCGTGCTGGGTGCCCTCGAGGAGGCAGGCCAGGTGCGTCGTGGGTACTTCGTCGAGCACCTCGGCGGGTCCCAGTTCGCCCTACCGGGAGCCGTCGACCAGCTGCGCGAGGACGCCGCGGACGCCGGGCCCGGCGGGCCGACGGTCGTGCTCGCCGCAACGGACCCGGCCAACGCGTACGGTACGGCACTGGCCTGGCCGGATCCGGCCACCCCGGTCGGCGAGGCCGTCCGCCACCGCCCGGGGCGCAAGGCGGGCGCCGTCGTCGTGCTGGTCGGCGGGTCTCTCACGCTCTACCTCGAACGTGGCGGGCGGAGCCTGCTGTCCTTCACCGAGGACCCTGCCCGGCTGGCGACGGCAGCGGCAGCACTCGCCGGAGTCACCCGCACGGGGGCGCTCGGCCGGCTGACGGTCAACAAGGCGGACGGCGCCGCACTTCTGGACCGCGTCGTGCTCGCCGGACCGGTCGCCCGCGCACTGACCGACGCCGGGTTCGGGGTCACGCCCCGTGGGCTGCGGCTGGCCGATGCCCGAGGGTGACATCCTGCGGCGCACCGCGGCCGCCCTCGACCGCGGTCTTGCAGGTCGCCGGCTCGTACGCAGCGAGCTGCGCTGGCCGTCCGTGGCGGGTCTGACGTTCGAGGGACGGACGGTGGTCGGCACGCATGCCTACGGCAAGCACCTGTTCACCCGGTTCGACGACCAGCGGACGCTGCACACCCATCTGCTGATGGAGGGCATCTGGCGGGTGGTCCCGACCGGCTCGCCACGCGCCGCCGGCCGCGGGGCCTTCGTGCGGGCGGTCCTTGGCAGCGACGAGTGGACCGCCGTCGGGGACCGGCTGGGCATGCTGGACGTGGTGCCAACGGGTGCGGAGCACACGCTGATCGGTCACCTTGGTCCGGACGTGCTCGCGGCGGACTTCCCCGCCGACGGTCTCACGGAAGCGCTCGGCAGGTGGGCGGACCGAGGTCCGACGCCGGTGGCGGAGGTGCTCCTTGACCAGACGGTCGCGGCCGGCATCGGCACCATCTACGCAGCCGAGTCGCTGTTCGCCCGGCGGCTGTGGCCCTGGACACCGGCCGATCGCACGGACGCCGCGACCCTGCTGATGACCGCTCGGACCCTGATGGCCCGCAGCGTGGCAGCAGCGAGCCCCACCGCCACCGGCGCGACCGCGCGCGGACGGACGACACAGGTGCACGGGAGATCGGGCCAACCCTGCCGACGATGCGGCTCGGTGATCCAGGTGGGGCAGGCGCGCCGTCCGCCGATGCAGCGCCCGATCTTCTACTGCCCGGGCTGCCAGCCGCAGGCGTGAGACCGGTCAGCCGACCGGCGTGAGCTCCGAGGCGGCGGCCAGGTCCCGCATCTCGCGGTTCCAGGCACGCCGGGCGATCGAGTCCGCCAGGTCGAACGGGACCGTGTCCGGGATCAGCAGACCCTCTGCGACCGCGACCCGGTCGCTGACCTCGCGGAGCACAAGGGACAGCGGCACGTCGAGCGCGTCGCAGATCGAGCCGAGCAGCTCGGAGGAGGCTTCCTTCTGGCCACGCTCGACCTCGCTCAGGTAGCCGAGGGAGACCCGGGCGGCCGAGGAGACCTCGCGAAGGGTGCGACCCTGCCCCTGGCGGGCGCCACGAAGGACGTCGCCGATCTCGCGCCTCAGGACGACCATCGAACGACCTCCCTCCCGCTTTCCCGGCACGGGACGCGTCGCCGCGCCCGTCCCTGCTGCCACCGGCCTCGTACGGACCGAAGAACTCCTACCGTACCCCGCGGGACGGACACCGTCGCGGGTGATACTTCCGGGTCCCGTGTTCCTGGTCACGGTGACTCCAACGTCGGTGGTGGGTCAGGTGTTCCCCCCAGATCACGGTTCACCCGCTCGAGCAGGAGGGCGACCGCAGCATCCCGGGCGGCCGCGCGGACACCGGCCCGGCCGCCGTCGGCGTCGGTCCGCACCGAGCGCACCACATCTCCCGCGGGCCCGGCGACGGCGACGTGGAACGTCCCGGGTGGGTGACCGCCCTGCGGCTCGGGGCCGGCGACCCCGGTGGTCGCCAGGCCGTAGTCGGCGCCCAGCCGGTCCCTGACCCCGTGCGCCATGGCAAGCGCCACCTCGGGCTCCACCGGTCCGACCGCGTCCAGCAGCGTGTGCGGCACATCGAGCAACGTGGCCTTGAGGTCCGTCGCGTAGGCTACGACACCGCCACGCAGACACGCCGACGCACCGGGCACGGCGACGAAGGCCGCTACCACCGAGCCGCCGGTGAGGGACTCGGCCACCGCCAGCGTCAAGCCCGCTTCGGTCAGCAGCCGGACGAGGTCGGCGGCGTCCTGCGCCGGGCCGGCGCTCACCGTGCCGCGCGGCGCACTGCCCACCCGCGCCGCAGGTAGTCGAACCCGGTCACCACAGTCACCACCAGGGCGGCCAGCACGATCACCCATGCGACGTCCCCGACAGCCGCGGGCATCCGGTCCAGCGGGAACACGAACAGGCCGATGCCGACCGACTGGAGCGCCGTCTTGAGCTTGCCGCCGCGGGATGCCGGGATGACGACGTACCGCAGCACGGCCAGCCGCAGGGCGGTGATCCCGAGCTCGCGGACCAGGATCACGATGGTCACCCACCACGGCAGGTCACCGAGCGCCGAGAGGGTCACCAGGGTGCTGCCCATCAGGAGCTTGTCCGCGATCGGGTCGACCAGCTTGCCCCAGTCGGTGACCTGGTCCATCCGCCTGGCGAGGTACCCGTCGAGGCGGTCCGAGACGGCGGCGACGGCGAAGAGTGCAAACGCGACCAGGCGCCACCCGCCGGACGTGTCGACCAGTAGAGCCGCCACGACCAGCGGGACCAGACAGATCCGCACCGCCGTGACGGCGTTGGCCGCGGTCCACACCGACGTCATGACTGCAGGCACGGGACCCACCCTACGGTCCGCCGACGGGCCGCCGGTCCCAGGGCGGAGGGGCGTCGCGCGGTAGTGTCGCGCCGTGACGCGGCACGCCCGATCGCAGGCCCACCGCTCCGCAGCATCCCGCCGGGTGACCCTGGCCGTGCTCGCGGTGCTGGTCAGCGCGGCCGGGGCCGGCGCGGCACTGGCCGGCGGGCTCCCCTGGCCGCCGGCGGACGAGGTGGCGCAGAACACACCGGAGCCCACCACCCCGGTCCGGACGCCGACGCCGACGCCTACCCCGTCACCCACCCCGACGACGCCCGAGGACGCCGTGTTCACCCTCGTCGCGGCCGGGGACGTCCTGCTGCACCAACCGGTGCTCGCCGCGGCCCGGACCCCCGAGGGCGGCTACGACTTCACCCCCCTGCTCGCGCCGTTGCAGCCGTGGATCGCCGGTGCGGACCTGGCGCTGTGCCACCTCGAGGTGCCGATCGCCCCAGACGGGACGGCACCCTCCGGGTACCCGATGTTCGGTGCGCCGGCGGAGATCGCGGCGGCCCTGAAGGCCAACGGCTGGGACGGCTGCTCGACGGCGTCCAACCACAGCCTCGACCGAGGTGCGGCCGGCATCACGGCCACCCTCGACGCGCTCGACGCGGCCGGGCTGGGCCACGTGGGCACCGGGCGCACCGCGGAGGAGGCCGCTGCCCCGCAGGTGTACGCCCTGAATCGGAACCAGCAGAGCATCCGGGTCGCACACATCGCGGCGACCTACGGCACGAACGGGATGCCCATCCCGGCGGACGCTCCGTGGAGCGTCTCGCTGATCGACACGGCAACGCTCATCCAGCAGGCGATCGCGGCGCGGGAGGCGGGCGCCGACATCGTGGTCGCGAGCATCCACTGCTGCGTCGAGTACGTCTCAGCTCCGACCGACCGCCAGGAGCAGATCGCCGCCGAGCTGGCCGCCTCGGGTGTGATCGACCTGGTGATCGGCCACCACGCGCACGTCCCGCAGCCCATCGCCGAGCTCCCCGGTGGGCCGCGTGGCGAGGGGATGTGGGTGGCCTACGGGTTGGGCAACTTCATCTCCAACCAGAGCGCGCAGTGCTGCACCGCCGCGACCGACTCCGGGCTGCTGCTCACCGCGACGTTCCGCAAACCGCACGACGGGCCGGCGACGGTGCAGTCTGTCGAGTGGTCGGCGGTCACGGTCGACCGGCAGGGCGGCTACCGGGTCTACCCGCTGTCGGCGGACGTCGCTGCCGGATCGGGCGCCGGCGAGGCTTCCGCCGCGGACCTCGCCGCGAGGTACGCACGGGTGGCCGCCGTCGTGGGGGCTGCTGCTACCGAGCGGCCGAACCCCACCGAGCCGACCGGGCAGCCGCCGCTGCGCCTGCTCAGGGTCCGGGACCCCGGCTGAGCACCTCTGTCACGGGTGCTCGACGGCGCCGACCGTCACCCGCTCCGACTCGCCCGCCCCGAACAGCCAGCCCTGGCCGTAGTGCCAGCCGCACTCGCGCAGGAACCGCGCCTGTTCCAGCGTCTCGATGCCCTCGGCGATGGTGATCATCCCCATCTCCCGGGCCAGCGCCCCCAGGGCGCGGCTGACCCGCGCGGCGGCCGGGTCCTCGGGGATGCCGGCGGTGAACGACATGTCGAGCTTGACCCCGTCGACCGGGAGGTCGCGCAGGTAGGACAACGGCGCGATGCCGGTCCCGAAGTCGTCCAGGAGCACGGGGATCCCCGCTGCGCGCAGCTGGGCCAGCTCGTGGCGCACCCGGCTCCCGGACTCCACCAGGCCCGCCTCGGTGAGCTCGACGACGAGGCGGCCCGGTGCCACCCGGTTGCGCGAGATCGCCATCAGTGCCTGCGCGGCAAACTCGCCGTCCCCCAGCTGCTCGACCGACACGTTCACCGACACCCAGTGGCCGGTCGCCTCGGTCCGCGCAAGGAACGCCGCCGCCTGGTGGACGACGTTTGTGCCGAGCCTCACGGCCAGGCCGGACTCCGCGGCAGTCGGCAGGAAGGACCCGGGCAGCAGCAGCCCCCGCTCGGGGTGCTGCCAACGCACGAGGGCCTCGTGGCCCACCACCACACCGGTGGCCAGGTCGACGGTCGGTTGGTAGTGCAGCACCAGCTCGCCGTGCTCGATGGCCTGGACCAGCTCCGCGACGGCGCCGTGCTTGCTCCCGGTCGCCATGGTCATCGACCGGTCGAACACCTCGGTCCTGCTCCGACCGGCACCCTTCGCGCGGTAGAGGGCGGCATCGGCAGCGGCAAGGATGCCCATCGCACCGCCCGTGAGCACCGACGGCTCGGCCACCGCGATACCGATGCTGGCGCGGACCGGCAGCTGCCGGCGGTGGGTGCGGACCGGATTGAGCAACCCCCGGTGGATCGCGGCCGCCACCTCGAAGGATGCCCGCGCGGCGTCGTTGTCCTGGATCACGACGACGAACTCGTCGCCACCGGTGCGCGAGACGGTTCCGCGCCCGGCGGTCGCCGCCCGCAGCACGCCAGCGACATGGACCAGCACGTCGTCACCCGCCGGGTGCCCGTGCCGGTCGTTGATCTCCTTGAACTCGTCGAGGTCGATCGCCAGCACGGCGACCCTGCCAGGGGCATCCTGCGGCTCGACGGCCTTCTGGAGCACGTCCTGCATGAGCATCCGGTTGGCCAGCCCGGTCAGAGGATCGTGCATCGCCCGGTGCGTGAGCATCTCGGACTGCATCCGAGCGTCGGTGACGTCTCTGAGCTGGGCGACGAAATGGTCCGGTGCGCCATCGGGCGTTCGTACCAGCACGACGTCGAGCACCGCCCAGATGGTCTGGCCGTCGGGCCGCAGGTACCGCTTCTCCAGGCTGAACCGGTCCCCCTCGCCGGCCAGCAGGCGCTGCACATGGGCACGCTCGGTCGCCCGGTCGTCCGGATGAGACAGGGTCGACAGATCGCGACCGATGAGGACCGAGGGCTCCGTGGCGAAGAGGGCCGCCAGCGCCGCGTTGACCTCCTGCAGCCGCCACTGCGGGTCGGCCAGTGCCATCCCGATCGGTGCGTTCTCCATGGCGAGCCGGAACTGCGTCTCCGACCGAGCCAGCGCCGCCCGCATCTGCCGGGGTCCGGTCACGTCGGCCAGGATCGTGAGCATCTCCATGCCACCATCCGGCATGGCGACGGCGCGGGTGATCACCTGCACGAAGCGGACCGGTGCACCAGTGTGCGGCATGGCACCGACGAGGAACGGCGCGGCATCGGGCAGCGCGGACGGTGAACGGGCGAAGACCACGCCGGGCGACATGTCCTGGCCCTTCTCCGTGACCCACCGGACGGGCAGCTGCTGGACCGACTGCCCGACGATCGATGCGACCGGCACGTCCACGATGAGCGCGGCCGCCTCGTTCACCTCCAGCACCTCGCCGACGGTCGAGTGCACGATGATGCCGTCCCGCCCGGCGGCGAGGACCGCCGCAACACGCCGTTCCATCGTCGCGGCTGCCGCCACACCACGCGCCGCGGACCGCCGGGCCGCCATCGCCGCCTGCCACAGGACGAGCACGAGGAGCGCCACAGCGACGCCGATACCGACGAGGACCCCGGTCAGCGCTCCTGCGTCGCCCACGGCTGTCCCCCGGCACCACCGACGCCGTCGTCGGTCTGGTCGTAGAGATCCTCGGCCTCCGGTGGGTCACCGCGCATCATGGCGAGGGTCCCGGCCAGATCGTCCGAGGCGACCAGAACCTCACGAGCCTTGGAGCCCTCGGACGGCCCGACGACCTCCCGCGACTCCAGCAGGTCCATCAGTCGACCGGCCTTGGCGAACCCGACCCTGAGCTTGCGCTGCAACATGGAGGTGGAGCCGAACTGCGTCGTCACCACCAGCTCGGCCGCCTGGAGCAGCAGGTCGAGGTCATCGCCGATGTCGTCGTCCACCTGCTTGCGGCTGGCCACGACCGTCACGTCGGTGCGGTAGCTGGGCTTGAGCTGGGTACGCACATGGTTCACGACCGCGTGGATCTCGGTCTCGGTGACCCACGCGCCCTGCACCCGCATCGGCTTGGCCGCGCCCATCGGCAGGAAGAGGGCATCGCCCTGGCCGATCAGCTTCTCCGCACCGGGCTGGTCGAGCACCACCCTCGAGTCGGTCAGCGACGAGGTCGCGAAGGCCATCCGGGACGGGACGTTGGCCTTGATCACCCCGGTGACGACGTCGACACTCGGGCGCTGGGTTGCGAGCACAAGATGGATCCCGGCCGCGCGGGCCAGCTGTGTGATGCGTTGGATCGACGCCTCGACGTCCCTCGGTGCCACCATCATGAGATCGGCAAGTTCGTCCACGATCACAAGCAGGTACGGGTAGGCGGCAATCTTCCGTTGGCTGCCCGGGAGCGGGCGCACCTTGCCTGCCCGCACGCCGGCGTTGAAGTCGTCGATGTGCTTGTAGCCGAAGTTCGCCAGGTCGTCGTAGCGCTGCTCCATCTCCCGCACCACCCACTCCAGAGCCTCGGCGGCCTTCTTGGGGTTGGTGATGATCGGTGTGATCAGGTGCGGGATGCCCTCGTAGACGGTCAGCTCGACCCGCTTGGGGTCGACCAGGATCATCCGGACCTCGTCCGGGGTCGACCGCATCAGGACGGAGATGATCATCGAGTTGATGAAGCTCGACTTGCCGGCACCGGTGGCGCCGGCAACGAGCAGGTGCGGCATCTTGGCGAGGTTCGCCACGACGTAGCCGCCCTCGACGTCCTTGCCGACGCCGATCATCATGGGGTGCTCGCTGCGGCGGGATGCGGACGAACGGAGCACATCACCGAGGGAGACCGTCTCGCGGTCGGTGTTCGGGATCTCGATGCCGATCGCGGACTTGCCAGGGATCGGCGAGAGGATCCGCACATCGGCGCTGGCGACCGCGTAGGAGATGTTCCGACTGAGCGCCGTGACGCGTTCCACCTTGATGCCGGGCCCGAGCTCCACCTCGTAGCGGGTGACCGTTGGCCCCCTGGTGAACCCGGTCACCTGGGCGTCCACCTCGAACTCCTCGAGCACGTTCGTCAATGACTCGACCACGCGGTCGTTGGCAGCGGAACGCACCTTGTGCGGCATCCCCTTGGCCAGCAGCTCCTCGGACGGGAGCAGGTAGATCACGTCGCCGTCCAGCATCGGCTGCTCGCCCCGCGGGACGGGCGTCTTCACCGGTGGCGCCGCAAGCTCGGCTCTCGGCAGCACGCTGGTGAAGACGTCGTCGTTCGAGACGTCGACCGAGTGACCGTCCGGCATGGCCTCGGTCGTCGCGGCGGCTGCGAAGGCGTCGTCGCCCGCACGACCTTCCCCGGCCTCACCGGTCGCGCCGGACCGGTCCCGACGGCCGAACCGGCGCCGCGGTCCCACCTGCTCCTGCGCGAGGGTCGGCCGCGTGGCAAGGGATGTCGGCGCTTCCTCCGGGGCCCGCGCGCCGGTGAGCCACCGGTAGCCGTCACGCACCCGCGCGCCGATCGCGTGCACCGGGGTGGCCGTCAGGACGAGGATCCCGAACACGCCGAGCAGCACCAGGATCGGGACGGTCACCCAGACCGTCAGCAGGCTCTCCAGCGGCGTCGCCACGAGGTAGCCGAGCACTCCGCCGGCCGCCCGGACCGGTTCGAAGCCGTCGGACGGCGAGGGCAGGTCGGCGGACAGCTGGACCATCCCGCAGGTGGCCAGGACCAGGGCCGACACGCCGACCCCCATCCGCCCGTTCGCCTCCACCCGGTCGGGGTGACGCATCAGCTGCACGGCGGCGCCGACGAGCAGCACCGGTACGGCGGCACCGACGACGCCGAACGTCCCGGCTACGACCGCGTGCAGCACCTCACCGGCCGAGCCCGACAGGCCCCACCACTCCCGTGCGGCGACCACGACCGCCGCGGCCAGCAAGGCGAACGCCGCCCCGTCCCGGCGGTGCGCCGGGTCCAGGTCCCGCGCGCCTTGGCCGATCCGCCGCGCCGTGCCCCCGACCAGGTGCGCGCCGCCCATCCAGACTCCCCGAACCATGCGCACCGGCAGCGAGTGCGTCGGGACCGGCGTGCGCTTCCGGCCGGCCGGACGCGCCGAACCGGACGCCGCCCGGGGCGAGGAGGCCCGCGCGCCGGTCCGGGGCGCGGACGTACGTGCTCCACTTCGGGGCGCGGACGTACGACTGGCCATGGTCCCACGGTACCTGTGAGGGCACCTACGGCCCGGGACGGGGCGCCCGTGTCGCGGTCCGACGATCAGCAGCCCGGCACCGATGGTGACCCGGCAGACCGCGAGCACGAGGCAGCCGTCGATCAGCAGATCGACCGGCTCACGACCTTGCGCGGCCGCACGTCCAGGGGTCGGGCGTGAGCCTCAGGCCTCGATCACCACCGAGATGATCATCGGCCGCCGGCGCAGGTGGTTGGACGCCCAGCGCCCGACCACACGCCGAACCACCTGCTGGAGCTGCTGGGGATCGAAGCTCCCCGCGAACACCGCCTCCTCCAGGGTCCTGGCGATGTCCGGCAGGACGGCGTCGAACACGCTCTCGTCCTCCGCGACCCCACGCGCGTGGATCTGCGGGCCGGCGACCACCTTCCCGGTGGCCGAGTCGATCACCACGAAGATCGAGATGAACCCCTCCTCGCCGAGGATCCGGCGGTCCTTGAGCTCGACCTCCGTGATCGCCCCGACGCTCGAGCCGTCGACGTACACGTATCCGCACGGCACCGCCCCGACGACCTGGGCACGGCCGTCCACCAGGTCGATCACCACGCCGTCCTCGGCCAGCACCACCCGCTGGGGAGGCACGCCGCTGCTGACCGCGATGGCGCCGTTGGCCACCAGGTGCCGCACCTCACCGTGCACCGGCATGACGTTCCGCGGTCGGACGATGTTGTAGCAGTAGAGCAGCTCACCGGCAGCCGCGTGACCCGAGACGTGCACCCGCGCGCTGCCCTGGTGCACGACCTTCGCTCCCATCCGGGTCAGACCGTTGATCACCCGGGACACCGCTGCCTCGTTCCCCGGGATCATCGAGGAGGCGAGGATCACGGTGTCGCCGCGGCCCACCTCGATCCGGTGGTCGCGGTTTGCCATCCGGGACAGGGCGGCCATCGGCTCGCCTTGCGAGCCGGTGCACATCAGCACGACCTCGTCCGGCGGCAGGTCGTCGACCGCCTTGACATCCACCAGAACGTCCTCCGGGACGCTGAGATAGCCCAGCTCGGCCGCGATGGCCATGTTGCGGACCATCGAGCGTCCGACCATTGCCACCTTGCGCCGGTGGGCGTGTGCGGCGTCCAGCACCTGCTGCACCCGGTGCACGTGCGAGGCGAACGAGGCAACGATGACCCGCTTCTCCGCCGACTCGAACAGCTGGTCCAGCACCGGGCCGATCTCGATCTCATGGGTGGTGAAGCCAGGAACCTCGGCATTGGTCGAGTCGACCATGAACAGGTCGACACCCTCCTCGCCGAGCCGGGCGAACGCCCGCAGGTCGGTGATCCGCCCGTCCAGCGGCAGCTGGTCCATCTTGAAGTCGCCGGTGTGCAGCACGCTGCCGGCCGGGGTGCGAATCATCACCGCTAGGGCGTCCGGGATGGAGTGCGTCACGGCGACGAACTCGCAGGCGAACGCCCCGAAGCGCTCCAACTGGCCCTCGCGGACCCCCAGGGTCAGCGGCGTGATCTGGTGCTCCTTGAGCTTGGCCTCGACGAAGGCCAGCGTGAGCTGGGACCCCACGACGGGGATGTCGGGCCGCAACCGGAGCAGGTAGGGCACGGCGCCGATGTGGTCCTCGTGCCCGTGCGTCAGGACCAGCGCCTCGACGTCATCGAGGCGCTCGGCGATGTAGTCGAAGTCCGGCAGCACCAGGTCGACGCCGGGCTGGTGGTCCTCGGGGAACAGGACGCCGCAGTCGACGATCAGCAGGCGGCCGTCGTACTCGAAGACCGTCATGTTGCGGCCGATCTCGCCGAGACCGCCGAGCGGGACGATGCGCAAGGTGCCGGGCTCGAGCGGCGGCGGCGGGCCGAGCTCAGGGTGCGGGTGGGACATGGGGCCTCCGTGTTCGGTGTGACATCGGGCCGAGTCGCCTCGGTTCGTACGCCGAGGCCACGCCTCGGATCGTGCTCAGTCCAGCAGGCCCGCCGCCACCAGGGCGGCGCGGACCTCGGCGGTCTCGGCCTCGTCGGCACCGACCTGCGGCAGGCGCATGGTGGCGGTCGGGATGAGTCCGAGCAGGGCGAGGGCAGTCTTGGCGCGCAGGGCACCGTTGCCCGAGCCACAGACCAGGTCGATCACGGGCAGCAGGGCGATGAACCGGGCCCGGGCGCCCACCACGTCTCCGGCGTGGAAGGCCCGGATCACCTCGGCGAGGCCGTCGCCGGCGAGGTGACCCGTCATGCTCACCAGGCCGACCGTCCCGACCGACAGGTACGGCAGCAGCATCCCGTCGTCCCCGGAGTACCAGGCCAGCCCGGTGCGAGCGATGTGCCGCAGCGCCGACTGCGGGTCGGCAGTGGCATCCTTGACCGCGACGATCCGGTCGTGCGCGGCCAGCCGGTCCAAGGTCCGCGCCGAGTACCGCACGACCGTCCGGCCCGGGACGTCGTAGAGCATCACCGGGAGCTCGGTGGCGTCGGCCACCGCCACCGTGTGCTGGTAGACGCCCTCCTGTGAGGGTCGGGAGTAGTACGGGGTCACCACCAGCACTCCGTGCGCGCCGGCCTCGGCGGCCTGCTCGGCCATCCGGACCGCGTGCGCGGTGTCGTTGGAGCCGGCACCCGCCACGATGACGGCGCGGTGACCCACCGCCTCGACGACGGCCCGGACCAGCTCCGCCTTCTCCGGTGCGTGGGTGGTCGGCGCCTCTCCGGTGGTGCCGTTGAGCACCAGGCCGTCGTGGCCGTGGTCCACCAGGTGGCGAGCCAGCGCGACCCCGGCGTCGATGTCGACCGAGCCGTCCGCAGCCATCGGGGTGACCATGGCAGTCAGGAGGTAGCCGAACGGCCGGGACGCGGGGGCCATGGCGGACAACCTACCGCTGCCCGTCGGGGACCTGCGCCGCCATTTCGACCGTCGACCGGCTCAGCGAGCGGAACCGGTAGCGCACGCCGGTGCGCGAGGTGTACCACCCTTCGTCCGGGTCCCGGCCGACGGCGTCCCACCCGGCTCCCAGGTCCGGGGCCGGGGTCCCGGAGCCGACCGCGACGTCGACGTCGGTCACCTCGAGCCGGTCCGTGTGCGCAAGGAGTGCCGCGTACACCTGCGCTCCCCCGACCACCCACGCCGGCCGGCCGGCAACGGCATGCAGAGCGGCGGCGGCGTCTGGCACGACGATCGCCCCGGCGAGGGCGACCGCATGCCGGGAGAGCACGACGTTGTCGCGGCCCGGCAGCGGCCGGAAGCGGTCCGGCAGCGACTCCCAGGTGGCCCGGCCCATCACGACCACCTGACCGTCGGTGAGTCGCCGGAAGTGCGCCAGGTCCTCCGGAATCGACCACGGGAGCACGCCATCGCGCCCGATGAACCCGTCGGTGGACTGTGCCCAGATCGCCGCGAGCATCAGACGGCGATCGGCGCGGCGATCGGCGGGTGGTGTTGGTACCCGACCACCTCGACGTCGTCGTAGGCGTAGTCGAAGATCGATCCGGCGCGCTTCAGCCGGAGCTGCGGGAACGGGTACGGCTCGCGGGACAGCTGGGTACTGACCTGCTCGACGTGGTTGTCGTAGATGTGGCAGTCGCCGCCGGTCCAGACGAAGTCCCCGACCGCCAAGTCGGTCTGCTGGGCGACCATGTGGGTGAGCAGGGCGTACGACGCCAGGTTGAACGGCACACCGAGGAAGAGGTCGGCCGACCGCTGGTACAGCTGGCAGGAGAGCCGGCCGTCCGCGACGTAGAACTGGAAGAAGGCGTGGCACGGTGCGAGGGCCATCGCCGGGATGTCCGCGACGTTCCACGCCGAGACGATGTGCCGCCGGGAGTCCGGGTCCCGCCGGATCCCCTCGACCACCTGGGCGATCTGGTCGATGTGCTGCCCGTCCGGGGTGGGCCACGACCGCCACTGGACGCCGTACACGGGACCCAGCTCGCCATTCTCGTCCGCCCATTCGTCCCAGATCGTCACACCGTGCTCGCGCAGCCAGCTCACGTTGGACTCCCCGCGCAGGAACCACAACAGCTCGTGCACGATCGACCTCAGGTGCACCCGCTTGGTCGTGACCAGCGGGAAGCCCGCCGACAGGTCGTAGCGCAGCTGGTGGCCGAAGACGCTCCGCGTCCCGGTCCCCGTCCGGTCGGACTTGGCTGTCCCGTTCGCGAGGACGTGACGGAGCAGGTCCTCGAACTGGGTGTCGACGGTCTCGGCTGCCTCGGAGGGCGTGACGTCCGGCATGGCGTCCAGGATAGGGCCGCCCTGCGACACCGCGGGTAGCCTGCCTGCGATGAGCCTCTTCCGCGAGCATGCCGACGTCTCTGTCCGCCCGGCCACGGCGGACGACGAGGCGGCGATCACTCGCGTCCAGCTGCGCGCCTGGCGCGCCAGCCACACGGACGTGCTGGGGGCCGAGACCCTGGGGAACCTGGACGTGACCGCCGTACGGGACCAGTGGGCCGCCGCGATCAGCGCACCCCCCTCCCCTGCTCACCGCGTGCTCGTCGCCTGTGACGGACCGCGGGTGGTCGGCTTCGCGGCGTCGGCGCCCGTCGACACCGAAGGCGTCGAGGTGCTGGCGCTCGAGGTGGATCCCGACCACCAGCGCGGTGGCCACGGCTCCCGTCTCCTGGCGGCTTGCGTCGACCTGGCGCGCCAGGAGGGCGTCCGCTCCCTGGCCACCTGGGTACTCGAGGGCGACGAGGTGCGGGAGCGGTTCCTCGCGGCGTCGGGCCTCGGGCCGGACGGCGGGCGACGGCAGCTCGCCATCGGCTTCCCGGGCGAGGACCGCAGCGCCGTCGAGAACCGCTGGACCGCCCAGATCTGACTCAGGAGACCTCTGGCAGGGTCCGGCGCAGCCGGGCGGCGGTCCGCAGTGCCGTGCGGGCCCGCCGGCGATCGTGGGCGGCGTCGTAGGCGAAACCCAGTCGGAACCAGGCCGCCCAGTCCTGCGGAGCCTGCTCAACGGCTTCCCGCGCGACGACGAAGGCCTCGTCCGCCGCTGCTCGGTCGATCCGGCCACCAGGGGTCCGCGGCAGGTCGTCGGTCGGCAAGCGCCCGGCCGCAGCCAGCTCGTCGGCCATCTGCTGCACCCGGACGGCCAGCGCCCATTCGCGCACCACCAACCAGATGCCGAGCGCAGGGAGCACCAGCACGGCAGCCCCGAGGCCGACCGCGATCGGCTCACCGGTGGCGATCAGGGCGATCCCCCACCGCACGGCGAGGCCGATGTACAGCAGCAGAAGGGCGGACAGGGCCAGCGCGGCCGGCAACGAGCGGCGCACGTCAGCCCAGATCGAGGTAGTGCTCGAGACCGACGGTGAGCCCCGGCCGGCTGCTGATGGTGCGGACGGCGTGCAGCACGCCCGGTACGAATGAGGACCGGTCGAACGAGTCGTGCCGGATGGTCAGCAGCTCGCCGGGGTTGCCCAGCAGCACCTCCTGATGCGCCACCAGTCCGCGCAGGCGGACCGCGTGCACGTGGATCCCGTCCACGACCGCGCCTCGGGCGCCGTCCAGCTGGGTCGCGGTGACGTCCGGGACGGGCCCGAGCCCGGCCGCCTGCCGGGCCCTGGCGATCTCGGCCGCCGTGTGCCGCGCGGTCCCGCTGGGTGCGTCCACCTTGTTGGGGTGGTGCAGCTCGACGACCTCCGCTGACTCGAACCAGCGCGCCGCCTGTGCCGCGAAGACCATGGCCAGCACGGCCCCGAGGGCGAAGTTGGGAGCGATCAGCACCCCGACGCCGGGCGCGCTCGCGAGCCGGTCGCGTACCCGGCCGAAGGCTGCCTCGTCCCACCCCGAGGTGCCGACCACCGCGTGCACGCCGGAGTCGACCAGAGCGTGCACGTTCGCCTCGCTCGCGGACGGGACCGTGAAGTCGATCGCCACCGTCGCCCCGCTCGCGGCGACCGCTGTGAGGTCGTCGTCGACGTCAAGGGCTACCACGAGGTCGAGGTCGGGCGCCGCCTCGACCGCACCGCACACCACTGCACCCATGCGCCCGGCCGCCCCGAGGACGGCCACCCGGATCTGGTTCACGGGCCGACCCTAGCCGGTACCCGGGCGCACCTTCGCTCAAGCCGACGCACAGAGCATCCTGCTCATCCCACTCGGCCTGCTGACCGTCGTCGCGGCCGCGACCCAGGCTCAGCCGCCGAAGGGACCCACCCGGACCACTGACCGGGGTGCCGCTGCCAGCTCGGCGGCGAGCTGCTGCACGTCGGAGGCCGTGACGGCGCGGATGCGCTCGAGGGACTCCTCCTGGCTGAGCAGCTCACCGTGCACCAACTCGGCCTTGCCCAGGCGAGTCATCCGCGAACCGGAGTCCTCCAGGCCGAGCACCATGCCACCGGACAGCTGTCCGATGCCCCGCTCCAGCTCGGCGGTCGTGATGCCGTCCGCGGCAAGGCGCTCCCACTCGACGGCCAGCAGATCGACCACCTCGTCCACCTTCGACGGGGTGCATCCGGCGTAGAGGCCGACGATGCCCGTGTCGGCATGGCCGGAGGAGAACGCGTACACCGAGTAGGCGAGTCCACGTTTCTCGCGAATCTCCTGGAAGAGGCGGGAGGACATGCCCCCGCCGAGCACAGTGGTCAGCACCGAGAGCGCGAACCGCTTCTCGTCGGTCGACGCGAGGCCCTGGCCGCCGATGATCACGTTGGCCTGCTCGGTCGCCCGGTGCACGGTCAGCTCCGTTGCCACATCGGCGATCACCGCCGGCTCGGTCGACCTCCGCCGCACCGGGGCGGCGGCACGGTCGAGCGCCCAGCCGCCGACGCCGACGGCGTCCAGCACCTGGGCGCACAGCTCGTCGTGGTCGATGCCGCCGGCCGCCGTGACCACGAGGGTCCGGGACCCGTAGTGCTCGGTGTAGTGCTCCCACACTGCGTCCCGGGGGACGGCGCGGATCGTTGCGGGCGTGCCGCCGATCGGCCGGCCCAGGGGATGCCCGCCCAGCACGGCGGCCGCGAACTGCTCGTGCGCGACGTCGGAGGGGTCGTCGTCGTTCATCGCGAGCTCTTCGAGGATCACCCCGCGCTCGATCTCCAGCTCACCCGGGTCAAGGCGCGCCGACGTGACCATGTCGGTGATGACGTCGACGGCCATCCCCGCGTCGCTGTCCCGCACCCGGGCGTAGTAGCAGGTGTGCTCCTTGCCGGTGGCGGCGTTGGCCTCACCACCGACCGCATCGAACGCCTCGGCGATGTCCATCGCCGTGCGCCGGGCCGTGCCCTTGAACAGCAGGTGCTCGAGGAAGTGGGTCGACCCATGATGACCGTCGCGCTCGTCGCGCGACCCCACGCCGACCCAGGCGCCGAGGGTCGCCGAGCGCAGGCCCGGCATGTGCTCGGAGAGCACCCGAACACCGCCGGGCAGGACGGAGCGTCGGATCACGACGCCGCCGTCCTGCTCGGCGGTCAGCTCGCTGCCGGGGCCCCCTGCGGGACCGAGCGGCAGGTCGAGGGGCACCTCAGGCCTGAGGCTCGGTCGCCTCGGCCTCGCTGCCTGCCGACTCGGCGGCCTCGGCCTCGGACTCCTCGGTCACGGCGTGCAGCGACAGCTTGCCGCGGGGGTCGATCTCGCCGATCTCGACCTGGACCTTCTGGCCGATCGCGAGAACGTCCTCGACGTTCTCGACACGCCTGCCACCAACCAGCTTGCGGATCTGGGAGATGTGCAGCAGGCCGTCCTTGCCGGGCGTCAGAGAGATGAACGCGCCGAACGACGTGGTCTTGACGACGGTGCCGACGTACCGCTCGCCCACCTCGGGCATCTGCGGGTTGGCGATCGCGTTGACCATCGCGCGGGCAGCCTCCGCCGAGGCACCGTCGATGGCGCCGATGTACACGGTGCCGTCGTCCTCGATGGTGAGGTCCGCGCCGGTCTCCTCCTGGATCTGGTTGATCATCTTGCCCTTCGGGCCGATGACCTCGCCGATCTTGTCGACCGGCACCTTGACGGTGATGATCCGCGGTGCGTACGGCGACATCTCGTCCGGACCGTCGATCGCCTCGCGCATCACGTCCAGGATGTAGAGCCGGGCCTCGCGGGCCTGGGTCAGCGCACCGGCGAGGACGTCGGCGGGGATCCCGTCGAGCTTGGTGTCCAGCTGGATCGCGGTGATGAAGTCCCTGGTGCCGGCGACCTTGAAGTCCATGTCACCGAAGGCGTCCTCGGCACCGAGGATGTCGGTCAGCGCCGCGTAGCGGGTCTGGCCGTCGACGGTGTCCGAGACCAGGCCCATCGCGATGCCCGCGACCGGGGCGCGCAGCGGCACGCCGGCGTTGAGCAGCGAGAGGGTCGACGCGCAGACCGAGCCCATCGACGTCGAGCCGTTGGACCCGAGCGCCTCCGAGACCTGCCGGATGGCGTACGGGAACTCCTCGCGGCTGGGCAGCACGGGCAGGATCGCCCGCTCCGCCAGCGCCCCGTGGCCGATCTCGCGGCGCTTGGGCGAGCCCACCCGGCCGGTCTCACCGGTGGAGTAGGGCGGGAAGTTGTAGTTGTGCATGTAGCGCTTGCGCGTCTCCGGCGACAGCGTGTCGAGCATCTGCTCCATGCGCAGCATTGCCAGGGTCGTCACGCCCATGATCTGGGTCTCGCCGCGCTCGAACAGCGCCGAGCCGTGCGTCCGGGCCAGCACGGCCACCTCGGCGGACAGGCTGCGGATGTCGCGCAGACCGCGGCCGTCGATCCGGAACCCGTCGGTCAGGATGCGCCGGCGGATGACCTTCTTGGTGACCGCCCGGATCGCCGCGCTGATCTCCTTCTCGCGGCCCTCGAAGCGGTCGGCAAGCTGGGCACGCACCTCGACCTTGATCTCGTCCAGGCGGTTCTCGCGGGTCTGCTTGTCCGCGATGGTCAGCGCCTCGGAGACCGCCCCGAGCGCCGTCTCGGCCACGACGTCGTACACGTCGGGCTGGTAGTCCGAGAACAGCGGGAACTCCTGGGTCTCCTTGGCGGCGCGACCGGCCAGGTCGGCCTGCGCGACGCACAGGGCCCGGATGAACGGCTTGGCGGCCTCGAGACCCGCAGCAACGACCTCCTCCGACGGCGCGGTCGCGCCCTCGGTGGTGATCAGGTTCCATGCGCCGACGGGCGCCTCGGCCTCGATCATCGCGATCGCGACGTCGTCACCGACGACGCGGCCGGCGACGACCATGTCGAAGGTGGCCCGGGCACGCTCGGAGTAGCGCGGGAAGGCGACCCACTGGCCGTCGATGAACGCGATGCGCACGCCCGCGACCGGGCCGGAGAACGGCAGGCCGGAGATCTGGGTGGAGAGGGAAGCGGCGTTGATCGCCAGGACGTCGTAGGTGTCCTCGGGGTGCAGCGACATCACCGTGATGACGACCTGGACCTCGTTGCGCAGACCCTTGACGAACAGGGGACGCAGCGGGCGGTCGATCAGCCGGCAGGCCAGGATCCCCTCGGTGGACGGCCGACCCTCGCGGCGGAAGAACGAGCCAGGGATCTTGCCGACGGCGTACTGCCGCTCCTCGACGTCCACCGTGAGGGGGAAGAAGTCGAACTGGTCCTTCGGGGTCTTGCCGACCGTGGTGGTCGACAACAGGGTCGTGTCCTGGTCGAGGTGGGCGACGACGGCGCCGCCGGCCTGGCGGGCCAGACGGCCGGTCTCGAATCGGACGGTACGGGTGCCGAAGCGGCCATTGTCGATGACGGCCTCGGCGGACTGGATCTCGGGTCCCTCCATGGGGATGCCCTCCTTCGTCGAAGTACCCGGCCACTCGCGGCGGTCTTCGATCGAGGTCCGCGGATCGAGGTGCGAGGCACCAGGTCCGCGAGCCACTACCGGAGACCGGGCACTGGGTCCGGGCGTGTGTCTGGATGGAGTTGTGACGGTCGCGCCGGGACACGCCCGGCGTCTGACACCCGACCAGCCCGGGCCCGCGAGGGCCCGGGCTGGCCCGGAACGTTCAGCGACGCAAGCCGAGCCGTTCGATCAGGCTGCGGTAGCGGTTGATGTCGACCTTCTGCAGGTAGCCGAGGAGGCGACGCCGCTGGCCGACCAGGAGGAGCAGACCACGACGCGAGTGGTGGTCGTGCTTGTGCTCCTTGAGGTGCTCGGTGAGGTCCTTGATGCGCTGCGTGAGCATCGCGATCTGGACCTCCGGGGAGCCGGTGTCGTTCGGAACTGTCGCGTACTCGGTCATGATGCGCTGCTTGGTGGCGGCGTCGAGTGGCACTGGCTCTCCTTGGGGACTCGTTGCGCGGTGCGCCGGGGCACGTCCACCCGGGCTCTCTGGATCCGCGGCCGATCTCACGGCGCCTGCATGCTATCAGCCGCCCGTCGAGGCACCCAACACGAGCGGGCCGCCCGCGAGCAGCTCCCTGGTCCGTGCGACGTCGTCGTCCATCTGCGTGACGAGCTCCTCGACGGTATCGAAGCGGACCATCGGGCGCAGTCGGGCGACGAACTCCAGCACGACCTCCTCGCCGTACAGCTCCAGGTCGCTGCGGTCGGGGACGTGTGCCTCGACCCGTCGACGCGCGCCCTCGAACGTCGGGTTCGTGCCGACCGAGATCGCGACCGGCAGGTAGCCGTCCGGGCTGTCCGGGGGATGTCCCACCCTGCTCATCCAGCCGGCGTAGACGCCGTCGGCCGGCACGACCCCTGTCGCGTCCTCGCCCAGGTTGGCCGTGGGGAACCCGAGAGTCCTCCCCCGGGCGTCGCCGTGCACGACGACGCCGCGCACCCGGTGCGGCCGGCCGAGGATCTCCGCCGCCCGTTCGACGTCGCCCGCGGCCAGCAGCTCCCGCACCCAGGTGGACGACCACCGGCGGTCCGGATCCACCGGCCCCCTGACGTCGCCGAGCACCTCGACGTCGAAGCCGTACCGGCGGCCCAGCTCCGTCATGGTTGCCAGGTCCCCGGCATTGCCCCGGCCGAAGCGGACGTCGTGCCCCACCACGACGACGCGGGCACCCAGACCCTCGACCAGGTACGTCCGGACGAAGTCCTCGGCCGTTGCCGCCGCGAACTCCGGGGTGTACGCGATCACCAGCACCGCGTCGATGCCCGTCTGCTCCAGCAGCTCCAGCCGGTCGGCGAGGCCGGTGATCAGCGACGGCGCCTGGTCCGGCCGGTGCACCTGCGCCGGGTGCGGATCGAAGGTCACAGCGATGGCGGCACCCCCGATGGCGTGTGCGGTCGCCACCATCCGGCCGAGGACCGAGCGGTGGCCACGGTGCACCCCGTCGAAGTTGCCGATCGTCACGACGGACGGCCCGAAACCGTCGGGTACCTGGCTCAGGTCGGTCCAGCGGTGCACAGGGTCAGCCTGCCATGACCGGGCGACAGCCTTGACCACCACTCGGGGCTGGGGTCGGTGCGGCATCCGTCGGCGCGCTCCGCAGCTCAGGGCCGCTCAGGCGGGCGCGAGCACCAGCACCGGACGCGACCGGGCGCCGTCGTCGTCGTCGGCCAGCAGGGCGACCAGGGTGCCGTCCGGTGCGAAGGCCGCCACCGGGGCAGCTGCAGTGCCCGTCGGCTCCCCGCTGGCGATCCGCCGGCCGAAGGACAGCTCGCGGGCCTCGTCAGCGGACAGCTCCCGCACGCCGAACGCGGCGCGGGCGGCCTCGGCGACCGGCAGCACATCGAAGGCGGACTCCAGCTGCTCCAGCGTCCGGGCCACGTCGAGCCCGTACCCCCCGACGCGCGTGCGGCGCAACGCGGTCAGGTGGCCGCCGACGCCAAGACCGGCACCCAGGTCCCGCGCAAGTGCTCGCACGTAGGTCCCCGACGAGCAGGTCACCTCGACCTCGACGTCCAGCACCGGCACCCCGTCGTGGGAACCGGGACGCACCGCAAGGACATCGAACCGGCGGACGGTGACGGATCGGGCGGCGAGCTCGACCTGCTCGCCCGCGCGCACCCGCGCATAGGCGCGGCGACCGTCGACCTTGATCGCGCTCACCGAGCTGGGCACCTGCAGGATCGGACCGGTCAGAGCGCGTGCGCCCTGCTCGACGCCGGCCCGGTCGACCGCGGCCGCGTCAACGACGGCCAGGACCTCGCCCTCGGCGTCGTCGGTGGTCGTCGCCACTCCGAGTCGGATGGTGGCCGTGTAGTCCTTGTCGGCGCCGACCAGGTAGGTGAGCAGCCGGGTGGCCCGGTCGATGCCGAGCACCAGGACACCGGTGGCCATCGGGTCCAGCGTGCCGGCATGCCCGACGCGCCGGGTGCCGGCGAGCCGGCGCACCCGTGCGACGACGTCGTGGCTGGTCCAGCCCGCTGGCTTGTCGACCACGACCAGGCCGTCGGCCACCTAGCCCACCGCGCCCTCGGTGTCGTCTGCCTCGTCCTCCGGCGGCTTGCGGTAGGGGTCGGCGTCGCCGGCGTAGGCCGCCGACGCGGCCAGAGCCGCAACCTCCGCGTCGCGTTCCGCTGCCGCGCGGAGCGCAGCGGCAAGGTTGGCGGCGGTCTCCGGGATCGCATCCGGAATGAACTCGAGCGTCGGGGTCAGCCGGACTCCGGTCTGCTTGCCGACCTCGGAGCGGATCAGACCCTTGGCGCTCTCCAGCGCTGCGGCCGAGGCCGCCCGCGCCTCCGCATCACCCAGCACCGTGTAGAAGATCGACGCGTGCTGCAGGTCCCCGGTGCACCGGACCGCCGTCACCGTCACGAAGCCCAGCCGCGGGTCCTTGACCCGGGTGTCGAGCATCTGGGCGACGATCACCTGGATCCGCTCGGCCAGCCTGATCGCCCTCGGATGATCCACCATGTCGGTTCCTTCCTTGCCTGCCGGGCTGTGCTGCATTGCTGTCGTGTGGCGCCCCCGCGGGCCGTTCAGCCCCGGGCGAGTGCCCAAGGGGAGCGGCGATCCGGCGGCACGGCCGCGGGCCGTGGGCGGGGCTTGGCCCGCGGCCCCCGAAGGGGGTCGCGCGGAAGGCCAAGACCGTGCTCCCGGATCGACGCAGACGCTCTACGAGCGCGGCTTCTCCCGCATCTCGTACGTCTCGATCACGTCATCGACCTGGATGTCGTTGAACGACCCCAGCCCGATGCCGCACTCGTAACCGTCGCGGACCTCGGTCGCATCGTCCTTGAACCGCTTGAGCGAGTCGATGGTGAGGCCCTCGCCCACCACCTTGCTGCCCCGCAGCACCCGGGCCCGCGCGTTGCGGCGGATGACGCCCGACCGCACGAGCGAACCGGCGATGTTGCCGAACCGGCTGGAGCGGAACACCTCGCGCACCTCTGCGGTACCGAGCTGGACCTCCTCGTACTCCGGCTTGAGCATGCCCTTGAGGGCCGCCTCGACGTCGTCGATCGCCTGGTAGATCACCGAGTAGAAGCGCACGTCGACACCCTCGCGCTCGGTGAGCTCCTCGACCCGCTCGGCGAACTTCACGTTGAAGCCGATGATGATCGCGTTGTCGACGGTCGCCAGGTTGACGTCGTTCTGCGTGATCGCGCCGACACCGCGGTGGATGACCCGCAGCTCGACCTCCTCGCCGACGTCGATCTTGAGCAGTGCGTCCTCCAGGGCCTCGACAGAACCGGAGACGTCGCCCTTGAGCACCAGGTTGAGCGTCTCGACCTTGCCCAGCTGCAGAGCCTGGGTGAAGTCCTCGAGGCTGATCCGCTTGCGCCGCTTGGCGAGCTGGGCGGCGCGCTCGGCGGCCTCCCGCTTCTTGGCGATCTGACGCGCGGTCCGGTCGTCAGGCGCGACGAGGAACGTGTCCCCGGCTCGCGGCACCGACGTCAGACCGAGCACGACGACAGGACGAGCCGGACGGGCCTCGTCGAGCGTCCCACCGTGCTCGTCGAACATCGCCCGCACGCGTCCGTGTGCGGTGCCCGCGACGATCGCGTCACCGACGTGCAGCGTGCCGGACTGCACGAGCACGGTCGCCATCGCGCCACGACCCTTGTCGAGGTTCGCCTCGATCGCGACACCGCGCGCGTCCTTGTCGGGGTTGGCCCGGAGGTCGAGCGAGGCGTCGGCCGCGAGCAGCACGGCCTCGAGCAGCTGGTCGATGCCGGTCTTCTGCTTCGCGGAGACGTCGACGAACATGGTGTCGCCGCCGTACTCCTCGGCCACCAGGTTGTACTCGGTGAGCTGCTGGCGGACCTTGGCGGGATTGGCGCCTTCCTTGTCGATCTTGTTCACCGCCACCACGATCGGCACACCTGCGGCCTGGGCGTGGTTGAGGGCCTCAATCGTCTGAGGCATCACGCCGTCGTCGGCTGCCACCACCAGGATGGCGATGTCCGTCACCTGCGCACCACGAGCACGCATGGCCGTGAAGGCCTCGTGACCCGGGGTGTCGATGAACGTGATGGCCCGGTCGATCCCCTCGTGCACCGTCCGCACCTGGTAGGCACCGATGTGCTGCGTGATGCCGCCCGCCTCGCCCGCGACGACGTCCGTCTGACGGACCGCGTCGAGCAGCTTGGTCTTGCCGTGGTCGACGTGACCCATCACGGTGACCACCGGCGGACGCGGCAGCAGCTGGTCGTCGTCCTCGTCCGCGAGCTCCGCGTCGAGGTCGATGTCGAAGGACCCGAGCAGCTCGCGGTCCTCCTCCTCGGCCGAGACCATCTCGATGATGTAGCCGAGCTCGGCGGCCAGGGTGCCGAAGGTGTCCTCGTCAAGGGACTGCGTCGCCGTCGCCATCTCGCCGAGGTGGAAGAGCACCGTGACCAGGCTGGCGGGGTTGGCATCGATCTTGTCGGCGAAGTCGTTCAGCGACGCACCGTGGCGCAGCCGGACGACCGTTGAGCCGTCGCCGCGGGGAACCTGCACACCGCCGAGCGACGGTGCCTGCATCTGCTCGAACTCCTGGCGCTTCGCGCGCTTGGACTTGCGGCCGCGGACCGGCTTGCCACCGGCCCGGCCGAATGCGCCCTGCGTGCTGCCGCGGCCACCACGACCACCGGCACCTGGACGGCCACCGAAGCCACCACCGGGTGCACCGGCACCACCGGCACCACCGGCACCACCGGCACCTGGACGGCCCGCACCTCCACCGCCGGCACCCGGACGGCCACCACCGGGACGCGCACCGGATGCGCCGGCACCGGCACCGGCACCGGACCGGCTCGTGGTGCTGCGCCCGGGCATCATGCCGGGGTTCGGACGAGGGCCACCAGCCGACGACGGTCGTGGACCGCCCGGCCGCTCGGCCCCGTCACGGGGAGCTGCATCGCGCGAACCACCGGGCCGGGGCATGCCCTGGCTCGGCGCGAACGGGTTGTTGCCCGGCCGAGGTACACCGGGACGAGGACCGCCCGACCGGGGCATGCCCTGGCTCGGGGCGAAGGGGTTGTTCCCGGGGCGAGGGCCGCCGGGACGGGGTGCTCCGGGACGGGGACCGCCCGGCGCAGGGCCGGTGCCGGGACCAGCGGCCGTGGCGGCGGACTCCTGGGCCGAGGGCTCCTGCGGCGCGGCGGGTGCCTCGGGCGGTGCCTCGCGCCGGGCGACCGGGGCGGCAGGCGCCTCGGGCGCCACCAGTGCGGCCGGTGCGGCGGCGGGTGCCGCCTCCTGTGCCCGTGCGGCGGGTTTGCGCGCCGGGGCCGGCGAGGTGTCGACCGCCTGTGCCGGCTGCGCCGGGTAGACGTCTCGCAGCTTGCGGACGACCGGCGGTTCGATGGTCGACGAAGCCGACCTCACGAACTCACCGAGCTCGCCGAGCTTGGCCATGATGGCCTTGCTCTCGACGCCGAGCTCCTTTGCGAGCTCATAGACGCGGACCTTTGCCACAACTCTCCCTGTCTGGTCCGCCCGGACAGGGGTCGGACCGTCGTTAGTGCTGGGTACTCATCGCTGGGTACTCATCGGGTGCCCATCGGCTTCCAACCCGCTCTCTGTGTCGAACGAAACGACTGACGTGCTGCTGGACCGATCCGACCGTGCCTCGAGGTGCTGACGCACCTCAGCGATGTCGAGCGCATCCGTGCGCAGTGCGCGGGAGAACGCTCGACGCCGTTCGGCGAGGTCCAGGCAAGCCTGGTCAGGATGCAACCAGGCGCCCCGACCGGGTAGGGCGCGCCGCGTGTCGACGACGGCCTGGAGCTGCCCAGTGCCATCGGTGACCGCGACCACCCGAAGCAGAACGGACCGGAGACCTCGTTCCCGGCACCCCACACACGTGCGCACCGGGCCGACAGGATCGGCGTCGCGCGCACGCTCGGGGAGCCGGACACGTGGCCCAGCGCCCGCCAGTCTACCGCCCCGGCTCACGAATCGGGACCTGAGGGCTCCGCAGGCCCCCCACCACCCTCATCGGAGCGGATGTCGATGCGCCAACCGGTCAGCTTCGCCGCCAGCCGCGCGTTCTGTCCCTCCTTGCCGATGGCGAGGGACAGCTGGTAGTCCGGCACGACGACGCGGGCGGCCCGCGCCTCCGCGTCCACCACGGTCACCGAGGTGACCCGCGCCGGTGACAGGGCGTTGCCGACGAACTCGGCGGGGTCGTCGCTGTGGTCGATGATGTCGATCTTCTCCCCGCACAGCTCCGCCATCACGGCGCGCACCCGGGCGCCCATCGGGCCGATGCACGCGCCCTTGGCGTTCAGCCCAGCCACCCGGGACCGCACGGCGATCTTGGTCCGGTGGCCCGCCTCCCGGGCGATCGCGGTGATCTCGACCGAGCCGTCCGCCACCTCGGGGACCTCAAGGGCGAAGAGCTTGCGCACCAGGCCCGGATGGGTGCGAGAGAGGGTGATCGACGGGCCCTTCGGCCCACGCGCGACGTCCAGCACGAAGGCGCGGATCCGCTCCCCGTGCACGTAGGTCTCGGTCGGGACCTGCTCGTGGGCAGGCAGCACGGCCTCGGTGCCACGTACCGCGACCAGAACCGTTCGGGGGTCCCTGCCCTGCTGCACGACGCCGGCCAGCACCTCACCCTCCGCGCCCCGGAAGCTGCCCAGCACCGCCTCGTCCTCGGCGTCGCGCAGCCGCTGGACGATGACCTGCCGGGCCGTGGACGTCGCGACCCGACCGAAGCCCTCGGGCGTGTGGTCGAACTCCGGGTCGAAAGTCGGCTCCTCCCCCGGTTCGGCGTCGTCGTTCGTCCGTTCCCGGGCCCACACCGTCACGTGCCCGGTACGGCGGTCCACCACCACGCGGGCGTTCTCGTGTGCGCCGGGGGTGCGGTGGTACGCCGAGAGGAGCGCCTGCTCGATGGCAGCCAGGAGCGTGTCGAGGCTGATGTCCCGCTCGTGCTCGACGAGTCGGAGGGCCGTCATGTCGATGTCCATCAGATGTCCCCCTCCTCGTCCGCGCGGGTGAGCTCGACCTCGACCTGGCCGCGCGCCACTTCAGCAAGGTCGACGCGCGACGTGCCGGAGGCGGTGGCCACCGCCAGGCCGGACGGTTCAGCCTCGAGCAGCCGACCAGCCAGCACGGACCCGTCACGCAGCACCAGGCGCACGAGTCGGGTCCGTGCCCGCCGGAAGTGCCGGAGCTCGGTGAGCGGTCGGTCCGTCCCCGGTGTGGAGACCTCCAGGACGTAGGCACCGCGGACCGGGTCGGTGGCGTCCAGAGCAGCCGAGACGGCACGGGAGACCGACCCGAGGGTGTCCGAGTCGAGGCTGCCGATGGCGTCGTCATCGAGGTCGACGACCACCCGTACGACAGTGCGGCGGCCGGCCGCCGCGAGCACGACGTCCTCCAGGACGAGGCCGGCTGCGAGCACGGCGGGCTGGACGACGGTACGCACCCGCTCGGCGGGGCCCGAGCCTGTGACCATTGTCGCCTCCGGTGCGTCGTGGCGGGCAGACATGGCCCTCTGGACTTGTCCGGCCCAGCCTAACCAACCCGGCGGCGTGCGGCGTGGCAGGATCGCCCGCGATGAGACGCACACCCGGCACCTGGTCGCGATCGGCGGACGCACCGCCGCTCGTGCGACTGGCAGTGGCCGCGATCGCCCTCGCCCTTGTCCTCACCGGGTGCGAGCTGCGCCTGGCGGAACCCGATCCCCCGCTCCTGGTGCCGGACGCAGCGGAGGTGCTGCGCGAACGGACGGCCGAGCAGGCGACGGAGCTGGCCGAGACGGCCGAGCAGGCCGCCCTGACCGCCGCCGAGCCGGTCGCTGACGTGCTCACCCGGATCGCCGCGATGTCCCGCGAGCAGGCGGCCGCCGTCGGCGGACTGTACGAGCCGTTCCCCGGCGTCACGCCCGAGCCGTCGGCCACCCCGACGGCCACACCCGCTCCACCGCCACCACCGGACGCCGCGCAGGTGCTCGACCTGCTGACCGAGGCCGCGGCCACCGCACGTGCGGACGCCGGCACCGTCCCGGACGGCCGGGTGGCACGGTTGCTCGCCTCGATGGCCACCGGTCGGCTGCTGTTGGCCGACGCGCTCACCGTCACCACCGGGGGCACCGCCGGGCCGGTCGCGACGGTCGAGGTCCCGTCCACCCTGCCGGCGGGGATGACCGAGCAGGACGCCGTCGTACTGGTGCAGTCCGAGGACGCGGCCGGGATGGTGTGGGAAGTGGCGGCGGCCCGCTCGGCGGACGACGTCCGGCAACGCGCGGCCGATCGCGCGGCGCTGCACCGCCAGCGAGCGCAGGCGTGGGCCGAGGCCGCCGGCGTCGCCGGCTCCGGCATCGACCCCCGGCGGAGCGCCTACGACCTGCCCGACGCCCTCACCGCCGAGGGAGGCGAACCGACCGAGCTCTGGGCCGCGGTCGCGGGCGTCGAGGCTGATCTCGCGGTCGCGTACGCCTCTCTGGTCGCCGTCGCCTTCGCCGACGCAAGGGACGATCTGATGGACGCATCCCTGGAGTGCACCCAGACGCAGGTCGCCATAGGCATGGCGGCCACCACGTTCCCGGGGATGCCCGAGCTCGGCTGAGGACGCCGCGCCCGAGGACGCCGCACCTGAGGACCCGCGCCTGAGGACCCGCGTCAGCGCTCCAGCAGCGCCGACACCACCTCGACGACCCGTCGGCCAACTTCGGCAACGGAAACCTGCTCGGCTGCCGCCCGTCCCTGCTCGACCGCGATCCCGAGCGCCTTCGCGTCGGCCGGCCGGCGCAGCCGCACCTCGATGACGCCCTCGGCCAGCCCGCGGCCCACCACCACAAGGACCGGCGCACCGAGCAGCTCCGCGTCCGCGAACTTCACGCCGGGAGACACCTTCGGCCGGTCGTCGTAGAGCACCTCGATGCCGGCCCCGTGCAGCTCGGCGGCCAGCTCGGCCGCTGCGTGGAAGACCGCCTCGTCCTTGCCGGTCGCGACCAGGTGCACGTGCACCGGCGCCACCTGCACCGGCCAGGCGAGCCCGTCGTCGTCGTGGTTGGCCTCCGCCAGCGCCGCGACCGCCCGGGACACCCCGATCCCGTACGAGCCCATGGTCACGGTCACGGCCTTGCCGTTCTCGTTGAGCACCTGGAGCCCGAGCGCATCGGCGTACTTGCGACCGAGCGCGAAGATGTGACCGATCTCGATCCCCCGGGCCAGCTCAACGGGCCCGGAGCCGTCCGGCGCCGGGTCCCCAGCACGGACCTCTGCCGCCTCGACGGTCCCGTCTGCGCCGAAGTCCCGCTCCGCGACCAGGTCGAACACGTGTCGGCCGGCCTCGTTCGCGCCGGTGATCCACCGCGTCCCGGGGACCACGCGGGGGTCCAGCAGGTAGCGGACCGCGTCCTCGCGGCCGGTGGTGGCCCGCCCAAGAACCGCCGGCCCGAGGTAGCCCTTGACCAGCTCCGGGTGCGCCGCGAAGTCGACGTCGCCCGCCGGCTCCGGGGCGGCCGGGGAGACCGACGCCTCGAGCCGACGCAGGTCGACCTCGCGGTCGCCCGGCACCCCGATCACGACCACCTCACGCGCGCCGTCCGGGTGTACCAGAGCGAGCACGACGTTCTTGAGCGTGTCCGCGGCCGTCCATGCCCTGTCGGGTCGGGGATACCGCTCGTTCGCGAGCGCGACGAGGCTCTCAATCGTCGGCGTGTCCGGAGTGTCCTCGACGTGCGCCGCCGGTGCGTCGTGGTACCCGACGGCGTCGGGCACCGGCGTGGTGACCGCCTCGACGTTCGCCGCATAGCCGCCGGCCGATCGCACGAAGGTGTCCTCGCCGATCACCGTCGGCATCAGGAACTCCTCGCTCCGCGAGCCGCCCATCGCCCCGGACATGGCGGCGACGATCACGTACTCCAGGCCCAGCCGGGTGAAGATCCGCTGGTAGGCCTCGCGCTGGCGCCCGTACGCGGCATCCAGGCCGGCGTCGTCGACGTCGAAGGAGTACGCGTCCTTCATGACGAACTCGCGGCCCCGGATCAGTCCCGCGCGCGGCCGGGCCTCGTCGCGGTACTTGGTCTGGATCTGGTAGAGCGCGAGCGGCAGGTCCTTGTACGAGGAGTACAGGTCCTTCACCAGGAGCGTGAACATCTCCTCGTGGGTGGGCGCCAGCAGGTAGTCCGCGTCCTTGCGGTCCTTGAGCCGGAAGAGGTTGGGGCCGTACTCGGTCCACCTCCCGGTCGCCTCGTACGGCTCGCGCGGCAGCAGCGCCGGGAAGTGCACCTCCTGCGCACCGATGGCCGCCATCTCCTCGCGGACCACCTGCTCGACCTTGGCCAGGACCCGTAGACCGAGCGGCAGCCAGGTGTAGATGCCGGGCGCGGCACGCCGGATGCAGCCGGCCCGCACGAGGAGGCGGTGGCTGGGCACCTCGGCGTCGGCCGGGTCCTCCCGCAGGGTGCGCACGAACAGGGTCGACATCCGCATGAGCATGGGCGTCAGCCTACTGAGCATCCCCGGCCCTCCCACACGTCGGCCCGACCAGGCACGATGGTCCCGTGCCCGAGCTTCCCGAGGTCGAGTCGCTGGCCCGGTTCCTGGCCGAGCGTGCAACGGGCCGGACGGTGACGTCCGTCGCGATCGGCACCGTGAGCGCACTCAAGACCCTCTCGCCCGCGCCGAGCGATCTGGTGGGCCGCGCCGTCGTCGGGGTGTCGCGGCACGGCAAGTGGCTCGACCTGGCGACCGACGGGCCGCACCTGCTGGCTCACCTCTCGCGGGCGGGCTGGCTCCGCTGGTACGACGCCGTGCCGGCCACACCGGTGCGGCCGGGCAAGTCCCCGATCGCGCTACGGGTCGCCCTGGACGACGGCGCGGGCTTCGACCTCACCGAGGCGGGCACCCGCAAACGGTTGGCGGTGCACGTCGTCGGGTCGCCGGAGGAGGTCGCGCTGGTGGCGTCGCTGGGGGTCGACCCGCTGTCACCGGAGTTCACCGTCGACCGGCTCGCGGCTCTGGCCGGGACGCGCAACCAGCAGGTCAAGGGACTCCTGCGGGACCAGCGGCAGATCGCCGGCATCGGCAACGCCTACTCCGACGAGATCCTGCACGCCGCTCGGATGGGCCCGTTCACGCTCAGCGGCTCGTTGACGCCCGACGACGTCGCGCGCCTGCACGCGACGGTGCGCCAGGTGCTCACCGAAGCGCTGGAGGCCGCCGCGGGCAGGCCCGCGGTGGAGCTCAAGGACGCCAAGCGGCGCGGGATGCGCGTGCACGGGCGGACCGGTCTGCCGTGCCCGGTGTGCGGCGACACCGTCCGTGAGGTGTCCTTCGCCGACTCGTCGCTGCAGTACTGCCCGACCTGCCAGACCGGCGGCCGCCCGCTGGCCGACCGCCGGATGTCGCGCCTGCTCCGCTGACCCGTGCCCGTGCCCGTGCCAGCCCAGAGTGCGACGTCGTGCGGCGACTGCGGCGCCCGGAACGCCGCACTTCGAGCCGACCGCCGCGGCCGGTCTTGGATGAGGCCGTCGTCAGGCGATGTCCACCGCCAGCCTGGAGGAAGCCCGTCCACAGGCGTGGTGACCCCGATGGCGGGACAGGTGGGGCGACGCGGCACTGTGCACGCTGTGGAGGCCCACAGCAACCTGCCGGGCGATGTACGCACGCGCATCAGCACTCGGGGCGGTTTCCTCATCGCCCGCGACGCGCACGAGATCGGCCTGTCTCGGAGTGAGATCGACGCGCTGGTGCGGGCCGGTCTGCTCGAGCGGGTCGTCCGCGGCGTCTACGCCATGCCGCTCGAGCAGCCCAGCCCCGAGGCCGCATACCGACGATTCGTCCTGGCCGCCCTGGCGGCCCATCCGGGTACACCAGGGGACATCGTGCTCGCCGGCCCGGCCGCAGCGGTCCTCCTCGGCCTGCCTCTGTTCGGACGCACACCAACGGTCGTTCACGTGGCCGCGCCGCACGACCACGGGCGAAAGGACGGAAGACTGCTCCAGCCCCTCGGTGCCCTCTCTTCCCGAGAGATCACGCAGGCCGGCCCTTGGCGCGTCGCCAACCCCGCGCGCGCCGCCATCGATACCGCGCGGGTCCTGACGACCGTCAGCGGCGTCGTGGCGGCCGACGCCGCGCTCCGGCTCGGTATGGCGGATCACGGAGAGCTTGTCGATGCCTGTGCCCGCGTCGCTGGGCGAACCGGGGTCAGTCGAGCTCGCCGGACCGTCCGCCTCGCGGACGGTCTCTCCGAGAGCCCCGGCGAGTCCTGGTCCGCCGTGGTCATCGACGACCTGGGTCTGCCGGCCGCAGAACGTCAGCACCCCTTCGCGGACGAGGACGGCTTCATCGGGCGGGCGGACTTCTGGTGGCCCGAGCACCGCGTGGTGGGTGAGTTCGACGGACGCGTGAAGTACGGCCGGGTCAACCCATCAGGACGACCACCAGAGGATGTGCTCTGGGAGGAGAAGAGGCGGGAGGACCGCCTTCGCGCGGCCGATCAGGCTGTTGTTCGTTGGACCAGCTCGGATCTCGTGCGGCCGCACGCCCTGCAGCGCCGTCTGTCGGCCGCGCTGACGCGGGCCCACCGATGACGTGCGGCGCACTGCACACGACGCGGCGAACCGAGTGCCGCGACCTCCGCACGACGCCGCAATCTGCCGTCTGAGGTGGGGGGTGGGCGGTGGGGATGGGGGTGGGCGGTGGGGATGGGGGCGCGGTGGTCAGAAGAGGACCGTTGCGTAGGTACCGACCTGGCGGAAGCCGACCCTGCGGTAGCACGCCAGCGCGGCGACGTTGTAGCTGTTGACGTAGAGCGAGACGAGCGGCGCGACCCGGCCGAGGGTCAGCTCCACGACCGCGGCCATGCCCTGCTCGGAGAGCCGCCGGCCGCGCAACCGGGGAACCACCCACACTCCCTGGACCTGGGCGACACCGCTGCTCACCGCACCCAGATCCGCCTTGAAGACGACCTCCGGCCCGTCCGGGCCGTCGTCGATCCGCACGAAGGTGCGCCCCGCGTCCACCAGGGCACGCACCCGGGCTTCGTACGCCCCTGGACCCCCGCTCAGCGGCGAGTAGCCGACCTCCTCGACGAACATGTGCACGGAGGCGGGCAGCACCAGGTCGAACTCGTCCGGCCGCGCCGGGCGCACCTGCGGGTCGGCAGCCACTGCCGGGGCGCCGTCGATCACCAGGGAGGGCTGGTCGGGACGCACGTCCCGGGCGGGCCCCCAGGACGGGGCGAGCCGGTCCCAGAGACCGAGCACGGGCCGCGCCTCGCCCACGATCGAGGAGCAGCGGCGACCGTACCGACGGGCCTTCTCGGCGAAGGCGTCGAGGGCCTCGGTGTCCTGCGGGTCGCACACCGGGACCATGTTCGCGCCCATCCAGCACAACGCATCCAGGATCCCGTCGCGCTGCATGCCCCAGACGGTCGAACCACCCCGTCCGGCTCCGGCCGCCAACACCGATTCGATGCGCATGGCCGCCAGCACCGTCGCGACCGGGTCGCGACCGCACAGCTCGGCCGCGGCGCGCAGGTCGAAGTCAGTCACCACCGAGCGCTGAGTGCGACTCCGCCGGCGTGCCATGCGGCCGATTGTGCCTCGCCGGGACTCAAGGGGTCAGGAGATCGAGACCACCGGCGAGCCGCCCTCGACCGGCTCCATGCTCTCGGCCAACCGCATGGCCTCCTCGATCAGGGTCTCCACGATCTGCGCCTCCGGCACGGTCTTGATCACCACACCCCTGACGAAGATCTGGCCCTTGCCGTTGCCGGAGGCCACCCCCAGGTCGGCCTCGCGCGCCTCGCCGGGGCCGTTCACCACGCACCCCATGACCGCGACCCGCAACGGGACCTCCATGCCCTCCAGGCCCGCGGTCACCCGCTCGGCGAGGGAGTACACGTCCACCTGGGCCCGTCCGCAGGACGGGCACGAGACGATCTCGAGCTTGCGGGGCCGCAGGTTGAGGGACTGCAAGAACTGGTTCCCGACCTTGACCTCCTCGACCGGCGGCGCGGACAGGGAGACCCGGATGGTGTCGCCGATCCCCTTGCTCAGCAGCACGCCGAACGCGGTCGCGGACTTGATCGTGCCCTGGAACGCCGGGCCCGCCTCGGTGACACCGAGGTGCAGCGGCCAGTCGCCCCGCTCGGAGAGCAGTTCGTAGGCCCGAACCATCACCACGGGGTCATGGTGCTTCACCGAGATCTTGAACTCGTGGAAGTCGTGCTCCTCGAACAGCGAGGCCTCCCAGATCGCCGACTCGACCAGCGCCTCGGGAGTCGCCCTTCCGTACTTCTGGAGCAGGCGGGGATCGAGCGACCCGGCATTGACCCCGATCCGCAGCGAGACGCCGGCGTCCGCCGCCGCGCGCGCGATCGCGCCGACCTGGTCGTCAAACTTGCGGATGTTGCCCGGGTTGACGCGGACCGCCGCGCAACCGGCGTCGATCGCGGCGAACACGTACTTGGGCTGGAAGTGGATGTCGGCGATCACCGGGATCTGGGACTTGCGCGCGATCATCGGCAGCGCGTCGGCGTCGTCCTGGGTGGGCACGGCCACCCGCACGATGTCGCACCCGGCGGCGGTCAGCTCGGCGATCTGCTGCAGGGTGGCGTTGACGTCGGAAGTCAGCGTCGTCGTCATGGACTGGACACTGATCGGGGCGTCGCCGCCAACGGTGACCTTGCCGACGCGGATCGCCCGGGTGTGGCGGCGGGGGGCCAGGACCGGCGGAGGGGCAGCCGGCATGCCGAGGCTGATCGGGATGCTCACCGGTCCAGTATCCCTCGCACGAGCTGGTGCCCCTGCCGAGGGCCTCAGCCGGTGACCGGGCTGACGATGTCGGCGACGACCAGGAACAACCCCATCAGGACCAGAACCACGAAGACCCCGTTGGCCAGCGGCATCATCCGCGCCATGTCGGCCGGTGCGGGCCGCGGCCGGCCGCGCCACCGGGCGACCTGCCGCTTGGCGCCCTCCCAGAGCGCACCAGCGACGTGGCCGCCGTCAAGGGGCAGCAGCGGGACCAGGTTGAAGGCAAACAGCGCGACGTTCAGCGAGGCCACCAGGTAGAGCATGAGGGCCACCCGGTCGGCGACCTCGATCCCTGGCCCGTCCGCCGTTGCGATGTTGCCGGCCACCTGCCCCATGCCGACGGGCCCCATCACGCTGGCGTCGCGCTCGCCTCCGCTGATCATCGAGCCGGCAATGTCCCAGAGGCGCCACGGGAGGTGAACGATCAGGTCGAGGGTCCCCGAAACGGCATCGCCGACCGCCGGCAGGACCGCGCTGAGGGGCTCCGGCTCGCCCGAGGTCGGGCTGAACCCGATGTACCGCGACGGCTCGGTGACGATCTTGCCGTCCGGACCGACGATCGGCTCGCCGGCGTCGTCCCGGACCGGACGCTCGACGACGATCGGCGAGACCTCGAGCGTGACCTGCTCACCGGACCGTTCGACGACGAGCGGGATGTCGCTGCCGTCGACCTCCTTGACGGCGGCCTGGAAGTCATCCCATGATTCGACGGGCACGCCCCCGTAGGAGAGCAGGACGTCGCCCACCCGCAGGTCGGCGAGCGCGACGGGGGCGGTCGGGTCCTGTGCGGTGCACTCCCGGTCGGCCGGCGCGTCGACCGGGAGCACGCACGGCAGGGTCGTTCCGACAGTGGTGCTCGCCGCACCCGGCAGCCCGAGGCCCACCAGCACGATCCCGAAGAGCAGGACGGCCACGACGAGGTTGGTCAGCGTCCCGCTGGCCATCACGACGATCTTCTTGGGTGTGCTGAGCCGGTAGAACGCGCGGTCCTCCTCGCCGGGCAGGATCTCCTCGGCGCTGGCGTCCCGCGCGTCCTGCATCATCTGCCCCAGCACGCCGGATCTGGGCTTCGCACCGACCGCCTCCGCGGGCGCCAGCATGCCGACGATCTTCACGTAGCCACCGAGCGGGATCGCCTTGATCCCGTACTCGGTGTCGCCCCAGGTGCGGGACCACAGGGTCGGCCCGAAGCCGATCATGTACCGGCTCACCCGGACGCCGAACCGCTTGGCAGGGATCATGTGCCCGAGCTCGTGCAGACCGATCGACACGAGCAGACCGACCAGCAGGACGAGCAGCCCGACCGCCAACGCCATGACTCCCCCGATCCACGCGGGCCGACCCCGCACGAGGCGTCCATCATCCCCCGCCGCGAGACCTGGAACGCTCTCGCGGCACGCCGAAGCCGCGCGCGGGGCCGGTATGCCGGGGCCGCGGTCTGGCGCACGGCTCGCTCACGGACGAGGATCGAGCCATGACGACCCCGCTCGACGAGACCTCCCGGGCGATCATCACCGAGCTTCGCCAGGACGGACGCCGGCCGTACGCCACGATCGGCAAGGCGGTCGGGATGTCGGAGACCGCGGTGCGTCAACGGGTGCAACGGCTGGTGGAGACCGGCGTCGTGCAGATCGTCGCCGTCACCGACCCGATCCGGATGGGCATGACCCGGCAGGCCATGATCGGGATCAAGGCAGAAGGCGACCTGCGGATCCTCGCGAACGCCCTTGCTGCCATGCCCGAGGTCGCGTACGTGGTCATCACGGCCGGCACGTTCGACGTGCTCGCCGAGGTGATCTGCTCCGGCGACGAGCAGCTCCTGGAGATCCTCAACGACCAGCTACGCCCGCTGCCCGGCGTGGTGGCCACCGAGACGCTCGTGTACCTCAAGGTGCGCAAGCAGTTGTCGACCTACCACCGCCCCTGACGACGGATCAGCCGCTCAGCACCTCGTTGGCCCGCTGCCGGGCCCACCGCTCCGCCGCCAGCACGTCGTCCAGACCGACGTCGGCGGTTGTGCCCTCGTGCTCGTCGAGCACCCGCGCGACGGTGTCGACGATCTCCAGGAACCCGACGCGGCGCTTGAGGAAGGCGGCGACCGCCTCCTCGTTGGCCGCGTTGTAGACGGCAGGGTGGGTCGCGGACGCCGACGCGGCGCTCCGGGCCAGCCGCAGCGCCGGGAACGCGGCGTCGTCCAGCGGTTCGAAGGTCCAGGTGGCCGCGACGGTCCAGTCGCACGCCGGCGCGACGGCAGGCAACCGCTCCGGCCAGGACAGGCCGAGGGCGATCGCCAGCCGCATGTCCGGGGGCGAGGCCTGGGCGATCGTCGAGCCGTCCCAGAACTCGACCATCGAGTGCACCACCGACTGCGGGTGCACGACCACCGCGATGTCCGCCACCGGCACGTCGAAGAGCAGGTGCGCCTCGATCAGCTCGAGCCCCTTGTTTATCAGGGTCGCTGAGTTGATGGTCACCACCGGCCCCATGGACCAGGTGGGGTGCGCGAGCGCCTGGTCCGGCGTGACCGTGACGAGCTGCTCGCGGTTGCGCCCCCGGAACGGGCCACCGGACGCGGTGAGCACCAGGCGGCGAACCTCCGACGTAGCGCCCGAGCGCAGGCACTGCCAGATCGCCGAGTGCTCGGAGTCGACAGGCACCAGCTGCCCGGGCCGCTGCACCGCAGCCGTCACCAGCGCCCCGCCGACCACCAGGGACTCCTTGTTGGCGAGCGCGAGGGTGCTGCCGGCTCCCAGAGCGGCAAGCGTCGGTCCCAGGCCGACCGAACCGGTGATCCCGTTCAGCACGACGTCGGCGCCCGCACCGGCCAGCTGCGTCGCGGCGTCGGGCCCGGCGAGCAGCTCCGGTTCCGGCCGGCCGCCGCCCAGCTCGGCCCAGGCCTGCCGCACACCGTCAACGGCTGTCGGCTCGGCCAGCGCGAGGCTCTGCGCCCCGGTGTCCAGCGCTTGCCGGACGAGCGCCCGAGGGTCGGCGCCACGGGCGCTCAGTCCCACCACCCGGAACCGCTCGGGGTGCCGACGGAGCACGTCGATCGCCTGGGTCCCGATCGATCCGGTTGAGCCGAGCAGGATGACGGTGCGCGGCCGCCGGGCGGGAGCGCTCGGCTCGGTGGGGGTCACATCGGGCATTGTCGCGCACGGCGGCCCCGGGGACCTGGTCGAGGTGGCATGATCCGGCTCATGGTCAAGGACTCCCAACTGGCAGCCGGTGAAACGGTCGTCTTCACGACGCACTCGCACTGGAAGAACATCGTCGTCCCCGTGCTGGTCACCGGGGTCGTCGCGGCGGCGGTGGCCCTCGCCCTGCTGAAGTGGGTGCCGAGCCCGCAGGACCAGGCGTGGCAGCGCTGGGCGATCGTCGCGGTCGCCGGTCTGCTCGTCCTGGTGTTCGGCATCTGGCCGATCATCGTGTGGCTGGCGTCGACCGACACCCTCACCACTCGCCGCCTGATCAGTCGGCGCGGCGTGTTCTCCCGCGAGGGCAAGGACATCCCGATCGACCGCGTCCAGTCAGTCAGCTACCGGCGCACCCTGCTCGAGCGGATGCTCGGCTGCGGCACCCTCGTGGTCCAGACCGCCGGCGACAGCAGCGACGTGGAGCTCGCCGACGTCGCACACATCGAACGCCGCCTGCTGCAGGTCCAGGAGATCATCCTCGACGAGGAGATCCCGGCCGAGGGCACGCCCGGCCGAGCGGAGCCCGTCTAGTCACTCCACCCCGAGCAGCACCTCGATCGCGCGCTCGCAGAACGCGTCGACGGGTCCCTCGGCGTACGCCTTCGGGCCGGTGGCTCGACCGAACGTCGCATGCCGGACCTCGTCGGAGATCAACGGCGCGCCCCGGTCGAAGTACTCGATGAGCCGACGGCACAGCTCGTCAACGTCCTCCGGGGCATAGCCCTGCTCGCGACGATGCACCGGGGCGAACCGCTCACCGTCGGGCCGGCGCAGCCGTTCGTGCAGAGACCGGGCCTGCCCGGCGAGGAGCTCCATCCAGCCCTGCTGACCGTGCGCGGCGACGTAGTCGCTGCGCTGCCGCGCCGCGAACGCCCGCTCCAGCCGGTCGAGGGCGGAGTCAACGCTCCCGGTGGCATACCCACCGTGGACCAGGTCGAACGCCGCCCTGCGGACGTCGGCGCCGTTCAGCGGCTCGGTCCGGTCACCCTCGTAGACGCGACGGGCGTGGGCGAAGAACGTGTCGACCTGATCGGGGTCGTACCCGTTCCGGAGCCGGTTGACAGTGCGGAACACTTGTCTCATCTCTCCTCCGCGGCGAGCTGGCCACAGGCGCCGTCGATGTCACTGCCCCGGGTGTCCCGCACGGTGGTCGGGATCCCGGCTGCCCGGAGCCTCTCCACGAACCGTGACGCGACGCGTGGATCACTTGCGGTCCACACCGACCCGGGCGTCGGGTTGAGCGGGATGGGGTTCACGTGCACCCAACCGCGCCCCCGGTCGTTGAGCTTGCGGGCGAGCAGGTCCGCGCGCCACGCCTGGTCGTTCATGTCCCGGATCAACGCGTACTCGATGCTCACGCGGCGCCCGGTGGTCTCGAAGTACCGGCGGGCCGCGTCGAGCGCCTGATCGGCGGTCCACCGCGTGTTGATCGGCACGAGCTCGTTGCGGAGCTCGTCGTCGGGGGCGTGCATCGAGAGTGCAAGGGTGACCGGCAGACCCTCGCCCGCGAGCTTCTCGATGGCTGGGACCAGGCCGACCGTGGAGATCGTCACGCCACGTGCCGACAGGCCGAGTCCGTGCGGGACGGGCGCCACCATCGCACGCACCGCGTCGAGCACAGCCCGGTAGTTCGCCAGGGGCTCGCCCATGCCCATGAAGACCACGTTGGACAGGCGCCCGGGGCCACCCGCGATCTCGCCGTCGACCAGCGCCCGCGCCGACTGCCGCACCTGCTCGACGATCTCGGCGGTCGAGAGGTTGCGGGTCAGCCCCAGCTGGCCCGTCGCGCAGAACGGGCACGCCATGCCGCAGCCGGCCTGGCTGGAGACACACAGGGTGGCGCGGTCGGGGTAGCGCATCAGGACCGACTCGACCTTGACCCCGTCGTGCAGGGACCACAGGGTCTTGACCGTTGCGCCGGAATCGGCCGTGATCGTGCGGACCGGCGTCACCAGTGCGGGCAGCAACGAGGCCACCGCCGCCTGCCGGATGCGCGCCGGCAGGTCGGACATGTCGGCCGGATCGTCGGTCAGGTGGCCGAAGTAGTGCATCGAGAGCTGGGTCGCCCGGAACGGCGGCTCCCCCATCTCCGCGACGGCCGCCACCCGCTCCTCCTGGGTGAGGTCCGCCAGGTGGCGCGGCGGCTTCCCCCGCCGAGCGGAGACCAGGGCCAGCGGGGTGCGCACGGCCTGCGGTCCGCCCGGGGTCTCGGCCACTCTCATGCCCCCGCCACCGTGACGAGCAGCACCAGGTAGACCAGCGGTGCGGTGAGCAGCAGGGAGTCGATGCGATCCAGCGCCCCACCGTGTCCCGGCAGTAGGGAGCCCATGTCCTTGAGCTCCAGGTCGCGCTTGATCAGGGACTCGGCCAGATCGCCGAGCGTCGCCGTGAGCACCGAGGCGAGCCCCAGCGCGATACCGATCAGCGGGTTGGCGTCGAACGCCAGCGTCATGCCGACCGCCCCGACGGACGAGGCCAGCAGCAACGAGCCGGCCAGGCCCTCCCAGGTCTTCTTGGGGCTGACCGACGGCGCCAGCGGATGCCGCCCCGCGAGAACCCCGGCGGTATACCCACCGGTGTCGCTGGCCACCGCCAGCAGCACGAACAGGGCCACCCTGCGATCGCCGCCGGCCTGGTCGAGCATGAGCATCACAAAGCCGGCCATGAACGGGATGTACGCGGCCGCGAAGGTTGCCGCTGCGGCGTCGCGCAGCGCCTCCGCTCCTCCACCGTCAAGCACCCGCCACACCACGACACCGCCGACGGTGAGCATGAAGGCGACCAGCAGGGCTTCCGGTCCGCCCGTGTAGGACGACACGAGGATGCCCGCCGTCCCGACCAGCAGCGGCAGCAGCGGGATGTGGATGCCCCGGCGGGTCAGCGCCTGGGCCAGCTCCCACAGTCCTGCGCCGCAGAACAGCAGCGCCAGAACGATGAAGCCTTCCTTGCGGAAGAACAGTGACGCCGCCACCAGGCCCAGTAGGCCGAGCCCAACCGCGATGGCGATGGGCAGGTCGCGTCCCGCGCGGGCGGGCGCCGGCCGCGCGAGCACGTCGATGCTCGAGGGTTGCGTCATCAGACCTCGAGCAGCTCGCTCTCCTTGTGCGCCAGCAACTGGTCGACGAGTCCGACGTGGTGCTTGGTCAGCACTTCCAGCTCCTTCTCGGCGCGCAGCACGTCGTCCTCGCCCGCCTCACCGTCGCGGGCGATCCGGTCGAGCTCCTCCTTGGCACGACGACGGACGTTGCGCACCGACACGCGAGCCTCCTCAGCCTTGTGGCGCGCGAGCTTGATGTACTCCCGGCGTCGCTCCTCGGTCAGCAGCGGGAGCACCACCCGGATCGTCTTGCCGTCGTTGCTCGGGTTCACGCCGAGGTCGGAATCCCGGATGGCCCGCTCGATCGCAGCCATGGACGTCATGTCGAACGGCGAGATGAGGATGCTGCGAGGCTCCGGCGTGTTGAAGGACGCGAGCTGCTGCAGGGGCGTAGGTGTGCCGTAGTACTCAACCAGCACCTTGGTGAACATCGCGGGGTTGGCGCGTCCGGTGCGGATGGTCGTGAAGTCCTCCTTGGCGACCTCGATGGCCTTGTCCATCTTCTCCTCCGCAGCGAGGAGGCTGTCATCGATCACCGGTGCTCCTTCTCTTCAGGGTGGCGGGCGGGGTCGCGCGGCGCGGCCGCTCAGCCCTCCGCGAGCAACGTGCCGATCTTCTCACCCTTGAGGGCTGCCGTGACGTTGCCGCGTGCCTCCATGCCGAACACGCGCATCCGGACGCCATTGTCCCGGCACATGCTCAGGGCGGTGGCATCCATCACCTCAAGGCCGCTGACCAGGGCCTGGGTGTAGCTGAGCTGATCGAAGCGGGTCGCCAACGGGTCGGTGCGCGGGTCGGCGGTGTAGACGCCATCCACGCCGTTCTTGCCCATCAGCACCTCGTCGCAGTGCGTCTCAAGGGCCCGCTGGACCGAGACCGTGTCAGTGGAGAAGTACGGCAGACCGGCGCCGGCGCCGAAGATCACGACGCGGCCCTTCTCCATGTGCCGGATGGCCTTCAGCGGGATGTACGGTTCGGCGACCTGGCCCATCGCGATCGCGGTCTGCACCCGGGTATGGACACCGGCCTGCTCCAGGAAGTCCTGCAGGGCCAGGCAGTTCATCACCGTGCCGAGCATCCCCATGTAGTCCGCCCGGGCCCGGTCCATGCCCATCTGGGACAGCTCAGCACCGCGGAAGAAGTTGCCACCGCCGACGACGATCGCCACCTGCACCCCGGCGCGCACGGCATCGCCGATCTCCTCGGCGATCCTGCGGACGACATCCGGCGCCAGCCCGACGCTCCCGCCACCGAAGGTCTCCCCGGAGAGCTTGAGCAGCGCCCGACGGGGCTTGGGGGTGTCGACCGCCGCGTCGTGGGCGGCAGCGACGCCGACGGCGGCCTCGACGGCTTCAGCGGTCTGGTCCTGCACCACGTGTCCTCCACCCCTCCGCCGGTACCGGCGGTGCTGTGCTGTGCTGTGCTGTGCTGTGCTGTGCTGTGCTGTGCTGCGCCGAGCCGTCGGGGTGCGAGCACGGCCCGCGGCCCGAAGGCTCGCGGGCCGCCGTCGCGACGCCCTCAGGCTCCCACGCGGAACCGTGCGAACGCCGTCACCGTGCCGCCGACCTCGGCGAGCACCTGTGCGACCGACTTCTTCTGGTCCTTGGCGAAGGCCTGGTCGACCAGCACGTTCTCCTTGAAGAACCCACCCAGCCGGGCCTCGGCGATCTTCGGCAGCGCGGCCTCCGGCCTGCCCTCGTTGCGCGAGGTCTCCTCGGCGATCCGCCGCTCGGCAGCGACCGTGTCCGCCGGGACGTCGTCGCGGGTGAGGTAGAGCGGAGAGTATGCCGCGACGTGCATCGCCACGTCCTTGGCGACCGGCGCACCCGCCTCGTCGGTGCCCACGAGCACGCCGACCTGCGGGGGAAGGTCCTTGTTGACCTTGTGCAGATAGACGGCCACCCGGGGTGCCACAACTCGCGCGACGCGGCGAAGGACGAGCTTCTCGCCGATCACCGCCGCCGTCTCGTCGATCGTCTCGGCCACGGTACGGCCGCCGGCGTCGGACGCGAGGACCACCGCGAGGTCGTCGGCCCCGCTGGCGACGACCGCAGTCAGGACCGCCTCCGCCAGCGCGATGAACCTCGCGCTCTTGGTGACGAAGTCGGTCTCGCAGTTCAGCTCGATGAGCACGCCGGACTGCCCCTGCGGGTCGTCGGCGACGTGGGCTGCCACGAGACCGTCCGAGGCCGAGCGGCCCTCCCGCTTGGTGATCCCCTTGAGCCCCTTGACCCGGATGATCTCCGTGGCCTTCTCGGCGTCGCCGTCGGCCTCGTCGAGGGCCTTCTTGACGTCAAGCATGCCGGCCCCGGTGCTCTCCCGGAGCGCCTTGATGTCCGCAGCGGTGTAGTTCGCCATCACGCGTCCTTCATCTGGTCGTCAGTGGTCACTTGGTAGACGCGTCGGGCGTCGGCTCGGCCTCGTCCTCCGCTGCGGGCTCTGCATCGGCAACGGGCTCAACCACAGCAACCGGCTCAACCACAGCAACCGGCTCAACCACGTCAGCGGCGGCCGGCTCAACCACGTCAGCGGCGGCCGGCTCGGCTGCTGCCTCAGGAGCCGCAGCAGCGGCGGCGCCCAGGAGCTCGCGCTCCCACTCGGCAAGCGGCTCTGCCGCGGCGGTGCCCGCCTCGGCGTCACCAGTGCGGCCGGAGTGCCGGGCGATCAGGCCCTCGGCAACCGCGTCGGCCAGCACCCGCGTGAGCAGGGCGACCGCGCGGATCGCGTCGTCGTTGCCCGGGATCGCGTAGTCCACGAGGTCCGGGTCGCAGTTGGTGTCAAGGATCGCGACCACCGGCACGCCGAGCTTGCGAGCCTCGTTCACCGCGAGGTGCTCCTTGTTGGTGTCGACGATCCACACCGCCGCGGGCACCCGGGTCATGTCACGGATGCCACCGAGCGTCTTGGCAAGCTTGTCCCTCTCGCGGCGCATGATGAGCAGCTCCTTCTTGGTGAAGGAGCTTCCCGCAACGTCGTCGAAGTCGACCTCCTCGAGCTCCTTGAGCCGCTGGAGGCGCTTGTTGACGGTCTGGAAGTTGGTAAGCATCCCGCCCAGCCAGCGCTGGTTGACGTAGGGAATGCCCACGCGGGCGGCCTGCTCGGCCACCGGCTCCTGGGCCTGCTTCTTGGTGCCGACGAACAGCACCGTGCCGCCGCGCGCGACGGTGTCCTTGATGAACTCGTGCGCGCGGTCGATGTAGGTCAGGGTCTGCTGCAGGTCGACGATGTAGATGCCGTTGCGCTCGGTGAGGATGAATCGCTTCATCTTCGGGTTCCAGCGCCGGGTCTGGTGCCCGAAGTGGACACCGCTCTCGAGCAGCTGTCGCATGGTGACGACGGCCATGGTTCCTCCTGGCGCGGCAGGGCCGCGCTGATGCGTGCGGACCGGGTCCGCGGTTCGGTTGTCGGCGCCGGTCAGGTGACCGATGCCCCTGGCGTCCTCTGGTGCCGACACCGGACTGGCTGGTGGCCGGTCCGGACCGTCGTCGGCACGCATGGCCTCCGAGGTTCCGGGGGTCTCAGGGCGCGCGATGTCACCCGGCGAGCCGGGCGCACGCACATGGTACCCGACTCGACCGCCCCGGCCGACGTCCCACGGCGGGCCGTCCGGCGGGCAACGGACCGGGCCGAGACCCCGCAGACGGTCGGGGCGGAGACCTCCAGCGGCCGGGTTGCAGGCCTGGTCCACAGGACCGACGGACCCATTCCCCCGCAGCCGGCGTCGTCCACGCACGGTTGGGCCATGCGCTCCCTTGCCAGATCTGCTGCGTCGGCAGCGATCGGCGTTGCCCTGGCCGCGACCTTGGCCGCGTCGCTCCCGCAGCCGTCGGGGCAGGCGGGGGGCGCCCTGCCCGCCACGACCTCGGTGCCCTACCGCGCCCCGGTCGAGGGAGCCGTGCTGCGCCTGTTCGACGCACCGGCCCAGCACTGGTCCAGCGGGCACCGCGGCGTCGACCTGGCAGCCGGGGTCGGCGAGGTCGTCAGGTCACCGGCGGCGGGGGTGGTGAGCTTCAGCGGAACGGTCGTGGATCGTGGTGTGGTCACGATCACCCATCCCGACGGCCTGCGGAGCAGCCTGGAACCGGTGGTCGGCGCACCGGTGGCCGGTACGACTGTCGACGCCGGCGACGAGGTCGGGACCGTGCAGAGACCGGGCCACTGCGCGCGCGAGGCGTGCGTGCACTGGGGCGTTCGGCGCGGCCAGACCTACCTCGACCCGCTGGAGCTGCTCGGCGTCGACCCCGTCGTGCTGCTGCCGGTGCCCTGAGTCAGGACCGGTCGCCCTCCTGGAGCGTGGCGCGCAGTCGCAGCATGGCGGCGGTGTGCATCTGGGAGATCCGGGACTCGGTCACCCCGAGCACCCGGCCGATCTCCGCCAGGGTCATGCCCTCGTAGTAGTAGAGGACCAGGAGCAGCTTCTCGCGCTCGCCCAGGCGCTCTATGGCCCCGGCCAGCAGCACCTTGGTCTCCTGGACCTCGAGCGTGGCGGCGGGATCCGTCGCACCGGGGTCCTGCAGTGTGTCGAGCAGGCTCAGGGAGTCCCCGCGCTCCGACCCGCTGCCGAGCAGCTCGTCAAGGGCTGCGACGTTGACCGTCGACAGCTGGGTGAAGATCGCCCTGAGGTCGCCGACGCCCATCTGCAACCGGGCGGCCACCTCGTGCTGGGCCGGCGGGCGTCGCAGCTCACCCTCGAGCTCGGCGTACGCGCGGTCGACGGCGCGTGCCTTGGTGCGTACCGACCGCGGGATCCAGTCGATGGCGCGCAGCTCGTCGATGATCGCCCCGCGGATCCGAGCGGACGCGTAGGTCTCGAACTTCACCGCCCGATCGGTCTCGTACTTCTCGATCGCGTCGATCAGCCCGAACATCCCGTACGAGACCAGGTCGGCCTGCTCGACGGTGCTCGGCAGACCGGCACCCACCCGCCCGGCCACCATCGTGACCAGCGGCGCGTAGTGCAGGATCAGACGCTCGCGGGCCGTGCGGTCAGCGGACTCCTTGAACACCGACCACAACGACACCAGCGTCAGGGTGTCCTCCGACGCTCCCTCGATGTACGGACGGGGCACGACGGTGACCGGCGGCCGCACCGTTGCGCTGTCGCTCCGCGGTACCCGGGCCTGGGCTGCCATCTCTCCCCCTAGGCTCTCGGGTGCGCTTGCTGGTAGGACTGCCGCAACCGCTCCGGCGTCACGTGGGTGTACCGCTGGGTCGTCGCCAGGCTGGCGTGGCCAAGGATCTCCTGGACGCTGCGCAGGTCGGAGCCACCTTGCAGCAGGTGGGTAGCCGTGGTGTGCCGCAGGGCGTGCGGGGCGATGTCCTCGACGTCGGCCGCCTGAGCCGCGCGGTGCACGAGCGCCCGGACCTGGCGCTGGTCCATCCGTCGTCCGCGGACGCCGATCACCAGGGCGCCGGCTGACTCCGGCGTGGCGAGAGCGGGACGTGCCTGGTCCAGCCAGGCGTCAACGGCTCGCGCGGCAGGGACCCCGAACGGCACCACACGTTCCTTGGCGCCCTTGCCGAAGACCCGGAGCAGGCGTGTCGACCGGTCGACGTCCCTGACGTCGGCGCCCACGAGCTCACCGACCCGCACGCCGGTCGCGTAGAGCAGCTCGAGCACAGCCCAGTCACGCACGGCGAGCGGTTCTCCGCCGGCGGCCGCCTGGCGCGCCACCTCGAGCAGGTGAGCGGTTGGCTCGACCGCCAGCGCGGTCGGCAGCACCGAGCCGGGCTGGGCAGTGACCAGGCGCAGCGCTGGGTCGTCGGCGACGAGCCCCTCGACGGCGGCCCAGGCGTAGAAGTGGCGAACGGCCGCGCCGCGTCGGGCGATCGTGGCCCTGGCCAAGCGGGCACCGACCATCGAGGCGAGCCACGCGCGCAACAGGCCCAGGTCGACCTCCTGCCAGGCGGTGCCACGCCGCCTGGCGAACCCAGCGAGGTGGCGCACGTCGCCGCAGTAGGCGCGCACGGAGTGCTCCGACATCCCACGGGTTGCGTCGAGGTATGCCGCGAACGCGGCCACGACCTCGTCCTCGGTCATGGCCACGACATCGGTCGTGGCTGGGTGCACTGCTCTACCGTGTCGCTTCACCCGCCACGTCACAAGACGGCACACACAGACTTCACCCGCTGTATTCTGGACTACTTCGGCCGACTGCCCGAGTTATGCGCTTTTGGGTGGCAGATGCCTTCTGCCGCCACCGACCGCCGTCCTGCTCCGCCAGGTCGGCCAGTTCCAGGCGTCCCAGCCCGGAACGGACCTCGGAGACCGTCAGGCCCGCCGAGCGCGCGATCGACTCCACAGGGGCCGGACGTCGCAGCGGCAAGGCGTCCAGCATCCGCCGCAGGTCGATGTCCAGGCCGTCACCGGGGCGATCGGGCGTCCGTCGGTTCGGAGCGAGATCCCGGCCGAACGCGCCCACCAGCTCGAGGGCCTCCGCGGCGTCCGTCACGCAAACCGCGCAGCCGTCCCTCAGCAGCCGGTGGCAGCCGGCCGACGCCGCGGAGGTCACCGGCCCCGGGACCGCGCCGACCGGCCGCAGCAGACCAGCCGCATGCAGCGCCGTGCTGAGTGCCCCGGAGCGCCATGCCGCCTCCACCACGACCGTCGCCCGGCTTGCCGCAGCGATCAGGCGGTTGCGCTGCAGGAACCGGACCTTGCTCGGCACGCTCCCCGGCGGGACCTCGCTGACCAGAGCGCCACCGGACTCCTGGATGGCCGCGAGGAGGTGGGCGTTCCCGGCGGGGTACAGCCGGTCGACGCCGCCGGCCAGGAACGCCACAGTCCTGCCACCAACGGTGAGCGCGGCCCGGTGCGCGACGGCGTCGATGCCGTAGGCACCACCGGAGACCACCGTCCAGCCGGCGTCGGCCAGCCCGGCGGACATCGCCGCCGTGACGTGCTCCCCGTAGGAGGTGCACGCCCGGGCGCCGACGACGGCGACCGACCGGGCGAGCGCGCCGGACAGGTCCGCGCTGCCCCTGGCCCACAGACACACCGGTGCTGCCGGTCCGAGGTCCGCAAGGCCCACCGGCCAGTCCTCACTCTCCGGGACCACGACGGACCCGCCCAGCCGCTCGAGCACGCGCAGCTCACGCCGTGGATCGAGCCCGTCGAGCCGGGTCGACCAGCGATCGACCGACGTAGCCAGCCGACTGCGCGCGGCATCGTCCAGGCGTGGCACACCGGCCGCGCGCCACGCGGCACCCGGTGGCGAGCTCCCGCGGCTCCGGGCGGCGTCGCGCAGCCACGCCAGGGCGTCCACCGGTCCGAGGGCGCCGATCACCGCGCCCGCGACCACGTCGCCGGGCTCGACGACCCGGCTCCAGGCCGCACGGGCGAGCAGCGTCGCGTCGTCCGGCGCCTGGGCGGTCACCGGCCCACCCGCCCGCGCGTCCGCAGCAACAGCGCCTGACCCACCTCGGTCGCCCCGGGCTCCTGTCGGCCGGCGAGGTCGGCCAGCGTCCACGCCACGCGCAGCACCCGGTCCACCCCGCGCAGGCTCAGGGCGCCCGAGTCCAGCGCCAGGTCCAGGTCACGATCGGCGGCCGCGCGGGTGTGCGCCCGCAACCACGCGCCAGGCACCTCGGAGTTGGTGGACCAAGGTGTGCCTGCGAGCCTGCGGCGGGCAACGGCTCGTGCCTCGGCCACCCGTGCCGCGATCGCACGGGTCGGCTCGGCCGACAGGCCACGCATCCGGTCCGCGCGGGTCACCGGCAGAACCTCGATCTGGAGGTCAACCCGGTCCAGCAGAGGCCCGGAGAGCCGCGAGAAGTACCGGCGCCTCGCCATCGGGGTGCAGGTGCACTCCAGCCCCTTGCCGACGGATCGCCCGCACGGGCACGGGTTGGCCGCCAGCACGAGCTGGAACTTGGCCGGGTACCGCGCCGTCCCGCCGGCCCGGTGGATGACCAGCTCGCCGCTCTCCAGAGGTTGGCGCAACGTCTGCAGCACCTGCGGTGAGAACTCCGGCGCCTCGTCCATGAACAGCACACCGCGGTGCGCGCGGGAGGCCGCTCCTGGCCTCGGCAGGCCAGAGCCGCCGCCGATCACCGCTGCCGGGGTCGCCGTGTGGTGCGGGTCCTCGAACGGTGGACGCCGCAGGAGTCCCCCGGCCGGACAGAAGGTCCCGGCCACCGAGTGCACGGCCGTCACCTCGACCGCCTCCCGCTCCCCGAGGTCCGGCAGAAGACCTGGCAACCGGGCGGCGAGCATCGTCTTGCCGGCGCCCGGTGGTCCGACCATCAGCACGTGATGGCCCCCGGCGGCCGCAACCTCGAGGGCCCATCGGGCGTCCCGCTGGCCGAGCACGTCGGACATGTCGAGGACGGCACCCCCTGGTGCCGCCGCGACCTCTGGGCGCACCGGCTCGACGTCGGGCACCTCGACGTCGGCCCCGTACCACCGGGCGACCTCAGCCAGGTGCGTTGCCGGCCGCACGTCGGCCCCCGGCACGAGCCTGGCCTCCTCGGCGTTGCCGAGCGGGACGACGACCTGCGGGCACCCGGCCGCGACAGCTGCCACCACCGCCGGCAGCACCCCGCGCACCGGCCGCAGCCGGCCGTCGAGCCCCAGCTCCCCCAGGTGCACGACCGGCGCGACGGCCTCGGCAGCACAGACTCCGGCGC
>JBBRCL010000006.1:0-70229 GCA_038204895.1 Actinomycetales bacterium | reverse complement strand
ACCATCATCGACAGGCTTCGGGCGTTCAAGGCCAGTCGCGTCGAATAGGGCATCAGAATCATCCATGCCAAATTATCGCAGTATTTCGACCCGAATGCACGGACCTCAGCGGCGGTTCAACTACTGACCCACGCTCCTAGGGGACAGGAGAGGGCGAAACGGACGTGGACGGGCTCTGGCAGTGGACGAGGCCGACCGTCACTCGGTGCCGTACTCCCAGTGCCACGGTTCCAGCGGGCCGGAACCGCCGGGACCCATGTACGAGGGGTGGATCCATCCGTAGGCTCCGGCGTTCGCCGTCATCCAGATGTACGACGGCGTGTCGAACTGGCCGACATCGCCGAAGCCGTCCAGGTCCGCTGCCAGACCGCGGCCGTGCTTGGAGGTCCCAGGAGTGGCAGCCAGGCCGCCGCGGGTATTCTGCGCCTCGACCTGGCCGTCGTAATCCCGGTAGGAGCTGGTCACTGAGAGGTTCTGGCCGAACTGCCCGCGGTAGGCCGCGTTGAGCTGCTCAAGGGCGCGGGCGGCGTCGCAGCGCAGGAGCGTGTCGGAGTCGAACGCCACGCCGCAGAGGACCTCGCGGGGGATCTGTCCGTTCGGTGACGCATCGGCGATCTCGATCTTGTGGTGGATCGATGCAGCCGCGCGCTCGGCTGCGGCAGCCGCTGCCGCGGCCTGCTGGGCGGCCTGCTCGGCGGCGGCTTGCGCGGCCGCGGCCAGCTCAGCCGATGCGACGTCGGAAGCCGCCTTGACCTGCTCCGTCAGCTGGCTCACCTGCTGGGCGAACTCAAGCATCCGTGCGCTGGTCTCGAGGTCGAGCGCCGCGAGGGTTTCAGCGGCCGGACGCTCCGCCATCCTGCCGAGCGCCCCCTCCTCCAACCGGAGGTCGGTAGTGGGACCGGCTGCCGCGGCAGGCCCCGCCGGAGCCGGCTCTGCCGGGACAGGAGCCGTGGCCGGTTCTGCCGTGACCGGAGCCGGCTCTGTTGCCGAAACCGTCGACGTCACCGTGGGATCGGTGGCCGCGAGCGGAATGACGTCGGCCCCGGAGAGCATCAGCGGGTCAGGGTTCTGCCGCACCATCTCGGCAAGCTCTGCTGCCGCCTCGCCCAGCGGGCTGACGGTCTCGGCTGCGAGTACCTGGGTCGCCACGACGACCACCGCATCGGCCGTCTCGACCGCGCCGCGCGCCGCCTCGAGGGCCTCCTGACGGCGCTCGGCGAAGAAGGCAGTGGCCAACCCGTTGAGCCGGTCCGCGGCGGCGTCGTCGACCCTGTCCCGGCGGCTCTGCTCGGCCGCCGCGGCCGCCACCGCGGCCTGATCCGCCCGATCCAGGTTGTCGGTGTGCACGTACCCGATCCCGGCGATCACGATCAGCACGGACAGCGCGAGGCCGAGGGCAGGTGCCTGGCCGAGCTGGGGGGCCCACATCAGCGAGGGGGAGGAGTGCCAACGGGACGCCTGGACCGAGGTCGGCCGGGAGGCGCGGATTGCCGGCGCGGTGGCTGCGGCGGAGTGCGCATGGCCGCTCGCCGACGCGGTGCGGCTGTGCTGTCCGGGCTGCGGCTCGAAGCGGGCAACGGCACGCCGCACGGAGGCGCGAACGGTGGCCTCGAGGTGGGCGCGCGCAAGGGATCGCTGGTCTCGCCGGCTGGGCTGGAGGGTCGGTTCCGTCCGTGCCTGCGGCACGACGGGCTCGTCGGCATTCCCGCTGGCGGCGCGCTCGGCAGCTCGCAAGGAGCGTCGAGTGACCGACGGCTGTGCTGACGCCATGTGCTCGAGTCCTCGCGTGCGGCTCAGGCCGTCCGGATGGACGGCATGGGTCTGTCGCTGAAGGCTTCGGGACGACCAGCCGCGAGGCTGAGGAAGCACGCGGGTGAAATTCCCGGACCTTCAGCGCAAACGCACCGATTTCCGGCCATCAGCGGGTGCGACGAGACCGCCGAGCGTTGCGGCCGCGGGTCATGGACCCGGCTCCTCCGCAGATGTCCGATACCGGGCGGCTTGAGGCGTTGCGCGTCACGGCACGACGCCCGACGGGCCGGCTCCCCGGAAGAGGAACCGGCCCGTCGGGCGTGACGATCAGCTGCAGCCGCTCGTCGATCCGCAGCCCTCGCAGACGTAGCACGAGCCTGAGGGGCGCATCTTGATCCCGCAGGACAGGCACAACGGGGCGTCGGCGGTGCGGCCCTGCTTGAACTCGAACAGCTCGGCGGAGGAGCGCGCGGCAGGAGCCGGCGGACCGCCGGCTTGCGGTGCTGCCGGTTCCACCGGCGAGGCCGCCTCGATGGACTCACCGACTTCTCCCTGGTCCGGCTCTTCCTCGACGTAGGAGCCGGTCTCGAGCTGCCGGGCGCGCTCGGTAGCGGTGTAGATGCCGAGCGCGGAGCGGGTCTCGAACGGGATGTAGTCAAGGGCCAGGCGCCGGAAGATGTAGTCCATCATCGACTGGGCAATCCGGATGTCAGGGTCGTCGGTCATCCCGGCCGGCTCGAACCGCATGTTCGTGAACTTCTCCACGTACGTCTCCAGCGGCACGCCGTACTGCAGTGCCACCGACACCGCGATCGAGAACGCGTCCATCACGCCGGCGAGAGTCGACCCCTGCTTGCCGAGCTTGAGGAACACCTCACCGAGGCCGTCACCGGGATAGGACCCGGCGGTGATGTACCCGTCGGCGCCGGCCACCTTGAAGGAGGTCGTCACCGAGGCGCGCTGGCGCGGGAGCCGCTTGCGGACGGCCCTGGCCGGAGCGGCGCCGGTCGTCGGTGCCGCTGCCGGGACGGACGTGGTAGAGGTGGACCCGCCGGACAGCGGCTGGCCGACCTTGCAGTTGTCGCGGTACACGGCCAGCGCCTTGATGCCCATCTTCCAGGCCTTGAAGTAGATCTCCTCGATCTCCTCGACGGTGGCCGACTCAGGCATGTTGACGGTCTTGGAGATCTCCCCGGAGATGAACGGCTGGACCGCCGCCATCATCCGAACGTGACCGAGCGGGGAGATCGCCCGCTCGCCGACTGCGCAGTCGAACACGTCGTAGTGCTCCGGGCGCAGACCCGGTGCGTCGACGACGTGGCCGTGCTCGGCGATGTACTCAACGATCGCCTCGATGGTCTCCTCGGTGTACCCGAAGCGGCGCAGGGCGCGGGGGACCGTCTGGTTGACGATCTGCATCGACCCGCCACCGACCAGCTTCTTGAACTTGACAAGGGAGAAGTCCGGCTCGATGCCCGTGGTGTCGCAGTCCATCATGAAGCCGATGGTGCCGGTGGGGGCGAGCACCGAGGCCTGCGCGTTCCGCCAGCCCAGTTTCTCGCCGATCCGGTTGCCGTCGGCCCACGCCCGGGTGGCCGCGGCGTGCAGCTCGGCGTCCATCGCCCCGAACGTCCGGATGTCGTCGTTGGCGGAGGCGTGCTTGCGCATCACGCGCCGGTGCGCGGTGGCGTTGCGTCGGTAGCCGTCGTACGGCCCGACGACGCCGGCCAGCTCGGCCGAGCGCTTGTAGGCGGTCCCGGTCATCAGCGAGGTGATGGTCGCGGCGAGTGCCCGGCCGCCCTCGGAGTCGTAGCCGTGGCCGGTCGCCATGAGGAGGGCACCGAGGTTGGCGTACCCGATACCGAGCTGGCGGTAAGCGCGCGTCGTCGCCCCGATCGCCTCGGTGGGGAAGTCGGCGAAGCAGATCGAGATGTCCATCGCCGTGATGACCAGCTCGACTGCCTTCTCGAAGCTCCGGACGTCGAAGGTGTCGTCGTCCCGCAGGAAGGTCATCAGGTTGAGCGAGGCGAGGTTGCACGAGGAGTTGTCCAGGTGCATGTACTCCGAGCAGGGGTTGGAGGCCGTGATGCGCCCGGCCTCGGGGCTGGTGTGCCAGTCGTTGATGGTGCTGTCGTACTGCAGACCCGGGTCGGCGCACTCCCAGGCCGCTGTGGAGATCTTGCGGAACAGCTCCCGGGCGTCGACGGTGGCCACCACCGAGCCGTCGGCGCGGGCGCGCAGCCCGAAGGCGCCGCCGTCCTCGACCGCCTGCATGAACTCGTCGTTGACCCGGATGGAGTTGTTGGCGTTCTGGTACTGCACGGACACGATGTCCTTGCCGCCGAGGTCCATGTCGAACCCGGCCTCGCGCAGGGCCCGGATCTTGTCCTCCTCGCGGGCCTTGGTCTGGACGAACTCCTCGATGTCCGGGTGGTCGACGTCCAGGACCACCATCTTCGCTGCGCGCCGGGTCGCGCCACCGGACTTGATGGTCCCGGCGGATGCGTCCGCACCCCGCATGAAGGAGATCGGACCGCTGGCCGTGCCGCCAGAGGAGAGCAGCTCCTTGGAGGACCGGATGCGCGAGAGGTTGAGCCCGGCGCCCGAGCCGCCCTTGAAGATCATCCCCTCCTCGCGGTACCAGTTCAGGATCGAGTCCATCGTGTCGTCGACCGAGAGGATGAAGCAGGCGCTCACCTGCTGCGGGGACGCGGTGCCCACGTTGAACCACACGGGGGAGTTGAAGGAGAAGACCTGGTGCAGCAGCATCCAGGTCAGCTCGTGCTCGAAGAGGCTCGCGTCCTCGTCGGTGGCGAAGTAGCCGTTGTCGCGTCCGGCCTTGGTGTAGGTCAGGACGACCCGGTCGATGAGCTGCTTGAGGCTCCACTCCCGGACAGGGGTGCCGACCGCCCCGCGGAAGTACTTGGTCGTGACGATGGTGGAAGCGTTCATCGACCACGACGTCGGGAACTCCACACCCTTCTGCTCGAAGATGGTCTCGCCGGTCCGCCAGTTGGTCTGCACGACGTCGCGGCGCTCCCACTCGACCTCGTCGTAGGGGTGCGTGCCCGGCGTCGTGAAGACCCGTTCGATCGTCAGGCCCGCCTGGCGCGCCTTCGATGCGCCGCGGGGGCCTGACTTGTTGGTGCTGGACGTCTCCGTCATGTCCTTCTCCTTCACGTTCCCAGGATCTCTCACCGGCTACCGGGCCGGAAGTGCTGTGGGCGTCCCCGGGGCCCGCCGACGGTGTGCGAGATGCCGTCGCGGGCCTCGTCGCCAACCGTGCGGACCGTGAGGTCCACCACTAAGGGTGCCTAACTTACAAGCGTGGAACCACTATATGTAGTGCCTCCGACACACTCGTCCGTGCGGCGCGCCGGGGGTTCACCCGTGTGCCGCGAAGGTGCAGGCCAGCGGCCCGAGGGCGGGGGAGGAGTGCCGACGGATCACGGCGTCGCGCGGCGTGTCGCCACCCTTGGCGTGGCACCGGCAACAGCAACGGGGACGGCAACGGGACCGTCGTCGAGACGTGCTGGAGCCGGCTCGGCCGGAACGAACGCCGCGCGCGCCGCGGTTCGCCGCAAGGCCGCCAGGACCGGACGGCCGAGGATCACGATGCCGACGGCGGTCGTCACCGCGCGCCCGACGTCCCAGCCGAGTGAGGTCGCGAGGCTGTACACCCAGAACCGGTGCAGGTTGGCGGCCACCGCGTCGCCCGGGACGAACGAGAGCTCGGTACCCACCCCGAGCTGGAACGGCCAGAAGGACAGGTTCATCGCGATCCCGAAGGTCAGGGCGGCCAGCGCCCCGTAGACCGCGACCAGCGCGACCTCGGAACGCCCGCGGAGGCGCCGCGGCAGCAGACCGGCACCCAGACCCACCCACGACGCGGCGAGCATCTGGAACGGCAGCCACGGCCCGACACCACCGGTGAGCAGCGCGGACGCGAAGATCGTTGTGGAACCAAGGGCGAACCCGAACCCGGGACCGAACACCCGACCGCCCAGGATGATGACGACGAAGACCAGCTCCACCCCGCCGGTCCCCGCGGAGAGCGGTCGCAGCACCGCCCCGACGGCGGACAGCAGGCCCAGCACGGCGATCGCCTTGACGTCGATGCCACCCTCGCCGAGAGCCACCGCCAGCACGAGCAGCACGCCCGCCAGGACCGCCGCGAGCACCAGCGGCGCATCGACACCGTGCTCGAGCCCGCCGGCGGGTGCCAGGACCAGCGGCCAGCCGAACGCGAGCAGACCGGCGACCGAGGCGAGGACGAGAGCAGACGTCGTGCGTGGCCCCAGCGGCATGGCTGTCGCCCGCCGGGGCACGGAGGGCCCGCTCATGGCGTGCGCTCCATGGCCCGGCGGGCCTGCGCGACAGTCAGCAGCGGCAAGGGGTGCAGGATCTTGGCGACCTGCGGGGCGAAGACCGGCGACGACACCAGCACCTCAGCCGCCGTGCCGTCGGCGACCACATCTCCGTCGGCCATCACGACCACCCGGGACGCGCACTCCGCGACGAACTCCACGTCGTGGCTGGACAGCAGAACCGCACCGCCGCCGGCTGCGTGCCTGACCAGCACCTCGGCCAGGTGCCGCTTCGCGGCGTAGTCCAGGCCGCGGGTCGGTTCGTCGAGCAGCAGGACGCGCGGTGTCGCGGCGAGCTGGACCGCCAGTGCCAGTGCCAGGCGCTGACCCTCCGACAGGTCGCGCGGGTGCGCCTGCCCGGGGATCCCGGGGGCCAGGTCGTCCAACAGGGCACGCGTCGTCCCGGGCGCCGATCCGTCCGCCTCCGCACACTCGGCCGCGACGGATTCGCGGAACAGCAGGTCCTGCGGGGTGTTCGGCACCAGGGCCACCCGGCGCCGCGCGTCGCGGGGGGAGAGCCGCGCGGGATCGGCGCGGGCCGGACCAACGTCGGACGGGCCGGGCGCCACCTGGACGGAACCGCGGTTGCGGCGCCCGGAGCCCTGCAGCGCCCAGAGCAACGACGTCTTGCCCGAGCCGTTGCGACCCATCAGGGCGACGACGTCGCCGGCCCGCAGGGTGAGGTTCACCCCGCGCACCGCATGCACCCCCGTCGCGCCGGGTGCGCAATCCGCTGTCGAGCCGGGACCGGGCCGTCGCCGCGAGGCGAGCCGACCGTGGTGCACGTGTACGTCCCGAGCCGTCAGCACCTCGGGCGAGGGAGCGGTCGGCCGGTCCACGTCGCGGGCGAGACCGGGTGCCAGACGCGCGCGCAGGGCGGGGGCCCGGCGTCGGGCATCACGCACGGACAGCGGCAGCGGATCCCAGCCGGCCAACAGCCCGAGATCCACGATCGGTGGCACGACGGCGGCGGTGGCGAGCACGTCCTGCGGCGGCCCGTCCGTGACCGACCCGTCGGCGGCGACAGCCACCACCCGGTCCGCGTACTGGACCACCCGCTCGAGCCGGTGCTCGGCGAGGACCACCGTCATCCCGAGGTCGTGCACCAGCCGGGTGAGCGCCGCGAGCACGTCCTCGGCAGCCGCCGGATCAAGGGCCGAGGTCGGCTCGTCGAGCACCAGGACGCGGGGCTGCGCCGTGATCACCGCGCCGATCGCCACCCGCTGCTGCTCACCCCCGGACAGACCGCTGAGCGGGCGGTCCCGCAGCGCGGCGAGGCCCAGGAGGTCGAGCACCTCCTCGACCCGCTTGCGCATCACCGCCGGCGCCAGGCCGAGCTGCTCCATGGCGTAGGCGAGCTCCTCCTCGACGATGTCGGTGACGAAGCCGGCAGCCGGGTCCTGGCCGACAACGCCCACCACATCGGCGAGGTCCCGGGGAAGGTGGTCGCGGGTGTCACGTCCGTCCAGCAGGACGCGTCCGGCCAGCGTTCCCCCGGTGAAGTGCGGGACGAGGCTGCAGGCCGCCCGCAGCAGCGTCGACTTGCCTGCCCCGGTGGGCCCGATGACGAGGCAGAGCTCTCCCTCGGGGACGTCGAGGCACACGTCGCGCAGGACCGGTCGGGTCGCGCCCGGGTACGTGACGGTGACGTGCTCCATCCGCAGTGCGGTCCGGTTCATGAGGCGAACCTGCGCGAGCCCAGCGCCGGCGCTGCCGCGAGCGCAGCTCCCGCGGCCGCGAGGAGGAGCTGTCCGGCAGCCCCCGACGAGGCGATCAGCAGACCGGCGGCAACCGTGCCGGCGAGCGCGACGAGCGTCTCCGGCCTGCCCCAGACGTCCGGCCGATACCTGCTGCGCTGCACCTGGCGTCCCGCGAGCACCGACGCGACAACGGCAGCAGCTGCGCCGGCGGCCAGCATGCCGGCCGACTGCAGGACCGGGCTGCCGGCCAGCAGGGCGTAGGTGCCGAACGCGGCCGAGAGCAGGGCCAGCAGCAGCAGCGCACCGACCCGACGGTCGGACCTGCCGGGCAACGTCCGGGCGTACCCGCGCGAGTCCATCGAAGCCGCAAGGGCAAGGGACCGGTCGAGGGCGTCAGTGAGCACCGGGACCGCCGAGGCAAGCACCGCGCGGGCGCCCCGTCGGGGTGTGCCGCGCAGGCGTTGCGCGCGTCGCACCCCGACGGCGGCCGCGACCAGCTGCGGCGTCACGCTGATCGCGATCACGACTGCCGAGCCCATGTGGTGCAGCGACGCCGGCAGCGCACGAAGGGCCCGCTTCGGATTGGCCAGCGCGTTGGCGGCGCCGAAGCACACGACGAGCAGCGCGAGGCGCAAGCCGGCTGCCGCCGCGGTGGCCAGCCCAGTGCTGGTCACCGGACCGAAGAGCTCGATCCCGACCGCCCAGTCGGGGGTCCGCACGCGTGGCAGGTCCAGCAGCACCGTTCCCGGCGACTTGATCCCCACCGCCACGTGAAAGGCGATCCGGACGACGACGATGCAGCCCCCGAGCACCAGGTAGGCAGGGAACGACCGTGCCCACGGCGAGTCGTCGCGGCGCAGGATCACGACCGCGACGACCGCCGCCAGGAGCAGTGCGACCACTCGGACGTCACTCACCCGGGTCGCCGCGACCGCGAGCGCGAGCGCCCACGCCCACCAGGCGAGCGGGTGCAGTGCAAGGGGGCGCATCGTCATCGGCTCAGTCCTGTCCGGCCGGGCCGTTCGACGACCCGCGTCCCGAGCGCCGCATCAAGCCGATGCCGACCGCAACGACCGCGGAGACGGCGCCGATGCCGACGATGGCGAACACCCATGGTTGGGCGGCCTCGGGGACCAGGGTGCCGGCGTCCGTCCCGTCGTCGCCGGAGACAGCCGCCGACTCGTCCGTCGGCTGCGCCGGCAGATCGGCCGGGAGCACGCTTGGGCCGGTCGAGCCGTCGTTGTACCGCCAGCCCTCGAATCCGCCGGCCGCCGGCACCGACGTGTCGGTGCCCTCCATCCGGACCTGCCAGGTGCCGTCTGTGCCGCCGTACCAGTACGACCAGTACGAGCCGGTGAAGGTCTCCGGGCAAGGGTCCGGCCGGGCGTCGATCGCGCAGATCATCCCGGCGGGGTCGCGAGTGTCGGTGAACCCGGCCTGCTGGAGCGCCTCGATGCCGGTGGCGGGATCCGCCGCGCAGCCGGTCTCGAGTCGGCCGCCGAGGTCCGTGAAGTCGACGACGACCGTCACGCCGTCCTGGCACGGCGAGGGGGGAACCTCGGTGTCCCCGGCAGCGCTGGACGCAGCGAGGGGGATCGCGAAGCCGGCCGCGAGGAGGGCGGCGGCGAACTGACGGGAGAGTGTGGCAGCAGTGCGACGCATCGGTGCTTCTTTCTGAGGGGTCCGTGGCCGGACCCAGCACCGTCGCCGGCTGCGGGAGGCCCGCACGGTCGTGGCGACGACCCGGGCTCCGTCCCGCATGCCTCGACGGTTGGAGCCTCTCGGCTCGCAGCAGGTGCTCCGGCTCGTCGGACGCGGGGAGCGTCCGACCTACGGTTGCGGGTCAGCGCCGGACTTCGACCGGCTTCCCCTGGCTGCGGGCCCTGTTCAGAGCATCACCCGGTGGGTGACCGGATCACCGTACCGCCACGGGCCGACGCCGCGGGGTGACTTGCCCGGAGGACGTGCCATGGGCGAGGGTGCCGACAGGACCAGGCGACCGGGAGGACATGTGCGCGTCTACACCAGGGCCGGGGACGACGGCACCACGGGCACCTTCCTCGGTGGTCGGGTCTCCAAGGCCGACGCCCTGATGGAGGCGTGCGGGGACATCGACGAGGCGGTCTCCGCGCTCGGGGTGGCGCGGGCGTCGTGCCATGACGCCGCGCTGGCGAGCGAGATCCTCGAGCGCCAGCGAGAGCTGTTCGTCGTGGCCGCCGATCTTGCGACGAACCCACGGCATCGCGACCGGCTCGAGGCGGGGATCTCGTTGGTGACCCAGGAGATGGTGGACGCCATCGAGCGGGCGATCGACGGCAGGCTGGCAGCCCGGCCGCTGCGCCCGGTCTTCGTCGTACCGGGCACGGGTGGGACGTCAGCCGCTCTTGACAACGCCCGCACGGTCGTGCGCCGGGCAGAGCGGCGAGTGGTGGCCCTGCAGGACGCCGGCCAGGGGGTGAGCCCAGAGCTGCTCCGCTACCTCAACCGGCTCTCCGACCTCGTCTTCGTGCTCGCCCGGCACACCGCGGACGACGACGAGCCGCCGAGCCACGACTGAGCGGTCGAACCGGTGGCAGGATGCCGACGTGACGCGACTGCATGAGCCCGGCCACCGGGCATTCGGCTCGGACAACTACGCAGGTGCCCATCCCGAGGTCCTGGCGGCGCTGGCCGAGGCCAACGAGGGACACCAGGTGGCGTACGGGGCGGACGTCTACACCGCCCGTCTGCGCGAGGTCCTTGCCGGGCACTTCGGCCGTGACGTCGACATCTACCCCGTGTTCACCGGGACTGCGGCCAACGTGGTCGCCCTGCAGTCGATGCTGCCGCGTTGGGGCGCCGTGATCTGCTCGGAGTCCGCGCACATCAACACCGACGAGAACGCGGCCCCGGAACGTGTCGGCGGGCTGAAGCTGCTCACCGTCGCCGCATCGGACGGCCGGCTGACCCCTGAGCTCGTCGACCTCCGGATGGGTGGACGCGACGACGAGCACCGGGCGCAGCCGGGAGTCGTGTCGATCACCCAGACCACCGAGCTCGGCACCTGCTACTCACCGGAGCAGATCGCAGCGGTGTGCGAGCTGGCCCATCAGCAGGGACTGCGGGTCCACCTGGACGGGGCCCGGATCGCGAACGCCGCCGCCACCCTGGGGCTGCCGCTTCGCGCCTTCACCACTGACGTCGGGGTCGATGTCGTCTCGCTCGGCGGGACCAAGAACGGCGCGCTCGGCGCCGAGGCCATCGTCGTGCTGGAGCCGGCTGCCGTCGAGGGTGTGCGCTACCTCCGCAAGATCGACATGCAGCTGGCCTCGAAGATGCGGTTCGTGTCCGCCCAGCTGCTGGCCCTTTTCGACGGTGACCTGTGGCTGCGATCCGCCCAGCACGCCAACGCCATGGCGCGCCGGCTCCGCGACGCGATCGGCGGGCTGCCCGGGGTGCACGTTGCGCTGCCCGTCGAGGCCAACGCGGTGTTCGCTGTGCTGCCCGACGGCGTTGCCGATCGGGTGCGCGAGCGCTTCCACTTCTACGACTGGGAGGGTCATCCCGGTCTGGTCCGGCTGATGTGCGCCTTCGACACGACGGAGGCCGACGTCGACGAGTTCGCAGCCGTGCTGGCAGCGGAGCTCGGCTGACCTGCACCTCAGCTGGTCTGAGAACGGTTCGCGGGCGCGGGCGCCGGCACGGGCACCTAGGGTGGCGAGGTGCCTCAACCACGTCGTCACCTGCGGGGTGAGGGGCTGCTGCTGCGGGAGGGCTTCGCCGCCATCAGGCGGGAGCTCAAGGTGCCGACCGACTTCCCCGAGGCCGCGCTGGACGAGGCGAGCGCCGCGGCTGACAACCGTACCGCCGGACGCGCGGACCTGACGGACCTGCCCTTCGTGACGATCGATCCGCCAGGATCGCGGGACCTCGACCAGGCGATGCACATCGAACGCTCGGGTAGCGGCTACCGCGTGCGGTATGCCATTGCCGACGTCGCGGCGTTCGTGCGGCCCGGTGGAGCACTGGATCGGGCGGTCAAGGAGCGCACCCTCACGGTCTACTGCCCGGACGAACGGGTGCCGCTACACCCGACGGTGCTGAGCGAGGGCACGGCCTCGCTGCTGCCCGGGCAGGACCGGCCGGCCATCGTCTGGGACCTGCGGCTGGGCGCGGACGGTGAGGTCGAGGAGGCAACGGTCGCCCGGAGCGTTGTCCGCAGCCGGGAGCAGCTGGACTACCCGACCGAGCAGGCGCGGCTGGACGCCGGCACCACCGGGGAGGTGCTGCGACTCCTGGTCGAGGTGGGGACCCTCCGCAGCTGGCTCGAGCGCGAACGCGGAGGGGTGTCGCTCGCCAAGCCCGAGCAGGAGGTGGTCGACGCCGCGGGTGGCGGATGGGACCTGGAGTTCCGTGCCCCGCTGCCCGTGGAGAACCACAACGCGCAGATCTCGCTGATGACCGGGATGACCGCCGCTCGGATGATGCTGGACGCCGGGGTCGGGATCCTGCGGACTATGCCCGCGGCGGAACCCGAGCAGCTGGAGCGGCTGCAGCGTCGTGCCGTCGGGCTCGGCGTTCCCTGGCCTCATGGCACGAGCTACCCGGACGCCCTCGCCGCCCTTGACCGCGCGACGCCGGCGACCGCCGCCTTCCTGACCGCCGCGGTCAGCCTGTTCCGGGGGGCCGCCTGGGAACCGTTCCGCGGAACCCCGCCGTCCGCCGTCGTGCACGGCGCGGTCGCCGCTCCGTACGCGCACGTCACTGCACCGCTGCGCCGGCTGGTCGACAGGTACGGCCTGGAGATCTGCCTCGCCGCGCAGCAGAGCGTCGATCCGCCGGAGTGGGTGCTCGCCGAGTTCTCGTCACTCGGCGAGCTGATGGCGACCGGCGCACGGCGGGCGGCGGCGGTCGACCGCGCGTGCACCGACCTGGTCGAGGCTGCCATCCTTGCGCCGCACGTCGGTGAGGAGTTCGACGGCGTCGCGCTCGACCCGCGGACCGTCCAGCTGCGCTCTCCCGCAGTGGTGGCGCACACCGAGGACGACGACCTCCCGGTGGGCCTGCGGGTGCGCGTCCGGCTGCTCCAGGCCGATCCGGCGAACCGGTCGGTGCGATTGCGGCGCGTCCGCTGAGCCGGCCGTGGCAGGTCCGCTCCGGGCCGTAAGATCGCGGCACGGCCTCTGGCCGGTCTGCGGGTACGGAAGGGACGAGCGGGGCGTGAGCGATACCGGCCAGCCTTCTGCCGACGGGACAACGACGCGTCCCTTGGCCGGCGCCATGACCCTGCCCAACCTGATCAGCCTGCTGCGACTGCTCCTGGTGCCGGTCTTCACCTGGCTGGCGCTGGGTGGGCACGACGTGTGGGCGTTCGGTGTCCTGGTCGTCGCCGGAGCGAGCGACTGGCTGGACGGTCGTCTTGCCCGGGCGCTGAACCAGCAGTCGCGGCTCGGTGAGCTGCTCGACCCCGCCGCGGACCGCCTGTTCATCATCGTGACGCTCGTGGTGCTCGCCGTGCGAGACGTTGTGCCCGTCTGGTTGGTGGTCGTGATCCTCGCGCGGGACGTCCTCCTTGCGGTCGTGCTGGCAGTGCTGATGGCCGCCCGGATCGGGCCCCTCCCGGTGCACTTCGTTGGGAAGGCCGGCACCTTCGCTCTGCTGTACGCGCTTCCGCTGCTCCTGCTCGCGGAGCTGTCCGGTCCAGTCGGGGTCGCCGCAGACCTGCTCGGCTGGGCCTTCGCCATCTGGGGCGTCGGGCTGTACTGGCTGGCGGGTGCCATCTACCTGCGGCAGTCGGGCACCGAGCTGGTGCGACGACGTCGGGCACCGCGATGACGGCGGACCCGGGGCGACGCGTGCTGCCGAGGGCGCCGCGGGCCGTCGACGCATCGATGGGCCTGCTGAACGACGTGATGAGCAAGGCCCTCGACCCCGGCTACGTCGAGGCCGCGCAGCGCCCGGTGGTGCAGCGGGGGGTCGCCGACCGCGCCACGCGCACCGCCCTGCACATGATCCTTGCGGTGCTGCTGGGTCTGATCACCGTCGTTGCGGTCAGCGAGCTCCGGAGGCCGCTGCTGGCCGGCCCATCGCCACGTGCACTTCTGGAACGGGAGATCACCCTCCGTTCGACTGAGGTCGAGGACCTGGCCGACTTGGTCGAGCGGCTCAGTGCCGACATCGCGCAGGTGCAGTCCGACGCGATCGCCTCACTGAACCCCGGGTTGTTCGAACGGCTCGAGGCCTCCGAGCTGGCCTCCGGTGCCCTCGGCGTGAGCGGGCCCGGACTGGTCATCGAGCTCGACGACGGTGAGGTGACCGATCCGGAGGACGACGCGGCCCGGGTCCAGGACATCGACCTGCAGATCGTCACCAACGGCCTGTGGGCGGCAGGCGCCGAGGCGATCGCGATCAACGGCTCGCGCCTCACCGCGCTCACCGCGATCCGCGGCGCGGGCCAGGCGATCCAGGTCGACCTCGCCCCGGTGCTCGCCCCCTACCGGATCGAGGCCATCGGCGACGTCCGGGAGATGCAGACGGCGTTCGCCCGGTCCTCTGCGGCCAACCATCTCGCCTTCCTCTCCGGGACCTACGGGATCACCGCCACCGCGACCGCGGCGCAGCAGCTTGATCTTCCCGGTGCGGGCAGCACCACCTTGCGGCACGCGACAGGCCTGGCGGATGTGGCATCGTCGTCGGCACCGCTGAAGTCGGCACCACCCGAGGAGAAGGGTTCGCCATGATCGCGCTCATCGGGTTGGTGGTCGGTGCTCTCGTGGGGCTGTTCCTCGAACCGACAGTTCCCGCGGTCCTGCAGCCCTACCTGCCGATCGCGGTCGTTGCCGCGCTCGACGCTCTCTTCGGTGGCCTGCGCGCGCTGCTCGACGGTGTGTTCGACGACCGCGTGTTCGTGATCTCCTTCCTGTCCAATGTCGTGGTCGCCGCGTTGATTGTGTTCCTGGGGGACCAGCTCGGAGTCGGTACGCAGCTGTCGACCGCCGTCGTCGTGGTCCTGGGGATCAGGATCTTCTCCAACGCCGCGGCCATCCGGCGCCACCTCCTGAAGGCCTGAGATGACACCCGACCACCTGCAGCGCCAGGCCGAACCGCGATCGGCCTGGCGCACGCTCGCGCGCTCGTTCGCACCGCACGCCAGCCGAGGCCAGGTCATCACCGGTCTGCTGTGCGCGCTGCTCGGCTTCGCCCTTGTGGTCCAGGTCCAGGCCAACCGGAGCGAGGGCTTGTCGAGCCTGCGCCAGAACGAGCTCGTGCGCATCCTCGACGAGGTCACCCGCCGCGCCGAGGAGCTCCAGACCCAGGTCACCGACCTGCGGGCGCAGCGCACCGAGCTCGTGACCGGCTCGGACACCGAGCGCGCCGCGCGCGAGGCAGCCGCGGCCCGAGCGGAGGTGCAGGGCATCCTGGCCGGTGAGCTGCCGGCAGTGGGGCCCGGGGTTGAGCTGATCATCCGCGAACCGGACCAGCCGATCCCGGCACCGGTGCTCTACAACGTGCTCGAGGAGCTGCGGAACGCTGGAGCCGAGGCCATCCAGGTCGGCGACCAGCGGCTGACCGCCTCCAGCTACTTCATCGACACCCCGGACGGCGTGCAGGTGGACGGCGTCCTGCTGAGCCCGCCCTACCGCTGGCTGGCGATCGGGGACCCCGACACCGTCACCACCGCCCTGAGCATCCCCGGCGGTGCCCTCGCTACCGTCCGGAACGCCGGTGGTAGCACCGGCCTGAGCTCCCTTGACGAGGTGCAGGTCACGGCGGTGCGGGTGGTCGAGCGCCCGCGCTACGCCACACCGGCACCAGCGATCGACGGTGGATGACGCTGGTCTCGTCCCGGGACTGCCGGTCGGGGCCGCGTGCGGCTTAGGCTGTCCATCACCAGACCCGGGCGATCACCGACCGCCGACGCCGAGGAGGACCCATGACCGAGCGCGATGCGTCCGAAGGTCGTTGGACGGCGGCCGAGACCACGATCGGCTTCGGCGAGGGTGTTGTCGGGGCGGTGGAGCACGACGGTCCCGCCGGCCTGAGCACGGAGGACCAGGCGGCCGTTGCCGCACTTCCCCCGACGTCCGCCCTGCTGGTCGTCCAGCGCGGGCCGAGTGCGGGCGCGCGGTTCCTGCTCGACGCCGAGCGCACTGTGGCCGGCCGCAGCCCCGACGCCGACATCTTCCTCGACGACGTCACGGTCTCTCGCAAGCACGTGGAGTTCGTCCGTGAGGGTGATGGCTTCGTCGTGCGCGACGTCGGCTCGCTGAACGGCACGTACGTGAACCGGGACCGGATCGAGCGGGCGCCGCTCAAGGCCGGCGACGAGGTGCAGATCGGCAAGTTCCGGATGACCTTCCACCCCAGCCCGGTCCGTCCGGCGGACCGCCCCGAGGGCGTGGCGGTGGACGAACCGTGACGCCTGCAGCCCAGCCGCACCCGGACGGGTCGGTCCCAGCGGAGGCGCCGGCCCGACCGCGACTCGTCGAGCCGTGGCCCCAGGGGGTCTCGCGCGAGCCGAGCATGCGGATCTCCGACGTCCTGGGGGACCTGGGCCCGGACTTCCCTGCGGTGACCCCGTCCAAGCTGCGGTTTCTCGAGGAGCAGGGGCTGGTCGAGCCCGTGCGGACGGCCGGTGGCTACCGGCAGTACAGCCCGGCGGATCTGGAGCGTCTGCGGTTCGTGCTGCGCCAGCAGCGCGACCGGTACCTGCCCCTGCGCGTGATCCGGGAGCAGCTGGCCGCCCTGGACGCAGGGGAGGTGACGTCGTCACCGGCGCCTCGACTCGCCGCGGCAGACGGTGAGCGCACAGGCGCACGGCACGGCCGGTACACGGTTGCGTCGTTGGCGCAGGACACCGGCGCGGACCCGGCACTTGTCACGGGGCTCGCGGAGGCCGGGGTGCTGCACAGCGATCGGTCAGGCCATCTCGAGCCCTGGGCGAGGGACGTGGTCCTGCTGGCCGTCGCCCTCGCCGAGCACGGTGTCGAGCCGCGGCACCTGCGAGCGTTCCGGTCGGCGGCGGACCGCCAGGTGGACATGGTCGAGCAGATCGTCGCGCCGTTGCGCGGCCAGCGCGCCGTCGCGGCACAGGCCCACGCCGCCAGTGTCGCGGGGGAGGTCGGTGAGCTGTGTGCCCAGCTCCACGTGACCCTCGTGCGAGCCGGCGTCGCGGACCTGCCGCTCTGAGCGCGAGCCTCGGGCGCGATTCCGCGCGTCGGCCGATCGGGTAGCCGAGGGGGTGTGCTTGCGCCGCGTCGGGGACGTAGCGTGACGGTATGCGGGACGGCCTGATCGAGATGCAGGTTCTGGGTGTGCGTCGGCAGGTGCCGCTGGACCAGGTCGTCGTGCTCCTGCTGGACGTCGACGGGAGCCGGGTGCTGCCGATCGTCGTCGGGCTCTCCGAGGGGCAGGCCATCGCGGCAGGGCAGGCAGGCGTCGTGCCGCCGCGCCCGATGACCCACGACCTTCTGGTCTCGGTGCTGTCGACCGTCGCGGCGACGGTGGACCGGGTGGAGATCGTCGCCCTGATCGACGGCGTGTTCCACGCCGCACTGGTGCTCGCAGACGGTCGCCGGATCGACTCGCGGGCCTCCGACGCGATCGCCGTGGCGGTGCGGACCGGCAGCCCCGTGCTGTGCGACCCGCAGGTGCTGGCCGAGTCCGGGCTGGAGGTGCAGGAGACGGCCGACCAGGACGAGGAGGTCGAGGAGTTCCGCGCCTTTCTTGACACGGTCAGCCCGGACGACTTCGTGGCGACCGACGAGGGCGAAACCGGCAACGGCAACTCCTGAGGACACCGGCCAGAGGGGCACAGAAGCCGCGATCTGGGGCAGATTTCACGTTCACGTTGAGGTTGAGGGTTCATCCCGGCCGACACGCACGTCCCCGACCGCGTGGCGTCGTTGACGCCCCCGGTGGCCGGCCCTAGCGTCATCAGTGAGATCATCAGGCGGTCAGCGCGCCGGATGACGACGACGAGGGGAGGGTGCCGTGAGCGGCCCCGGAGAGTCGGTCCACGAGTCCGTCGCCATCCCACAGCGCGCCCAGGGCTTCCTGTTCGGTGACGAGCTGCCCGATCTTGACACGACGACGGGCTACCGCGGGCCGACGGCCTGCCGCGCCGCGGGCATCACCTACCGCCAACTGGACTACTGGGCCCGTACCGGCCTGGTCGAACCGTCCATCCGGCCGGCCAGCGGTTCCGGGACCCAGCGCCTGTACAGTTTCCGCGACATCCTGGTCCTGAAGGTCGTCAAGCGACTGCTGGACACCGGCGTCTCGCTGCAGCAGATCAGGACCGCCGTGTCCCATCTGCGCGAGCGCGGCGTCGAGGACCTGGCGCAGATCACCCTGATGAGCGACGGTGCGTCGGTCTACGAGTGCACGTCCGCCGACGAGGTCATCGACCTGGTGCAGGGCGGTCAGGGCGTCTTCGGCATCGCGGTCGGCCGGGTCTGGCGCGAGGTCGAGGGGACCCTCGCCTCGCTGCCGACGGAACGGGCGGACGACGATGGCCCGCTCGTTGCGGGCGACGACGAGCTCTCGCTGCGCCGTCGGGCACGGAACGCCGGCTGAACGGCGCTCTGCCGGCTTGCGCGTGGTCGCTGGTCTTGTCATGGTGCACCTCTGACCTCCTCTAGACGTCCGCGAGGCGGACGCCTCACGTGGACCGGTCATCAGCCGCTAGCGTTCTGCTTCCCGCCCCGCTGACCGTGAGGTGAGTCCGTGTTCTCCAAGGTGCTCGTCGCCAACCGTGCGGAGATCGCTGTCCGAGGTTTCCGGGCCGCGGTCGAGCTGGGCGCGCGCACCGTCGCGGTCTTCCCGTACGAGGACCGCAACTCCGAGCACCGGCTGAAGGCCGACGAGGCCTACCCGATCGGGGAGCCTGGTCATCCGGTCCGGGCCTACCTGGACATCGCCGAGATCATCCGGGTGGCCCGGGAATCCGAGTCGGACGCCGTGTACCCGGGTTACGGCTTCCTGTCGGAGAACCCGGAGCTCGCTCGTGCGTGCGCCGAGGCCGGCATCACCTTCATCGGGCCGTCGCCCGAGGTGCTGGAGATGGCGGGCAACAAGGTCCGTGCCCTGCGTGCAGCCCGGCAGGCGGGGATCCCCGTCCTCCCGTCGTCGGAGCCGTCGGCCGACGTCGAGGCGCTCCTTGCGTCCGCCGCGGACGTCGGCTTCCCCCTGTTCGTCAAGGCGGTCTCCGGCGGCGGAGGACGCGGCATGCGCCGGGTCGAGGCCCCCGGCGACCTGCCGGCCGCCCTCCGGGCCGCCATGCGGGAGGCGGACGGCGCCTTCGGTGACCCGACGGTCTTCCTGGAGCGGGCCGTGGTCCGCCCTCGGCACATCGAGGTGCAAATCCTGGCTGACGCGACCGGCGAGGTCGTCCACCTGTTCGAGCGGGACTGCTCGGTGCAGCGGCGGCATCAGAAGGTGATCGAGATCGCGCCGGCCCCGAACCTGGACCCGGCGATCCGGGACGCCCTGTGCCGCGACGCGGTGACGTTCGCGCGGAGTATCGGTCATGTCAATGCCGGGACCGTCGAGTTCCTCGTCGACACGGTGGGGGAGCGGGCCGGCCAGCACGTCTTCATCGAGATGAACCCTCGCATCCAGGTGGAGCACACGGTGACGGAGGAGGTCACCGACGTCGACCTGGTGTCCTCCCAGATGCGGATCGCAGCGGGGGAGACGCTCGCCGACCTCGGCATCTCCCAGGACACCGTGCGGGTGAACGGCGCGGCCCTGCAGTGCCGGATCACCACGGAGGACCCGTCCAACGGCTTCCGCCCGGACACCGGCCGGATCGTCGCCTACCGCTCACCCGGCGGTGCGGGGATCCGCCTGGACGGTGCCACCGCAAGCGTGGGTTCGGAGGTCACCGGCCACTTCGACTCGATGCTGGTCAAGCTCACCTGCCGTGGACGGGACTTCCCGACGGCCGTCCGCCGTGCTCGACGCGCGTTGGCCGAGTTCCGGATCCGTGGTGTCCGTAGCAACATCTCGTTCCTGCAGGCCGTGCTGGCCGACAGCGAGTTCGTCGAGGGGAACCTGTCCACCTCGTTCATCGAGGAGCGACCGCAGCTGCTGGTCGCCAAGTTCAGCGCCGACCGGGGGACGAAGCTGCTCACCTACCTCGGTGATGTCACGGTCAACCGACCGAACGGTCCACCGAACGGGTTGCCACGCCCTGGCGCCAAGCTGCCAGTGGCCGATCTCGCACAGCCGGCCGCCCCGGGCAGTCGCCAACGGCTGCTCGAGCTCGGGCCGGAGGGGTTCGCCCGCGCCCTGCGCGAGCAGACCGCCGTCGCGGTCACCGACACGACCTTCCGGGACGCCCATCAGTCCCTGCTCGCCACTCGGGTGCGCACGTACGACCTCCTCGAGGTCGCCCCGTACGTCGCCCGGATGACCGGTGGGCTGCTGAGCGTCGAGACCTGGGGCGGGGCGACCTACGACGTCGCCCTCCGGTTCCTCGGCGAGGACCCGTGGGAGCGGCTCGCGGCCGTGCGTGAGGCGATGCCGAACGTCGCGCTGCAGATGCTGCTGCGCGGACAGAACACCGTCGGCTACACCCCGTACCCCACGGAGGTCACGCAGGCCTTCGTGCGGGAGGCGGCGGCCACCGGCGTCGACATCTTCCGGATCTTCGACTCGCTGAACGACGTCGAGCAGATGCGGCCGGCGATCGACGCCGTGCGCGACGTGGGCGTGCCGCTGGCCGAGGTCGCGCTGTGCTACACCGCCGACCTGAGCGACCCGCGTGAGGGTCTGTACACCCTGGACTACTACCTGCGCCTCGCGGAGCAGATCGTGGCGTCCGGCGCCCACATCCTGGCGATCAAGGACATGGCCGGCCTGCTCCGCCCGCCCGCGGCGCGCACCTTGGTGACCGCGCTGCGGGAGCGGTTCGACCTGCCGATCCACCTGCATACCCACGACACCGCCGGCGGGCAGATGGCGACCCTCCTGGCGGCCATCGACGCCGGGGTCGACGCCGTCGACGTCGCCAGTGCGGCGATGGCCGGCACGACCAGCCAGCCGCCGATGTCCGCGCTGGTCGCGGCCATGGCGCACACCGAGCGCGACACCCGGCTGAGCCTGCGGGCGGTATGCGACCTGGAGCCCTACTGGGAGGCCGTGCGACGGCTGTACCGGCCGTTCGAGTCGGGCCTGCCGGGCCCGACCGGCCGGGTCTACGACCACGAGATCCCTGGTGGGCAGCTCTCCAACCTGCGTCAGCAGGCGATCGCGCTGGGCCTGGGGGACAGGTTCGAGGAGATCGAGGCGATGTACGCGGCCGCCGACAAGATCCTGGGCCGGCTGGTCAAGGTCACCCCGTCCAGCAAGGTGGTCGGCGATCTGGCCCTGCACCTTGTCGCGCGAGGCGCGGATCCGGCCCACTTCGCGACCCACCCGCAGGACTACGACGTGCCCGACTCGGTGATCGGCTTCCTCGGCGGGGAGCTCGGCGCACCTCCTGGGGGCTGGCCCGAGCCGTTCCGCACCCGGGCCCTGCGCGGCCGGTCACCTCGCCGGGAGCAGGCGGCCCTGACCGACCAGGACCGGGCCGACCTGGATGGCGACTCCGCAACCAGGAGGGACCGGCTGAACCATCTGCTGTTCCCCGGCCCGACCAAGGACTTCCAGCAGGTGCGGGCGAGCTACGGCGACGTCAGTCTGCTCGACACCGAGAGCTACCTGTACGGGATGACCCCCTCGACGGAGGTCGAGGTGATCCTCGACCGGGGCGTGCGCCTGCTGCTCGGCCTGGAGGCGATCGGAGAGCCGGACGAGCGCGGCATGCGCACGGTGATGTTCACCCTGAACGGTCAGCTGCGGCCGATCCAGGTCCGGGACCGGTCCGTCGAGGTCGACCAGGCTGCCGCTGAGAAAGCGGACCCCGGCACCCTCGGCCAGATCGCCGCTCCGTTCGCCGGCGCCGTCACTCCCGTGGTGCAGGAGGGGCAGACGGTCCAGGTCGGCCAGATCGTCGCGACCATCGAGGCGATGAAGATGGAGGCGAGCATCACGACGCCGGTCGGCGGGACCATCCGACGGTTGGCGATCGGTCCGGTCCAGCAGCTCGAGGGCGGCGACCTGGTGATGGTCATCGCCTGAGCCGCTGGGAGGGTACCCGCGGCTCAGCCGTCCTGCTGCGAGCGACCCGGCCGGGAACGCCAGGCGACCACCGCGCCCGCGACGACGGCCACCGCGCCGATGCCGACCATCACCCAGGTGGCCACGATGGACTCGCCTTGGGAGATGACCTCCCACTGGAAGCCGATGATCGCGGCGCCGGTCACCGCGATCACCACTGCTTGCCACCACCAGCGGTGGGTGAGGGAGCGATTCGTCGGCTCGGAGCCTGAGGTGGTCTCGTCGGCGGACGATGCGAGCGAGCGGTCGGGATCGGGGGAGCTGTCGGCCATGCGCCCAGCCTGCCACCCCAGGTGCGGAGCTCGGTCACAGGGACCCGACCGAACGCCCGCCACTGTGGCATCGTCATCCCCGGCAGGCACCGATCCGCCAGCAGAGGAGCGACATGGGCACGGGTGACCGGGTCAGCACCGGCTCGTCGGGATTCGATCAGGTGATCGACGGTCTCCGCCTCGGCGACAACGTCGTCTGGCAGGTCGACTCGGTGCTCGACTACAAGCAGATGGTCGACCCCTACGTCGCGCAGGCCAGGGCCGACGGCCGGCGGCTGGTCTACGTCCGGTTCGGCAGCCACGAGCCGCTGCTGGAAGACGGCCCCGGCACGGCGGTCTGCCAGGTCGACCCGACCCAAGGGTTCGAGATCTTCGCCACCGAGGTGCACAACCTGGCTGAGCGACACGGCAAGGGGGCGTTCTACGTCTTCGACTGCCTGACCGACCTCCTGCAGTACTGGCACTCCGACCTGATGATCGGCAACTTCTTCAAGGTGACCTGTCCGTTCCTGTACGAGTTGGACACCATCGCCTACTTCGCCATCGTGCGCGGCACTCACACCTACGCGACCATCGCGACCGTCCGCGAGACGACCCAGCTGCTCCTCGACCTCTATCGGGTGGCCGGAAACACCTACATCCATCCGCTCAAGGTGTGGCGGCGCTACTCGCCGACCATGTTCTTCCCCAACCTGATCCGGGGCGACGAGGCCATCTGCATCACCGCGAGCTCGGAGGCCGCCGAGCTGTTCTCGAGCATCCCGCGCCAGGGCGACCGGATCGATCACTGGAACGTCGCCTTCGACCAGGCCCGCGACGCACTGGCTCTTCCGCCCGAGCAGCAGGAGCCCGTCAAGACGTCGCTGATGCGCATGCTGATCGGCGGGTCGACCCGGATGCTCGATCTGTGCGACCGGTACTTCACCCTCGCCGACATCCTCGCCATCGCGTCACGAGAGGTTGGCACCGGGCTCATCGGCGGCAAGAGCGTCGGGATGCTCCTCGCCAGGCGGGTCTTGGACCATGACGGCGGGCCGGGGCTCACCGGTCGCATGGAGCCGCACGACTCGTACTACCTCGGGTCCGACATCTTCTACACCTACATCGTGCAGAACGGCTGGTGGCCGCTCCGCGCGAAGCAGCGGACCCCGGAGGGCTACTACACGCACGCGCCGGAGCTTAGGGAGAAGCTGCTGCACGGGGCGTTCCCGACCGACATCCGTGAGCAGTTCGTCGAGATGCTCGAGTACTTCGGCCAGTCACCCATCATCGTCCGGTCCAGCTCACTGCTGGAGGACGACTTCGGCAATGCCTTCGCCGGCAAGTACGAGAGCATCTTCTGCGTCAACCAGGGGAGCCCTGAGGAGCGCTACCGAGCCTTCGAGGACGCGGTCAGGGAGGTCTATGCCAGCGCGATGAGCGAGGAGGCACTGGACTACCGGAGCAACCGTGGACTCCTGGAGCGGGACGAGCAGATGGCCATCCTGGTCCAGCGGGTGTCCGGCGACCAGCACGACGAGGACTACTTCCCGCACGTGGCGGGCGTCGGCAACTCCTCCAACCTCTACATCTGGTCCGACGACGTCGACATGGAGGCCGGGATGCTCCGGCTGGTCTTCGGGCTCGGGACCAGAGCGGTCGACCGGACGGTCGGCGACTACGCGAAGATCGTGTGCCTGGACGATCCGCTGCGGCTGCCCCCGATGAGCTACGGGGACGAGAAGAAGTACTCCCAACGAGGTGTCGACGTGCTCTCGCTCAGGGAGAACGCCTGGGGGAGCCGCAAGTACGAGGAGGTCATCTCCGATCTGAAGGCCGACGTGGCGCTGTTTGCCAGCGTCGACAGCCACGCAGCGACACGAGCACGGGAGATGGGGCGCGGCGACGTCGGCCTGTCGCACATCCTTGACTTCCACGGACTGCTCGCCGAGACCGAGTTCCCGGCTTTGATGAAGGATGTCCTTGCCCTGCTGTCCGCGGCCTACGCCTACCCGGTCGACGTGGAGTTCACCGCCAACTTCGGCCCGGATGGCGACTTCCGGCTGAACATCCTGCAATGCCGCCCGCTGCAGACCAGAGGACTGGGCGCGGCCGTCGCGGCGCTGCTGCCGACAGACCCGGGCACGTGCCTGTTCTGCACCAAGGGCAACTTCATGGGCGGGAACGTGCGGATCCCGCTCGACTTCGTGATCTACGTGCGCCCGCACGCGTACCTGGCGCTCAGCGACCAGCAGCGGTACGCGGTCGCCCGCCACATCGGCAAGCTGAACAGCGCGCTCAGCGACAAGACCATGATGCTCCTCGGCCCCGGCCGCTGGGGCACCACGACCCCCGCGCTGGGAGTGCCGTTGCGGTTCGCTGAGCTGTGCAACATGGCGGTCATCGGTGAGGTGGCGTCACAGGAGGCCGGGTTCTCCCCGGAGCTGTCCTATGGCAGCCACTTCTTCCAGGACCTCGTGGAGTCCGGGATCTTCTACGTCGCGATCTTCGATGGTCAGGGTGGCGTGAACTTCCGTCCGGAGCGGGTGCTCGACCTGCCGAACCTGGTGGGGTCCCTGTCGCCCGAGGGTGCGCAGTTCGCCGACGTGATCCATGTCGCGGCGCCGTCCGGCATGGAGGTGTGCTCCGACATCCTTGCGCAGGCGGCCTGGTGCCAGTGATGGCGCGGCACGGGTTCGGTGCCTCCGGCCGAGCGGCACGTTGGGGGAGCGGGCCATCGAACAGGTGTTCGATGGTGAAGTGCACCGGGGGACAGACGGTGCAGGAGACCGCCGGGGCTGGGTCTGTCAGGATGGCGACATGCGCGTCGACCGCCTGACCGAGGGCGACTGGGAGACGCTGCGCGAGATCAGGCTGCGGGCGCTGACGACGGACGGCGCGGCGTTGATCTCGCTGTGGCTGATGGACGGGAACGCAGTGGCTGAGCGGCTGTACCGGCGGGCCGGCTACGCACCGACCGGTGTGCGGATGCCGATGCCACGCGACAGGTCGCTCACGGAGGAGCGGTGGACGAAGCTCCTGGGAGAGGAGCAGCTCGGCAAACCCGCGCAGCAGCCCCTTGGGTCTGACTGACATAACGTCCATTATCGGCGTCAGCGACTGACCGAGAACGGCCGGATACCGCGCCTGAAGATGGATCTGTCCCCGCTCCGGGTCAGCGTCCCGTACCGCAGGATGTCGCTCGGCGCCTCGTTGTCCGGCATCGGCACGGCTCTGACGAACGTCGTCGGTGGGCTCCCGGCGTACGACATCACCGGGTCCACGGCCGCCGGCGGCCTGTTCGCCGACGGGATGGTGCTCCACCAGCGCTCGGGTCACTCCGCCCGAGCCCCTGCGGTTGCGGGGTCGCCCCGGTCACGGGACGGTAGGGCGAGTCATCGGGACACAGCCCGCACAGAACCTGGACCCGCGTGGATGTTCACCGGACCTTCACGCCAGGCGTGGAACACCACTGAGTGCCTGCGCGTTGTCACGACGAAGGACAGACCGTCCTGGGAGTCCTGTCGGTCAGAAGGGAGGTCGCCATGGCAGACCGCTCACTGCGGGGTACCCGCATCGGCGCCCACAGCATGGAGTCCGAGGAGGGCGTGGAGTTCGCCGAGCGTTTCGAGGCGTACTACGACTGCCCGAACGACCACACCATCGTGCTGCCCTTCGCCGCCCAGGCGGACGTGCCGGTGTTCTGGGAGTGCCGGTGCGGCGCCGAGGCCCTGCTCCGCGATGCGAACAGGCCGGAGCCCAAGTCCGGGAAGTCACCCCGCACCCACTGGGACATGCTCCTGGAGCGTCGCACCGTCGGCGAGCTGGAGGAGCTGCTCACCGAGCGCCTGGAGCTGCTGCGTGCCGGCAAGCTCCGTCGCTCGGCCTGATCACCTACGACGGAGCGCGCGGGACGTCAGCCGCGCCGCTGCACCCCTGACCTGGGCCCAGCGCCGCTGCACCCCCCAGACGGTCACCCGCATGAGCGCCTCGCCGACGATCCGGCGGCTCATCTTCGAGCGCCCCTCGATCCGTTCGACGAACCGGATCGGCACCTCACGGATCACTCCCCCGGCCTGGTGCACGCGCCAGGCCATGTCCACCTGGAAGCAGTAGCCGTGCGACGCGACGTCGTCCAGGTGCATCTGGGCCAACGCGCCCGCCCGATATGCCCGAAATCCACCGGTTGCGTCGGCAAGTGGCAGGCCCATCGCGAGCCGGGTGTAGGTGTTGCCGCCCCTGGACAGCAGGGCCCGGTGCCAGGGCCACTGCTCCACCCGACCGCCGGGCACCCACCGGGAGCCGAGCACCAGGTCGGGAGCCCCCGGGCCGGAGAAGGCCTTGAGCAGCAGAGGTAGCTCCTCCGGCTGGTGCGATCCGTCGGCGTCCATCTCCACGACCACGTCGTAGCCGCGGTCGAGGGCCCACCGGAACCCCGCGACGTAGGCGACACCGAGGCCCTGCTTGCCTGGCCGGTGCAGCACGTGCACCGCGCCGTCCGCCGCGGCCAGGCCGTCGGCGATCCGGCCGGTGCCGTCCGGGCTGGCGTCATCGACCACGAGCACGTCCGCGACCGGTACGGCGGCCCGGAGCCGCCCGACGATGCCCGGAAGGGTCGTCGCCTCGTCGTAGGTGGGGATGACGACCAGCACTCGACCGAGCGGCTCGGCAGTGGCGTCCAGCTGCTCGCTCATGGCTTCATCCGCTCGTCGCGCCGGGTCCGGAACGCTCCGCCGATCCCGGCGAGGACGAACGCGACGGCAAGGCAACGAACCGACCAGGCGATGGCGTCGCCGAACCGGGTGGCGGGCGTCAGCTCGGTCCGCAGTGGGATCGTCGCGACCATCTGTTCGGCGGTCCAGTGACCGGTGTGCTGTACCAGCACGCCGGACGGGCTGATCACCCCGCTGACCCCCACCGTCGAGATCTGCACCGTGGCCCGTCCGTGCTCGATGGCGCGGATCCGCGACATGGCCAGCTGCTGGCTGGAGAGGTCCGTCTGCCCGAAGGTCGCGTTGTTGGTGGGGATCACGATCATCTCGGCGCCGGCCTGCACCGCATTCCGCATCAGGTCGTCGTAGGCCACCTCGAAGCAGATGCCGACGCCGAGCGGGACGATGCGCTCGAGCCGATCGACCGGCAGGTGGATCACGCCGGCCTCCGTGCCGGGCACCATGTCGGTCTGCACCCGGTCGACCGCGTCCGAGAAGGCTCGCGCGATGTCGCGCATGGGGATGTACTCGCCGAACGGTGCAGGGTGCTGCTTGGCGTAGCTGTCGATCGCGCCGAGCTGCGGGTCCCACAGCAGCGACGTGTTCAGCCGACCCCCGGTCGCCGGGTAGTTGTCGGCTCCGACCAGGATCGGTGCTCCGACCTCCTGCGCTGCCGCCGTGATCGCGTCCGCCGCGTCGGCGTCGGCGCGCGGATCGATGTCGGTGCTGTTCTCCGGCCAGAGCACGACGTCAAGCTCGCCGGGCTGCACGCGGCTCAGCAACGCCGATGTCCCGGCGAGGTGGTTCATCAACACCTCGCGCGCCTGGTCGAAGGAGTCCAGCCCCCGGTCGGGCACGTTGCCCTGGACGGCGCCGACGACCAACCGGCCGGCCTGCGCCGCCGTGTCCAGCGGCAGCAGCAACCCGGACGTAGCCACGACGACGGCCACCAGCACCAGTGCGCTCACCTGGGCGATGTCGGCGGTACGCACGGCGATCACGGCGAGCGCCAGCAGCACTCCGACGACCGCAACCAGCATCGAGACGAGAGGCACGCCGCCGGCCCAGGCCCAGGACCCGAGCGGGGAGTCGGCTTGGGCGAAGGCGAGTCGAGCCCACGGGAACCCACCGAAGGGAGCAACCGAGCGCGCCTCCTCCCCCGCGACCCAGAGCACCGCGAAGACCGGCACCTGCAACGGGGCACTCGTCCAGATCACGGCACCCCTGCGGGCCCACGCCCATCCCGCGCCCATCAGCGCCATGAACCCGGCCTCGGCAACGGAGAGCGCCAGCCATGGTGCCAGCCCGACGGCGGTGTCGGCCCACGAGATGTGCGGCAGGAAGAGCGCGAGTCCGAAGACGAAGCCCACGAGGGCGTTCCACCGCGCGCTGTCGCGGCCGAGTGCAAGGAAGAGCGCGGCCACCCCGACGAAGGTCAGGGGCCACCAGCCGAGGCCCGGGAACCCCGCGTCGGTGAGGAGCCCTCCCCCGACCGCCAGCAGCAGCGACGTCCTGCGGCGGGGGGCGTGGAACGGCATCCGACAAGGGTACGGGACCGCCGGAGCCCGGCCGACTGGCCCGCGCGTCCTTCGGACCGGACGACGACGTCAAACGAGCGTCGCCCGTTGTCTACTGAACGCGCGGGCCCAGCCGGTGTCCCCCGCAGGCACGTCCGGGGCGCTCGATGTGAGACCAGCTCGGGCGCGGCGTCCGCGGGAGGGAACTCCTGCAAACTACCCGCTCCAGCGGGTGAGTCAAGGGGGCGTCGCCGCAGGTCAGCGCCATCTCCCCAGGTCAAGCGGGTAGTGCTCCGATCGGGTGACCTCAGGTCGGCGGCGTGTCGTGCGCGGCGCGTCGCGTCGACAGCGCTCAGCCCAGCAGGTCGTGCAGCACGACGCCGTCGCGCACCGTGCGCAAGCAGACCGGAGCAGATGCCCCCGAGACCAGTTCGGGGAGCGGCAGGGGCGGCGCCGCAGGTTCGGCGCGCCACGTCCGCATCCCGGTGCGCTCCTCGTGGGCCAGCCCCGACACCCGCCACACCGCGAAGGACGCCGGCGCACCCACCCGAAGCACCCCGTACTCCGCCTTCCGCCCGTTGGCCGCGCGCCATCCGCCCACCGTGTGGGCACGGAAGGACGCCTCGAGCGAGAGCCGCTGGCCCGGTTCGTGATGCCGGGCTGCCGCCAGCACGCCGGCCCAGGGGTCGATGGGCGTCACCGGGCTGTCCGAGCCGAACGCGAGCGGCACCCCGGCATCGGCCAGGTCCGCCAACGGGTTCATGTCCGCGGCACGCACGGCGCCCAGCCGCCCGGCGTACATCTCGTCCCGGCCGCCCCACGCGGCGTCGAACGCCGGCTGCGCACTGACCGTGAGCCCGAACAGCAGGATCCGGGCGAGGGCCACGGCGTCGACCATCTCCGCATGCTCCAGCCGGTGCCCGGCCGCCCGGATCGCAGTGATGCCCTCGACATCTCCGGCGGCCTGGAACCCGAGCAGCACCTCGTCCATCGCCCGGTCACCGATCACATGGAACGCGGCGTGCACGCCCGCGCGGGTCACCGCCGTGACGTGGTTGGCCACCTGCTCGGCACTCAGGTACAGGCTGCCGCGGTGGCCCGGCTCGGCGTCGTGGTACGGCAACCTCAGGGCAGCGGTCCGGGACCCGAGGGAGCCGTCGACGTTGAGGTCACCACCGATCCCGGTCAGGCCCGGAACCGCGCGCAGCAGGGCCCGCGCGTCGTCGACGGTCACGCAGAGCTCAGCCCGGTAGCCGACGACGCCGGGCAGCCCCGACGCGGCGTCGTGCGTCAGGGCGAGCAGCTCGTTCAGGCCCTCACGGGTGTCAAGGAACGGAACGCTGTGCTCGTGCAGGCTCACCACACCCGCAGCGGCAGCCGCCGCCAGGGCGGTTCGGTACAGCTGCTCCCGCCGCTGGGGAGCCACGTCCCGCACGACGAGGCGAGCCTGGTGGTGGGCCTCACCGGTCACCAGCCCGTCGGGGCGCCAGCCAGCTGCCTCTGCGCACCCCGCGCGGTCGGCAAGCGCGGTGGACACGACAGCGGAGTGCAGGTCGGCCCGGGACAGGTAGGCGACGCCGTCGCCGGTGGCCCGATCCAGCTCCGTGCGGGTGGGAGGACGCCGCTCCGGCCAGGTGGTCTCATCCCAACCATGGCCCAGCAGGGGGTCCGGACCGAGCCGGGCAGCTCGGGCGACCGCGTCCAGCGCCACAGCCAACGAGGGTGCCGTCGACAGGTCGACCCCGGTGAGCGCGAACCCCGTCTCGAGCACGTGAGCGTGCGCGTCGACGAAGCCGGGTGTGACCAGGGCACCGGCCAGGCGGACGACCTCGTCGACGCCATCCGTCGGCGCATCGTCGTCCGGGCCGATCCAGGTAATCCGTCCGTCCAGCACGACGAGCGCCTGGGCCGCACCGTCGACCCGTGCGTGCACCACACCGTCGCGGTAGACCGTCCGCACGGTGCGACCGTAGCGCAGCACTGTCCGGAGCGTGCCGGTTAGCGGGCGCGCGGGCCCCGCCTCAGACGGCGCTGGGCTCGTGGCGGTGCCTCAGACGGCGCTGTGGGCGACGACGCCGCGCCGCACCTGCTCAACGGCCCGCCGCGCGGTCGCCCGCGTGGCGGGGGGCGACGACGCCGCGCCGGAGAGCTGGTCCAGCAGGTCGATCACCTGCTTGCACCACCTGACGAAGTCCCCAGCTGCCAGCTCCGTGCCCTGGAGCACGGTGCCGAGGGAGCGTCCGGAGGCCCAGCGGTGGATCGGGCCGACCAGACCCACGTCGGGCGCCCGGGTGGCCGGGACCCCCCTGCTGACCTCCAGGTCCTCCAGCCGCGACCACACCCGTTGGGTGGCGTCCAGCGCGCGGGCCAACCGTCCGTCGGTGCCGCCGGCCACCTGCGGTGCCTGGGCGAGGTCCTCACCGCGCGACTCGAACACCACAGCAGAGACGGCAGCAGCCAGGCCGGCGGCATCAAGACCGTCCCAGGCGCCGGCGCGCAGGCACTCGGCGACCAGCAGGTCGCTCTCGGCATACAGCCGGCGGAGTCCTTGACCGGCCTCCGTCACCTGGGTCACCCCGTCGACCACCTCAAGGTGGCCGGTGGTCCTGAGCACGTCGCAAACCTTGTCGAACACGCGGGCGATCGAGCTGGTGCGACCCTCGATCCGCCGGACCAGGCCGTCGTGCTCACGCCGCAGCCGGTGATACCGCTCGGCCCACCGGGCGTGATCCTCCCGCTCGGAGCAGCCGTGGCAGGGGTGGGCGCGCAGCCGACGCCGCAGCTCGGCGATGGTCGCGTCGTCGGCTGCCGGCGCCCGCTCGGGTGCCTGCTCAGGTGCTGGGTCGGTCGCCCGCCCGGCCTGCTGCGCGGGGCGCGCCAGCGCGCTGCGCATTGCGGCCGCGAGGTCCCGCTTCGCCGCCGCGTTCCGCAGCGAGAAGTTCTTGGGCACCCGAACGGTCGTCACCGTCCGCACCGCGCGGCTGAGCTCAGCCCCCGACACCGTGCGGACCTGACGCTCCGAGGTCAGGACGGTCGGCCGCGGGCCGTCGAGGCTCTCCCGGCCGGGGTCGAGGACCACTGCGAAGCCCGCCCGCCGACCGGTCGGGATCTCGATGACGTCCCCGACGTGCAGCGAGCGCAGGCTCTCCGCGGCACCTGCGCGGCGGCTCCGCGCGGCGTCCCGGGAGACGTCGCGCTCCCGGTCGCTGAGTGTGCGGCGCAGCGCCGCGTACTCCCCGAAATCACCGAGGTGGCACTGCATCGCCGCGGCGTAGCCCTCGAGGGCCTCCCCATGGGACTGCGCCTGCCGGGCCAGCCCCACCACCGCGCGGTCGGCCTGGAACTGGGCGAAGCTGGTCTCGAGGACCTCTCGTGCCCGTTCGCGGCCTACCTGGGCCACCAGGTTCACGGCCATGTTGTACGTGGGCCGGAAGCTGGATCGCAGGGGGTACGTCCGCCGGGACGCCAGCCCGGCCAGGGCGGTCGGGTCCAGCCGACCGTGGTCGACCACCACCGCGTGGCCCTCGACGTCGATCCCGCGCCGGCCGGCACGGCCGGTGAGCTGGGTGTACTCCCCCGCCGTGATCTCCACGTGGGCCGAGCCGTCCCACTTCACCAGGCGGTCCAGCACCACCGACCGGGCGGGCATGTTGATGCCCAGCGCGAGCGTCTCGGTGGCGAAGACCACCTTCACCAGGCCACGGGAGAACAGCTCCTCGACGGTCTCCTTGAACAGCGGGAGCAGACCCGCGTGGTGAGAGGCGATGCCCCGCTCCAGCGCCTGGCTCCACTCCCAGTAGCCGAGGACCGCCAGGTCCTGCGGCCCGATGACGCCGCAGCGTCGCTCGACGGTGTCCCGGATCGCTGCGGCCTGCTCCGGGGTGGTCAGCCGCAGGCCAGCGCCCATGCACTGCTGCACCGCCGCCTCGCACCCGGCACGGGAGAAGACGAAGAAGATCGCCGGCAGCAGCGCCTCACGATCGAGCACCTCGACCACGGCGAACCTCGACGGTGGTCGCCGGGCCGACGAGACGCCGTCCGGCCGGCGCCCGCCTCTGCCCCGGAACCCGCGGTCCCCTGGCCCGGACCGCGCCACACCAGAGGTCCGGGCCTGCCGACGGAGGTCGGCCAGGAGGTCCGGGTTGATCGGCGGGTCGACGCCGGGCGCGGTCGGGTCCACATTCCCGGCGTACAGGTCGAAGATCCCGTCCCGGGTCATCACGTGCTGCCAGAGCGGCACCGGTCGCGTCTCGCTGACGACCACGGCGGTGTCACCGCGGACCATGGTCAGCCAGTCCCCGAACTCCTCGGCGTTGGAGACCGTCGCGGACAGCGAGACCAGCGCGACGTCGGCCGGCAGGTGGATGATCACCTCCTCCCAGACCGGGCCGCGGAACCGGTCGGCGAGGTAGTGCACCTCGTCCATCACCACGTACGCGAGGCCCTCGAGCGTCGCGGACCCGGCGTACAGCATGTTCCGGAGCACCTCGGTGGTCATCACGACCACCGGTGCCTCGCTGTTGAGAGTGGTGTCCCCGGTGAGCAGGCCGACCTGCTCGGCACCGTGCTGACGCGCGAGGTCCGCGTACTTCTGGTTGCTCAGTGCCTTGATCGGCGTGGTGTAGAAGGCCTTCTGACCTTTGCTGAGGGCCAGATGGATGGCGAACTCCCCCACGACTGTCTTGCCGGCCCCGGTCGGTGCCGCGACCAGGACCCCGCGTCCGCCCTCCAGTGCGGTGCAGGCCTGCACCTGGAACGGGTCGAGCTCGAACGGCAGGTCGGCCGCGAAGCCGGCGAGCGAGGTGCGTGCCGGTGTTGCCCGGAGAGGGGCGGCGGCGTAGCGCTCGGCCGGGGAGGACATGTGGCCAGCCTAGGCACCCGGGTCCGGCGCGGTCTGCAACGCCACTATTGACCAGAATGCGAAATCAGTCATATGCTCCCGATATGAGCAGACGGGCGTCGACACCGGGCCAACTGGCGGAGCGCGCCACGCGCATCCTCGACGTCGCTGCCGACCTCCTGGTGCGTCACGGCTATCGCCGGGTGACGATCGACGACGTCACCTCCGGCGCCGGGATCGGCAAGGGAACCGTCTACCTGCACTGGAGGACCCGCGAGGAGCTCTTCGCCGCAGTCCTCGACCGCGAGGTCCTCGGCGCCGTCGGGGAGCTCGTGGCGGCCGTGCGCGACGACCCGCACGTCGCTCTGCTGCACGGGCTCGCTCGCTGCTACTTCCTCGCGATCATGAGCCGGCCACTCCTGCGGGGCCTCCTACTGTCGGACGCCGATCTGCTCGGGAGGCTCGCGCACAGCCGCAGCGAGGCGCACGAGGATCGCCACCGGCTCATGCCCCGCCGGTACTTCGAGCTGCTGAACGAGCGTGGCCTGCTCGGTTCCGGGATGGACATCGACGGCACCGCCTTCTCGTTCCTCGCGACATTCGAAGGCTTCCTTCGGGCGGAGACCACCGCCGACGACGACGCGTCCGATGCGGGGGCCGGCCTCGATCGGCGGGCCGACCTTCTTGCCGTCACGGTCCGGCGGGCGTTCGAGAGCGACCGGTCGGTCCCGACCGGTGCGCTCGATGCCCTCGCTCTGGCCCTGATCGATCTGCTGGCCGACCTCGGCGCAGCGGACCGCTCTGACCTCGGGGTCATCGGGTCCTGAGCACTCCCCGCGCACGGACACCCGCGTGCGGCGGCGACATCACAACCGAGAGGAATCGCACAGTGGTCACATTCCGCACGAGAATCCCCGCCGAGACGTCGGCCCCGGGCGAGCGCGCCGAGGATGCGGCGATCGTCGCTCCCTGGCGTCGCGCCCTGTCACGAACGGCCATCCTGGCCGCCGCCAGCTACGTCGGGCTCGTCACGATGGTCATCGTCGGCATCCTTCCCGGTGGGAGCGGATCCCTGCCCGCCGAGTACCTGGAGCTGGCGGCAGCCAGACGCTCGCCCCTTGCCTACCGGACCGCCATCGGGTTCGACGTCGCGTCCTGGCTCACGTTCGGTGGGTTCCTCGTCATGGCGGCGGGGACGTACGTCCGCCGTGAGCCCGTCCGCAGCACGATCGTCGCAGCGCTCGGCGTCGGCATGTCGATCGGGCTCCTCGGGGCCTGCCTGCGCCTCGCCGGCACGGCCGAGCTCGGCGACCGCCTGCTGGATGCCGCTGCCCGGGATCGGACCGCGATCCTCGTGTCGTTCATCGACCAGCAGCGCCTCGTGAATGTGAGCTTCGCCGCCGGCGGGCTCCTCATGGGCACCGCATTCGTTGTGGTTGCGGGGCTCTTCCGGAGGACGGCGGGCCTGCCGCGTGCCGTGCCCGTCCTCTTCGTCCTCGGCGGGTCGCTCGGGCTGGCCAAGAGCGTCCTTCAGCTCGCGACGGGAACGGATGTCGGACCGGTAGCTCTTCTCGGGGTCTTGCGCTCGCCGTGGGGCTCCTCATGCTCTCCCGAAGGCTGAACCGAACCGTCCCAGGCGAGTGATCCGCCAGGAGTCCGGCGCGTGAGTCAGGCCAGCAGCCGGACCGCCTCGGGCCGTACCTCCACCCGCAACGGGAGCGGCCCGAGCCGCTCGCCGTCGGCGAACGCCGCCGGTGGCACCGGTCCCACGTGGCTGTGCTCGATCAGCACGCTCGTGCTGCGCAGCACCGTGCAGGCCGGGTGGTGCACGTGCGCACCGGAGTACACCTTGGGGAAGATGCCGAGCAGCTCACGCCGACTGAGGGGGCCGGCGATCACCACGTCGAGCAGGCCGTCGTCCATCTGCGAGTCCGGTGCGATCCGCATCCCCCCGCCGAACAGGCCGCCGTTGGCCACCGCCACGAGCGTCCCGGTGGACTCCCACGACTCGTCGTCGAGGGTGATCCGGTAGCCGTAGGGCCGAAAGCGCCTCAGCTCGGTCAACAGGGCCCGCACGTAGCGCCCGCTCCCGCGCGGCCAGGAGAGGCTGTTGGCCCGAGCGTTCACGGCCGCATCGAAGCCGCACGACAGCACGCCCAGGTACCATTCGTGCGCGCTGTAGTCCGGCGGACCGACGATGACGGCGTCCACCACGCGGCCACCGGTCTCCAGCCCGGACTCGATGACGGCGACGGCGGCCCGGACGTCGTGCCGTGGCAGCTCCATCGCCCGCGCCACGTCGTTGCCGTTGCCGGCGGCAACGATCCCCAGCGGCAGGTCGGTGCCGGCGACCACGTTAGCCCCGAGGTGCACCATCCCGTCCCCGCCCACCACGACGAGCGCGTCCAGCCCGTGCACGACGGCCTGCCGCGCGTGCAGCTCGGCGCTGATCAGGTCGGCCGCCGTGAGGTCGAAGACGGTGTGGCCCCGGTCGCGCACAGCCGCCAGCAGGTGGCGTCCGCGCACCTCGCCGCGCCCATGACCTGCCGTCGGGTTGATCACGACGCCGATCCGCAGTCCGCTCATCCGACAGCTTCCCTCGCCGCTTCTCGTGCCGCGTGCCGGCGATCCGTCAGGGCGCAGATACCCACCGCGCCGAAGTACAGCCCGCACATCGGCAGCCCGAGCCCGAACATCGAGATCGCGTCGGCCGTCGGGGTCGCCACTGCGGCGAACACGAAGATCATCAGGACCGCCCACCGCCACCCGGCCAACCACGTCCGGGCACTCACCAGCCCGAGCGAGTTCACCGCCACCATCACAACGGGCAGCAGGAAGGCCAGCCCGAACGCGAGCACCATCCGCATCACGAACCCGAGGTACACCTGGGCGTCGATCACGTTGACGGCCTGCCGTGGCGTGAGCCCGACCAGCAGCTGGACAGCCTTGGGCAGCACCCACCACGCAAGTGCGGCACCGACGGCGAACAGCGAGACTGCCGCGCCAAGGAACCCCAGGGTGTAGCGGCGCTCGGTGCGGGTCAGTCCCGGCGTGACGAACGCCCACAGCTGGTAGATCCACCAGGGGCTGGTGAGCAGTACCCCGGCGAACAGGGCCACCTTGATCTGCATGTCCAGCGGGGTGGCGACGCCGCCGAAGTTCAGGGCGATCAACTGGTCGCCGTCGTGCGTGACCCCCGCGAGCGGGGCCTGCAGGGCGGCGAAGACCTGCGGGTACCAGAACCAGCCAGCTACCGCGCCGAGCCCGACACCAGCCACCGCCAGCATCACCCGGTTGCGCAGCTCGCGAACATGGTCGCGCAGCGACATCCGGCCCTCGGTGCCCCGGCGTCGACCGCGGCCGGTCCGAGGTCCGTCAGGCCCGCGGCCCACTGTCGTCCGAGCTGGGCGGGGCACCGGGGGCCGTGGTGTCGGTGCCCGAGCCCTCCTGACCGTCCTTGACCTCCGAGCGGAAGATCCGCATGGAACGGCCGACGCTGCGTGCGAGGTCGGGCAGCTTCTTCGCACCAAACAGCACGAGCACGATGGCCAGGAGGATCAGCCACTCATAACCCTGTGGACCCCGCATCGCGCCCTCCTCGGTCGAATCGCCTCATGTTACCTGCCCGGATCGGTGCCGAGCGCCAGGCGCGTCAGCGCACGAAAGACCGCCAGCGCAGATAGGTCCGCGCGCGCCGGTCCGCCCGGCGTTCCCGACGCCGGAACGTTGCCAGCCGGGCCTGCACCAGGCGGGCGCGGGCCAGCTCGGGATCCATCAGATCGACCGGAACCGGGGCTGTCGCGGCTGCGGCGAGGGCCTCGCTGCGCTCGGTGAGCCGGTCGAGCGCGTCGGTCATCCGCTCGAGCTCGGCCAGCAGGTCGCGACCGGCCCGATACAGGCTGCGCCCGAGGAAGAGGGCGCCCACCAGCGTTTCGACCACCAGGACCGACCAGACGGTGAACCAGAGCACCCGCCAAGGGTAGTGCCGGATCCGGGTGCCCCTCGATGACGCAGGGATCAGACCGCAGGGCCCCCAGGCCCGGCTTCCCGCTCGAGCCCCTGGTACGCGTCCAGCGCGCGCCGCGCCGCCGCGGCCGCTCCGGCCACGACCGTCGCAGGCTCCGCCGACCGGAGCTGCGGGGCGAGGCGCAGCAGCAGGTGCTCCAGCCAGGCGGGCGAGGCGACCCGCAGGACGACGCGGAACCCGCCGTCCGACAGGTCGGTCGTCTCCTCCACCGGGAACTGCTCGGCAACCCACCTGGCCTGGCCGTCCAGCTCGAGGGTGACGCGCTCGTGCGCGTCGGACGGGCTGAAGGTCGTGTCTCGCACGCGTCCCGGCCGGGTCGCGGCGGGCTCGTCGAGGACCCGCGCGTCCAGGATCCGGTCCAGCCGGAACAGCCGCTCCCCCTCGACGTTGTGACACCACGCCTGGAGGTAGGAGTGCTCGTCACCAGTGAGCAGCGCCCAGGGGTCGACGTCGCGCTCACTGATCGCGTCGGAGGCGTTCACATACCTCAGGCGCAGCCGGTGACGCTCCCGCAGGGCCGCCCGAGCGGCAGCGATCACCTCGGGGGCCGCCTCGACGGCCAGCTGCACGTCGACGGTCGCGGCCGCTTCCCCGGTGGCGGCGGTGAGCGCCTCCAGAGTGCTGGCGATCACCTCGCGCTCCGCCGGCTCGAGGGCATCGGCGACGGACTCGTGCAGGGCCCGCAGCGCCGCCACCAGGGCGACAGCCTCGCGGGTGCCCAGGCGCATCGCCCGGGTCATGCCGCGGGACTGGGTCAGCCGCAGCACCCCGGACTCCAGGGAGTTCGCGTCGAAGTCGATCAGGTCGTCGGGCCAGTATCCGGGGGTGCCGGACACCCAGAGCGTGTCGACATCCTGCAGGACCTGTTCGGGGCTCACCGCGAAATGCACGGCGACGTCCTCGACGGGCACACCGGGGTGCCGGTCCAGGTAGGCCACCATGCCCAGCAGGCGGACCAGCCGCTCGGGCGTGCGCTCAGCCACCCGTGCCTCCAGGTGCGCCGGGTCCGCGATCGGCCATCGCCGCTGCCTCGCGCAGCCGACGGACGACCTCCTCGCGCAGCTCTGCCGGCCCCAGCACCAGCACCGCGTCGGTGTAGCCGGTGATCTCGTCGGCCAGGTCACCGGTGCGGTCGTACGGAACGGCCACCAGGTCGCGGCCGGCGGGTGCCGGTCGTGGCGTTGCCTCGTCGCCCGGCTCGACCGCCCGGGACCGCAGGGCGCCGGCGCGGTCGGGGACGACGGCGAGCCAGGCAAGCCGGGTGGTCCCGTGCTGGGAGTCGAGCAGCATCGCCATCGGGTCGACGTCCGGCGGCACCTCGAACGCGCCGGGTGCGCCAACGGCCGCGACGTCGCCGACGATGCGACTCAGCCGGAACACCCGGGGCGCTCCGCGGCCGGTGTCCAGCCCGACCAGGTACCAGCCACCACGGCTGGCGATCAACCGCCACGGCTGCACCTGGCGGTGCAGCACCTCCCCCGTGCTCGCCGCGCGGTAGGTGAACTCGACCGCCTGCCGCGCGTGCGTGGCATCCAGCAGCGGCCCCAGTGCGGGCCCGGCGGCGTGCAGGCGGGGCGCGAGCCCGACCACCGCATCGGTGGCGGCCGGCGTGGTGCCGACCACGCGCAGCTTGGTGAGCGCCCGTGCGGCGTCCGCGCGCAGGGTCTGGTCCTGCCAGAACTCCGCCGCAAGGCCCAGCACGCCCAGCTGAGCCGCGCTGAGCTCCATCGGCGGCAGCGCATAGGCGTCCAGGTCGACGCGGTAGCCGGCGTCGTCCCCGTGCGCGGCACTGTGCACCGTGACGATCGGCACACCCAGTTCACGCAGGGTCTCCTTGTCGCGTTCGAACATCCGTTCGAACGCTTCAGTGCTCCCCTCCCTGTCGTACCCCGCGACAGATGTGCGGATCTGCTCCTTTGTCATTCGGCCGGATGTGTTGACCAGGGCGATGACGAGGTTGAGCAGCCGCTCGGCGGGTGGCAGGGCGTCAGACATCACGGCACACGCTAGCGCCCGGTACCGTGCTGACGTGATCACGTGGCGCAGCGGCACTGTCATGTCCCTCGGCGCGGCCTGGGCCGGTGCCTACGAACTGGCGGTGCAGACTCCAGAAGGGCCGGTCCGCGCCCTGGCGTACCCGGCCCTTGTCGGTCAGGCGGCGGTGGGCGAACGCGTGCTCCTCAACGTCACCGCGCTCGCCCGCGGGCTCGGGACCGGTGGCTACGCGATGGTGGTCGCGTGCCCGGACACCCTGCCCGAGGACCTGGCGCCCGGCCCGGGGCACCTGGTCAAGGCCCGGTACACGCCCGAGCAGGCCATGGTGCTCGGTGTCGACGAGCAGGAGTCGGTGCACCACGAGCTGCTCCGGGAAGCCGACGACCTGGGCGGCCTGCCGGTCGTCGTGGCCGACCTGCACTCCTCGCTCCCCGCGGTCGTGGCCGGTGCACGCTGGGCAGCCGCGGTCGCGGGCCGCGCGGTACCTCGCGTGGTCTACGTGATGACCGACGGCGGGGCGCTGCCGGCCTGGTTCTCCCGCACCGTCGCCGCGCTGCGCGAAGCCGGCTGGCTCGAAGCGTCCATCACCGTCGGCCAGGCCTTCGGTGGCGACCTGGAGGCGGTCACCGTGCACACCGGGCTGCTCGCTGCGCAACGGGTGTGCGCCGCCGACCTGGTGGTGGTCGCCCAGGGCCCGGGGAACCTGGGCACCGGTACCCGGTGGGGCTTCTCCGGCGTGGCCGCCGGTGAGGCCATCAACGCCGCTGGGGTGCTCGGGGGCCGCGCGATCGCCGCACTGCGGGTCTCGGGTGCCGATCCGCGGCCTCGGCACCACGGCGTCTCGCACCACTCGCTCACCACCTACGGGCGGGTGGCGCTCATGCCGGCGGACGTCGTCGTGCCGGTCGGCGAGGTCGACGATCCCGACCGGTCCGCGCTGCGGGCTGTGATCCGCGGGCAGGCGGCAACGTTGTGCGCGCCGCAGGGTCGTCACCGGCTCGTCGAGGTGGCAGTGCACGCGGAGCTGGAGTCCGTCCTCGCCCGGACGCCGGTCCGGTTGTCGACCATGGGCCGCGGACTGGATGCGGATCCCGAGGCGTTCCTCGCCGCAGCCGTCGCCGGAGTGCACGCGGCCCGCCTGACGCGCTGAGCCAGGCCAACCCCCCGTTGCACCGTGACCGGCGGTGCGCTCAGTCGTCTCGCGTGGTGGCCGAGTGCAGCGCGACGAGGGTCGCCATCCGGCGCGCCTCCGCCTGAGCCAGGACGCCGTCGGCGCGCTGGACGGCCATCACCGCGAGTGTGTCGCCGTCGGCCAGGTCGAGCTGGACCCAGGGCCGGTCCGGTCCGAAGCGAACGGAGACGATCTCCACCCAGGTCAACCGCTGGGTGTGCGCGATGTTGCGCACCGTCAGCCCGGCGTCGTCAGGGTCGGCTCGCACGGCCCCCAGCCGGTGCAGGAACCACGCGGTCAGCAACCCGAACGCTGCCATCCCCACCCGGTCCCCGGCCCCGGCCGCAGCATCGGTGATCTGCGGGAGAAACACAGCGATCCCCACCATCATCGCCAGCACGGCGGCACCGAGGCCGAACGGGACGACTCGGCCCGCGCGGGGCCGGAACGGTCGGTGGGTCGGGTCGTCGTGCGCAGCCATGCCGCTCTCGTACCGCCGGGTGCCTACAAGCGGCACGCGTGGATGGACGTCACCAGGATCGCTCGGGCACCGAGGTCGTACAACGTGTCCATCACCCGGTTCGTCTCGTCCCGGTGCACCATCGCTCGAACCGCTGACCACTCCCGGTTGTGCAGCGGCGAGACCGTCGGGGACTCCAGTCCCGGCGTGATCGCCACCGCCTGCTCCACCAGCGCGGTGGGGACGTCGTAGTCCATCAGCACGTACTGCCGGGCCACCAGCACGCCCTGCAGTCTCCGGGCCAGCACCTCGAGCCCCTGGGGCACCTCGATCTGCGACCGGGGCCGGATCAGCACGGCCTCCGACTGCAGGATCGGTTCGCCGAACACGGCCAGGCCGGCCCCACGAAGGGTGGTGCCGGTGGAGACGACGTCGGCCACCACCTCCGCGACGCCCAGCTGCACCGCGGACTCCACCGCCCCGTCCAGCCGGATCACCTCAGCGGTGATCCCGCGCTCGCGCAGATACCCGTCCACCAGGACGGGATACGACGTCGCGACCCGCCGCCCGGCGACCTGGCCGAGCGCAGCCACCCGGTCCGCCGGTGCCGCGAACCGGAATGTCGACGCCCCGAAGCCCAGCTGCATGTGCTCGACGGCGTCCGCGCCGGAGTCCAGCAGCAAGTCACGCCCGGTGATCCCGGCGTCGACGGTCCCGGCACCGACGTACACGGCGATGTCCCGCGGGCGCAGGAAGAAGAACTCGATGTCGTTGTCGGGGTCGACCAGCACCAGCACCCTCGGGTCGTGGCGCTGCCGGTACCCCGCCTCCCGGAGCATGTCGACGGCGGGCTCGGACAGCGAGCCCTTGTTCGGGACAGCGATGCGCAGCACGGTGGGTCCTTGGCGTGGGTGGTAGGAGTGGGCGGCGGTGGGCCTGTCCGGCGACGAGCCCTACAGATGGCGGTAGACGTCCTCCAGGCACAGGCCGCAGGCGATCATCAGCACTTCGACGTGGTAGAGCAGCTGGGAGATCTCCTCCGCGGCCCGCGCGGCATCCTCGTGCTCGGCGGCCATCCACACCTCGGCCGCCTCCTCGACGATCTTCTTCCCGATGGCGTGCACGCCTGCGTCGAGCTCGGTGACCGTGCCCGAACCGGCCGGCCGGGTCGCGGCGCGCTCGGTGAGCTCGGCGAACAGGGACTCGAAGGTCTTCACGTCGGTAGAGCCTACCGGCGACAGGCTCACCGACCGCGCAGCACCAGCGCCGTCGCGACGGCCGCCTTCGCGGCCTCGGCGCCCTTGTCCTCGTGAGAGCCCGGCAACCCCGCCCGGTCCAGCGCCTGCGCCTCGTCGTCGCAGGTCAGCAGCCCGAAGCCGACCGGGACGCCGGTCCGAACGGTCACCTCCGTCAACCCCAGCGTCGCGGCGGTGCAGACGTACTCGAAATGCGGCGTGCCACCGCGGATCACCACGCCGAGGGCGACCACTGCGTCAACGCCCGATGCCGCCAGGCGGGCCGCCGCAACCGGCAGCTCGAAGGAGCCCGGCACCCGCAACACCTCGACGTCGGTGACGCCGGCCTCCGCGAGCCCGCGCTGGGCGCCCGCAAGGAGCCCGTCCATCACGACCTCGTGCCAGCTGGCGGCGACCACCGCGATCCGCAGGCCACTCCCGTCCAGGTGCAGGGTCGGCGCTCCGGCTCCGCTCATCGGACGTGCTCCCGGAAGGTCTCGGGGCTCAACAGGTGACCCATCTGCTGGGCCTTCGTGCGCAGGTAGTGCAGGTTCTCCGGTGTCCGGCCCACCTCGATCGGCAGCGACGCCTCGACGCCGATGCCGTGCGCCGCCAACCCCGCCACCTTGGCCGGGTTGTTGGTGAGCAGCCGGAGCCGCGTGATCCCGAGGTCCGCAAGGATCGCCGCCGCCGCGCCGTACTCCCGGCGGTCCGCCGGGAACCCCAGGTCGAGGTTCGCCTCGACGGTGTCCCGGCCGGCGTCCTGCAGGGCGTACGCACTGATCTTGGCCAGGAGGCCGATCCCCCGGCCCTCGTGCCCGCGGAGGTACACCACCGCGCCACCCTCGACGGCCACCCGCTGCAGGGCGGTGTCCAGCTGCGGCCCGCAGTCGCAGCGCACGGACCCGAAGGCATCCCCGGTCAGGCACTCCGAGTGCACCCGCACCAGGGGCACGTCGGCCGGCGCGCTCGGCTGCTGGGCGACCAGCGCCGCATGGGCAGCGCCGGTCCGCAGGTCGCGGTACCCGTGCACGACGAACTGCCCGTGCCGCGTGGGCAGCAGGGCGCTGCCGGTCGGGTGGACGCGACGTTCGGGCACCGGCCGCAGACCGGACGGCGACACGTCACCGTTCGCCCGGCGCCAGGCGATCAGGTCGGCGATGGTGAGCACCACCAGGCCCTCGGCCTCGGCGAGGGCCGCGGCCTCGTGCAGGCGCATCATCGACCCGTCGTCGTGCACCAGCTCGGCGATTCCGGCCACTGGCTCCAGGCCGGCCAGCCGGCACAGGTCGACGGCCGCCTCGGTGTGCCCTGCCCGGTGCAGGACGCCGCCCGGGACCGCCCGGAGCGGCAGCACGTGGCCCGGCCGGATGATGCTCCGCGGCCCGGCAGCCGGGTCCGCCAGCACACGGAGCGTGCGCGCCCGGTCGGCCGCCGAGATCCCCGTCGTGACGCCGTCGGCCGCGTCCACCGTGACCGTGTACGCCGTGCGGCGCGGGTCCTGACTCTCCGGCACCATCAGCGGCAGCTCGAGGGCGTCCGCTCGGGCCGCCGGCATCGGCGCGCACATGTACCCCGAGGAGTGCCGGATGGTCCAGCCGACCCACTCCGTTGTCGCCGACTGCGCGGCAAGGATCACGTCGGTCTCGTCCTCCCGGTCCGGGGAGTCCGCCACGACCACCGGCCGACCGGCCAGCAGGGCGTCGAGAGCCTCCTGCGCGGTTGCCAAGCGGATGGTCATGAGTCCTGCCCCATTGTGAGCAGGCGTTCGACGTACTTCGCGATCACGTCCACCTCCAGGTTCACTTGCGCTCCGACGGTCAGGCCGCCCCAGGTGGTGCCGGCGAGCGTCGTGGGGATCAAAGAGATGCCGAAGCGGTCGGCCGCGACACTCGTGACCGTCAGGGAGACGCCCGAGACGGCGATGGACCCCTTCACCGCCACGTAGCGGGCCAGGTCCGCAGGGAGCCCGACGACGACGTCGTCCCACCGCGGGCCGGGGTGCCGCTCGAGCACCACGCCGACCCCGTCGACGTGGCCCTGCACGATGTGGCCGTCCAGACGGCCGGTCACCGGGACGGCTCGCTCGAGGTTGACCCGGTCTCCCGGGGCGAGGGCACCCAGGCTGCTGCGGCGCAGGGTCTCCGGCATCACGTCGACGGTGAAGGCACTGTCGGTGACATCGGTGACGGTCACGCACACCCCGTCCACCGCGATCGAGGCACCGACGCCGGTGCCTTCGGTGACCGTCGGTCCACGCAGCACGAGCCGCGCGTCGGTCCCCCCGTAGTCGACCGCCAGAACGGTACCGACCTCCTCGACGATCCCGGTGAACATCAGATCTCCTCTCGGATCGGTACTGCGACCACAAGCACATCCGGACCCAGCTGCTGCACAGAGACGGTGGTCAGGCGCACGGCGTCGGCCATGGTGCGCACGCCGAGGTCGCCGACGGCGGACGGCCCGGCCCCGAGCAGCGCAGGCGCCAGGTAGGCGTGTACCTCGTCGACCGCGCCGGCCCGCAGGAACGCCGCCGCCAACGTGGGACCGCCCTCGACCAGCAGATGGCGCACCTGACGCTCCGCGAGAGCCACCAGGACCTCCTCGGGCTGGTGCGTCCGCAGGTGCAGCAGCTCACCGCCCGCCCCGTCCAGGCGTGCGCCCGGGAGCAGGTCGCGCCGGCCCACCACTACCCGCAGCGGCTGGTGCGGGGCGAGGTCGCCGGCGACGGTCCGGGCCGTCAGCGCGGGGTCGTCGGTCAGAGCTGTGCCGGTGCCGACCGCGATCGCGTCGACGTCGACCCGCAACCGGTGGGCGTGTGCCCGGGCCTGCGCCGAGGTGATCCAGCGGCTCGAGCCGTCGGCCGCGGCCACGCGGCCGTCCAACGACGACGCCAGCTTGAGTGTCACGAACGGACGTCCGGTCCGGACCGCGTGCGCCCACACCCGCAGCAGCACCTCGGCCTGGTCGGCCAGCACACCGCCGACGACGTCGACGCCGGCCTCCCGGAGCCGGGTCGCGCCACCGGCCGCCACCGGATCCGGGTCGTCCAGGCCATGCACCACCCTGGCGATCCCGTTCGCCAGCAACAGCTCCGTGCAGGGCGGCGTCCGACCGGTGTGGTTGCAGGGCTCGAGCGTGACGACCGCCGTCGCACCCCACAGGTCGATGTTCTGCGCCCGGGCCGCCGCGACGGCTGCCGCCTCCGCGTGCGGCGTCCCCACGCCGTCGTGCCAGCCCTCGGCGAGCAGGGCGCCCGCACTGCTCAGCAGCACACACCCCACCCGTGGGTTCGGCCCGTGTACGGGCCCCCGACGGGCCAGCTCAAGTGCGCGGTCCATCGCGTCAAGCTCGGCCGGCGTCACCGAGGGTGCCGGCGACCCGGAGACCTCAGGGCGCGCACCACCGGCCGGCCGGTCTGCCGAGTGGACCATCCGTCCCTCCCCGAGCGCTCAGGCTCCGGGGCTATGGCGTCGCAGGACGCCAGGACGCAGACCGGCGGATGCGCCGGTCGACGCCACGTGCTTCCTCCCATCCGGGCTTTCACCGTCGGTCCTGGAGTTCCACCAGGTCAACCGTCCCGATCGGACCACTGGTCCATCGGAACGGGTCGCGGACTGTCACCGCCGGCTCGGACTTACACCGACCCCGGAGCACGTACGTGTCGTTCGTCGCCCAGTCTGCCACAGCGCAACCTGCCGAACGGGGGCCCTGCGCAGCGCCGGGGGCGGTTAGTGCCGGTGCGACCGCGATGCGAGGTCGCGCAGGGTCGCCACTGCCGCTGCGGCGTCGTCCGCGCCGTACACCGCGGTCCCGGCAACGAACACGTTCGCCCCCGCGTCGGCCGCCCGCTCGATCGTCGCGGCGGTCACCCCGCCGTCGACCTGGATGGCCACGTCAAGGCCGGACTCCGAGACGGCCTCGCGGGCGCGGCGGATCTTGGGCAGCACGGCGTCCAGGAAGCTCTGCCCCCCGAAACCCGGCTCAACGGTCATCAGCAGCAACAGGTCGAGCTCCGGGAGCAGGTCGAGGTACTGCTCGACGGAGGTACCCGGCTTCAGGGCCATCCCGGCCCGGGCCCCCAGCCGGCGGAGCTCGCGGGCCAGCCGCACCGGGGCGTGCGCGGCCTCGACGTGGAAGGTCACCGACGCGGCACCGGCCTCCGCGAAGGGGGGCGCCCACCGGTCCGGGTCATCGATCATCAGGTGCACGTCCACCGGCACCGGGGAGACGGCGACGATCCGCTCGACCACCGGCAGGCCGATGGTCAGGCTCGGCACGAAGTGGTTGTCCATCACGTCGACGTGCGCGAAGTCGGCGGAGGCGATCCGGCCCAGCTCGCGCTCGAGGTTGGCGAAGTCCGCGGCAAGGATGCTGGGCGAGATCACGACGTCCACCTGCACAGTCTCCCTTCTCCCGGGTTGCGCCGTCACCTGGCGCACCGCTGGGGGCTCGGGCAACGCCGCGCCCAGCACGCGACGACGAGCGGTGCGAACTGCTCCAGCGGCGGCGAGACCTCTCATACATCACTGCGCGCTGATATCGTCCGGGGATGATCTCAGCGCCGACCGACTCGGCAGAGCCCGGCACGGTGATCCGCGCCCTCGCCGATCCACTACGGGCCCGGATCGTCGAACTCCTCGCCGGCGAGATGCTGTGCACCTGCCACCTGGTGGAGCTGACCGGGGCAGGTCAGACGAATGTGTCCAACCATCTGCGGGTGCTGCGCGAGGCCGGGCTGATCGAGGCCGAGCCGGCTGGACGTTTCACCTACTACCGGCTGTGCCCGGAGACGCTGGACGCCCTCACCGCGCAGTACGTCGGCCTTGCCGATCGGGCCCGGACCGCCGGGCGGACCAGGAGACCCTGCGGATGAGCACTCGCCCCGATCCCACCGCCGCAGCACCCGATGCCGCCGTGGCGCCGACTGTGGCGACCGACCCCGCGGACCCGACCGCCGTCGTGGCGCGGCTGTCGACGGTCGACCGGTTCCTTCCGGTGTTGATCGGTGCCGCCATGGTCGCCGGCCTGCTGCTCGGCCGGCTGGTCCCGGGCCTGGACGACGCCCTCGACGCGGTGAAGGTCGGCCAGACGTCGCTGCCGATCGCCATCGGCCTGCTGCTGATGATGTACCCGGTGCTCGCCAAGGTGCGCTACCGCGAGATCGGCCTGGTCACCGCGGACAGGCGGATGATCGCGGCGAGCCTGCTGCTGAACTGGGTGATCGGTCCGGCGGTGATGTTCGCCCTGGCCTGGCTGCTCCTGGCCGACCAGCCCGCCTACCGCACCGGGATCATCCTGGTCGGCCTGGCCCGGTGCATCGCCATGGTCCTGATCTGGAACGACCTGGCATGCGGTGATCGCGAGATGGCCGCGGTCCTGGTCACCCTCAACGCGATCTTCCAGGTCCTCACCTACGCCGCGCTCGGCTACTTCTACCTCAAGGTGCTGCCCGGCTGGCTCGGGTTGGCGACCACGGACCTGGACGTGTCCATCTGGAGCATCGCCAAGACCGTGCTGATCTTCCTCGGCATCCCACTTGTCGCCGGGTACCTCACCCGCACCCTCGGCGAGCACTTCCGCGGCCAGGAGTGGTACGAGACGAGGCTGCTGCCCAAGATCGGCCCCATTGCGCTCTACGGCCTGCTGTTCACGGTCGTCGTCCTGTTCGCCCTGCAGGGCAAGACCATCACCGGCGACCCCCTCAGCGTCGCCCGCATCGCGCTGCCGCTGCTGGCGTACTTCGCGATCATGTGGTTCGGCGCCTTCGCCATCGCCCGCGCGCTCAAGCTGACCTACCCCCGAGCGACGGCACTGTCGTTCTCCGCCGCCAGCAACGACTTCGAGCTCGCCATCGCGGTGGCGATCGGCGTCTTCGGCGTCACCAGCGGCCAGGCCCTCGCCGGTGTCGTCGGTCCGCTCATCGAGGTCCCGGCCCTGGTCGCGCTCGTCTACCTCGCCCTGTGGCTGCGGCGCCGCCTGACCTGGCCGGAGAGCAGCGACCTGCAGGCCCGCTGACCGGCTGACCGGCCGGCCGTCCGGATCAGTGCCGGCGCAGCAGGGCCAGGTGCATCGCATCCGTGCCGTGCACGTGCGGCCAGAGCTGGACCGCGGGCCCGTCCCCCAACGGGATGGCGTCGCCCGCCACTGCGCGCACCGCCTCCCGTGCATCCAGCTGCTCGACGTCGGCACGCCCCCGGAGCACGTCGCCGACCACGAGGCTGGTCTCGGCGACGTGCGGTGAGCAGGTGACGTATGCCACCACGCCACCGGGACGCACCGCGTCCAGCGCGGAGCCCAGGAGCTCCCGTTGCAGCTGGGTCAGCGGAGACAAGTCCTCCGGGCTGCGCCGCCACCGGGACTCCGGTCGCCGTCGAAGCGCCCCGAGGCCCGTGCACGGTGCGTCGACCAGCACCCGGTCGTACGAGGCCGGTTCGACCGCACCGACATCGCGGCCGTCCGCGCAGCGCACCTCGACGGTTCCCTCGGGCAACGCGGCGACGGACCGCTCGACGAGCAGGGCACGGTGCGGCTGGATCTCCGTCGCCACGACGTGCGCGCCGCGGTTGACCGCCACCGCGCCGAGCAGGGCGAACTTGCCCCCAGGCCCGGCCGCCAGATCCAGCCACCGCCGGTCTGCGTCGCCGACGTCGACCGCGGCCAGGGCCAGGGCGACCAGCTGGCTGCCCTCGTCCTGCACGCCGGCCCTGGCCTGCTGCACAGCGCCGATGGCGGCCGGGTCTCCGCCGGGAACGGTGACCGCTGTCGGGGCCCACCTGCCCCTCGTCGAGCCGGCGACATCCCGCAGCAGGTCCTCTGCGGACACCAGGCCGGGGCGGGCCACCAGGGTCACCAACGGTGCGGCGTTGTCGGCGGCGAGCAGCTGGATGAGCTCCTCTGCGGCCCGTCCGTCGGCGACCAGCGCCTGGCGCAGGGCTCGGACGATCCAGGCCGGGTGGCTGTGCACGACCGCAAGACGCGCCGTCTGGTCGGGACCCGCCGCCTCGGTGATCCGGGCCGTCCAGTCGTCCGGGGAGTCCACCGACACCCGGCGCAGCACGGCGTTGACGAACTGAGCTGCCCCGGCACCGACCGTCGACCGGGCCAGCGCGACGGTCTCCGAGACCGCCGCGTGCGCCGGCACCCGCATGCTGAGCAGCTGGTGGACGCCGAGCCGCAGGACGTCAAGGACGGGCGGGTCCACCGCCTCCACCGGACGGTCGGCGGTCAGCGCGACGACGGCGTCGTACCTGCCACGCAACCGCAGCGTGCCGTACGCGAGCTCGGTGGCGAACGCCGCGTCGCGGCCGGTGATGCCACGACGCCGGAGCAGGGGCGGCAGGACGAGGTTGGCGTACGCGTCGGACTCCGCGACCTCCCGGAGGACGTCGAAGGCCGCGGTGCGCGCCGGGTCACCACCCCGCCGGCGCTGGGACGGAGCCTGCTCGGTGCGGGCCCCCGGGCGGCCGGAGGCGCGAGCCGGTCCGCGCTCCCGCCCGGACCGGTCCCGACCCGCCGACGAGCCCTGCGCGCTCTGACGACCGCCGGAGGCGGCTGGGCCGCTCCGCTCGCCCTCGTGCGGTCCCTCACGCCGGCCGTGCCGGTCGGCGCTCACTGCGCGCCCAGTCGGCTGCCGTCGGGCAGCCGCGCGCCACGCGCCCAGTCCGCCGCCGGCATCATCCGCTTGCCGGCCGCCGCGACGTCGCCGAGCACGACCGCGTGGGTTCCGGTGCCCACGAGCACCTCGTGCCGGTCCACCCGCAGCTCGCCGGGGGCGAGGGCCAGGTCCGGCCGGGTGCGCACCGGCCCGAGCTTGAGCCGGGCGCCGTCCGGAGCGGTGGTCCAGGCGCCGGGCGCCGGGGTGCAGGCCCGGATGCGTCGGTCGACGGCCATCGCGGGGTGCTCCCACCGCACCCGTCCGTCATCGACGGTCAGCCGAGAGGCGTGGCTGATCCCGTCCGGCGGCTGCGGCACGGCTGCCAGGATGCCGTCGGCGATGCCGTCGAGCGTGGCAAGGAGCAGGCCGGACCCGCTGGTCGCGAGCCGGCCCAGCAGGTCGCCTGCGGTGTCCTGCGGCCGGATCTCCTCGGTCAGGGTGCCGAAGACGCCACCCTCGTCGAGGCCCTCGGTGATCTGGAACGTCGTGGCGCCCGTGACCTCGTCGCCGTGCAGGATGGCGTGCTGCACCGGCGCGGCACCTCGCCAGGCCGGCAGCAGGGAGAAGTGCAGGTTGACCCAGCCGTGCTGCGGCAGGTCCAGCACCGTCACCGACAGCAGGGCCCCGTACGCGACCACCGCGGCGCACTCCATGTCCAGTGCCGCCAGGCTTGCCACCACGTCAGGGTCCCGCAGGTTCCGCGGAGCAAGGACCGGCACGCCGGCCGCCTCCGCGCGTGCCTTCACCGGGCTCGACCGGAAGTGCCGTCCGCGGCCGGTCGGCGCATCCGGCCGGGTGAGCACGGCCACCACTTCGTGGCGGGAGCCGAGCAGCGCCTCAAGGGACGGCAGGGCGACCTCGGGAGTCCCGGCGAACAGCACGCGCATGGCCCTGATCCTAGGTGGCGGCCTCCACCGGCACGTCGACCCCGAGCGCGCGCAGCTGGGCGCGCAGACCCGCCGGTCCCTGGAAGTGATGGGTGCGGAAGCCCCGCCCGGCGGCCACGCGGGTGTTCTGCTCGGCGTCATCGGTGAAGAGCGTCCGGGACGGGTCTAGGCCGAACCTGCTGACCGCAAGGTCGAAGACTCGCGCGTCAGGCTTGGCGATCTTCTCCCGTCCGGAGACGACGACGTCGGTCAGGGTCCCGACCACCGTGGTCTTCTGCAGCGCAACGTGGAAGGTCTCCGCCGACCAGTTCGTCAGGCCGAACGTCTGCACGCCAGCTGCCTTGACGTCGGCGACCAGTGGCGCCGCCCCCGGCAGGTCCCCCGTGACCGAGTCGGCGAAGTGCGCGATGTAGACGTCGAGCATGGGCACGTACTCGGGGTGCGCACGAGCCAGCGCCTCCCGCGCATCGGCCCACGCGCGGCCGGCGTCCTGCTCGTGGTTGAACGCCATGAAGTCGATCGTCGTGAAGAACCGCTCCACCTGGGCACGGGGGCAGCGGCCCTGGTAGGGCAGGAATGGGTCCCACCCAACCAGCACGTTGCCGAGATCGAACAGCACCGCGTCCACGAGACGCTCGCCGGTCACCACACCTCCGGCGGTTCCATCCGCACCCGCACCGGCGCCTCACGCCGCGCGCTGCGGATCGCGATCGCGGCGGCGAGGCCGTCCGTCACGTCGGCGGACCACCGCCACCGGGTCCGGACGAGCGCCCTGACCTGCCGCTCCCCCTCGGGCTCGACCAGCAGCGGCGATGTCGACGGCTCACGGGGCCCGTCGCCGGGGCGGTCTACCGGCGTTGGGCCGACCACCTGAGCAGCGGCCGGCAGCCCGGCACGGGCAAGCAGGCCGCTCACGGCATCCCGGGTGCCCTCCACGACCGCCACGTGAACCGCAGGCGGCAGGCTCAGCTCGGTGCGCTCGGCGAGCTCGCGCTCGGCCAGGCCCGCCGGATCCCACCTGACCAACGCCTGGCTGGGCACCGGGGCGGCATCGCCAACGAGCAGGACGACGCCTCCGGCGTCCGCCGGACGGACAAGGCTGGCCGCCGCCATCCAGCTGCGCAGCGCCTGCTCCGCGACGTCGAGCGCGGGCCGAGAGGTCACCACCGCGGCGTCGAGCAGCAGCGCCGCGGCATAGCCGCCCGCCGCCGTCGGCTCGGCTCCGGGTGTCGCGACCACCAACGCGGGCCGGTCCGGCACCGTCACCAGGACACCGGGTGCCGCACCGGAGACCCACACCGGAACCCCCGGGAACGCCCGGCCGAGCTCCTCCGCCGTCCGGTCCGACCCGACCCGGACCGACCGCAGTGCCACGCCGTTGCACTCCGGACAGCGCCACTCGGTGGCCACCCGGCCGCACCAGCGGCACGCAGGTGCGGCACCGGGCGCGGCGATCTGCAGCGGTCCCGCACACGCACCGCACCGCGCCAAGGTCCGGCACGTGCCGCATGCGACGGCAGGCAGGTACCCCGCGCGGGGCACCTGGACCAGCACCGGCCCCCGCTCGAGGGCATCACGCGTGGCGCGCCACGCAGGGCCGGGGAGGCGCGCGGCCGCGGCGGGCCCCTCCCGGGCGAGTTCGACAGAGGTCAGTGCCGTGACCCGTGGGGTGCGCCGACGGACCACCTCCCGGGTGGCCACCACCGGGTGCGCCCATCCCGCTGCCACCCACCGCTGTGCGGCAACCGAGCGGATGAACCCGCCCACCAGGAGGGCGCAGCCCTGCTGCTCCGAGCGCAGCGCCAGCACGTCCCGCACGTGGGGGTAGGGCGCCCGCGGCTCGGCATGCAGATCGTGCGCGTCGTCCCAGCAGATCGCCAACCCCAGGTCGGCCACCGGGGCGAATGCGGCCGCCCGCGTGCCGATCACCACCGACGCCTGGCCGCGCGCGACGGCGAGGAAGGCGCGGTACCGCTGGGCCGGACCGTCGTCGGCGGACAACCGCACCCAACCACCCTCCGTACCGGGCTCCCAGCGCGGCAGCACGGGCACCAGGGCGTGCTCCAGCGCGGCGAGCTCCGTTGCGGAGGGGGCGACCACCAGCGCGCCCCGGCCGGCGGCCACGACGACACCCACCGCCTCGGCGACGCTGTCCGCCCAGGTGTGACCGGTCGGTCCGGGCAACGCCTGCCACACCGCTCGGGGCGCCTGACCCTCGGCGAGCCGCCGGAGGAACGCCGGTCCGCCCCGGTAGTCGGCCCACAGGGGCGCCTCGGTTGGCGGCTCCGGGGCTGCCAGATCGGCCGCGACGTCGTCGGTGTGGCGGTCGGCGGCGACGTCCGCCTCCACCCGCGCATGCCGTGGCGGGACGGCCAACCGCAGCACGTCCGGGAGTGTGCCCACCCAGCGCCGGGCGACGGCGCGCGCGAGCTCGAGCACCTCAGGCGCGAGCACCACCTCCTCGGAGACGACGCGCCGCAACGGGATGAGGTCGTGCTCGCTCGCGGGCAGGCGTCCGACACAGAACCCGTCGACGTCCTGACGCCCGAGCCGGACGCGGACCCGCACCCCCGGCCGCGCGGAGGCGGCCATCGACGCGGGAACCGCATAGTCGAAGACCTGGTCGAGGTGCGGCACCGGTCGGTCGAGCACCACCTGCGCCACCGGCAGGTCGTCGGCCAGGGGTTCAACCGGCGGCCGACGACGCCGTCGCGGCGCGAGACCGGCCAGCGCCGGCTGCTCCGCGATCAGGTCCACGGGCCCATCCCATCACGGCGCGCCGACGACCGGCCGCTGTGCACAGGGCAGGTCAGCCCAGCGCGGAGTGCAGGTCCAGGATCCGGTCGGTCCGCTCCCAGGTGAAGTCCGCCAGCTCGCGCCCGAAGTGCCCGTAGGCGGCGGTGCGCGAGTAGATCGGCCGCAGCAGGTCAAGGTCCCGCACGATGGCGGCCGGGCGCAGGTCGAAGACCTCGCGGATCGCCGCGGTGAGCCGGTCGACCGGCACCGTCTCGGTGCCGAACGTCTCCACGTACAGCCCCACCGGGTGCGACGCGCCGATCGCGTACGCGACCTGGATCTCGCAACGGCGGGCCAACCCGGCGGCGACGACGTTCTTCGCGACCCAGCGCACCGCGTACGCCCCGGACCGGTCGACCTTCGAGGGGTCCTTGCCGGAGAACGCGCCGCCACCATGGCGCGCCATGCCGCCGTAGGTGTCCACGATGATCTTGCGGCCGGTCACGCCGGCGTCGCCCCGCGGGCCGCCGATCACGAAGACGCCGGTGGGGTTCACCAGCAACCGGTGGCCGGTGATGTCCAGGTCCAGCTCGCTCAGCACCGGCGCCACGACGTGCTCGGCGACCTCAGGGGCCAGCTGGGACTCAAGGGAGACATCCGGGGCATGCTGGGTGGAGACGACAACGGTCTCCAGGTGCACCGGGCGGTCGCCCTCGTACGCGATCGTGACCTGGGTCTTGCCGTCCGGCCGCAGGTAGTCGAGCGTGCCCTCCTTGCGCACCATCGCGAGGCGCTCGGCCAGGCGATGCGCGATCCAGATCGGCAGCGGCATCAGTGACGGGGTGTCGTCGCAGGCGTAGCCGAACATCAGGCCCTGGTCACCGGCCCCCTGCGCGTCCAGCGGGTCCAGGTCCGCGGCGTCGTTGCGGACCTCCCACGCCTTGTCGATGCCGACCGCGATGTCCGGCGACTGCTGGCCGATGGACACCGAGACCCCGCACGACTGGGCGTCGAAGCCGATCTCGGAGGAGGTGTAGCCGATCCGGTGCAGGACCTCCCGCACCACCTGCGGGATCTCCACGTACGCCTCGGTGGTCACCTCGCCCGCGACGTGCACGAGGCCGGTGGTGACCAGGGTCTCAACCGCAACGCGGGAGTGCGGGTCCTGGGCGATCATCGCGTCAAGGATGCCGTCGGAGATCTGGTCACAGACCTTGTCCGGGTGCCCCTCGGTGACGGACTCGGACGTGAACAAGCGGTGGGAACTCACAGTCATGGCGGCCAGCCTACTTGCTTCGGCGACCCGTCCCGTCACCTGTTCAGGAGCGGCACGACGGCGTCCCAGACCGCGTCCGCGACCTCATCCTTCGTACCGGCCGCGGTGGCAACGGTCTCACCGCGCACGTCCAACAGGGTCACCTCGTTGTGCCCGACGCCGAATCCGCGGTCCGGCCCGACCTCGTTCACCACGAGTAGGTCGGCGCCCTTGCGGAGGGCCTTGGCGCGCCCGTGGTGCAGGACATCGCCCGCTGCGTCGCCGGTCTCCGCGGCAAAGCCGACGACGACCTGACCCGGACGCAGCCGGTCACCGGCCAGCTCGGCCAGCACGTCCGGGTTCTCGGTCAGCTCGATCGGCGCCGGACCGGCGTCGGACTTCTTGATCTTGTGCACGCTCGGTGCGCTGGGCCGGAAGTCGGCCACCGCCGCGGCCATCACGACGACGTCGGCATCGGCGGCAGCCGCCCGGACGGCGGTTCGTAGCTCAGCTGCGCTCTCTACCGGCACGACAGTCACTCCGTGCGGTGCCGCGACGGCGAGGTTCGCCGCGACCAGCACGACGTCGGCGCCGCGGCGCCGGGCGGCAGCCGCCAGCGCGACTCCCTGTCGGCCGGTCGATCGGTTGCCGAGGAAACGGACCGGATCGACCGGCTCCCGGGTGCCGCCGGCCGAGACCACGACAGTCCTTCCGGTCAGGTCCTGCGGCGCGACGAGGGCCAGCGCGCTCGCTGCGATCGCCGTCGGCTCCGGCAGCCGACCCGGCCCGGAGTCCGCACCGGTGAGGCGCCCGACGTCGGGCTCCAGGACGTGCACTCCTCGCCCACGCAGGGTGGCGACGTTGGCGCGGGTCGCTGGGTGCTGCCACATCTCGGTGTGCATCGCAGGCACCAGCAGGATCGGGCAACGCGCGGTCAGCAGGGACGCGGTCAGCAGGTCGTCGGCGCGCCCCGCGGCAGCACGGGCCAGCAGGTCGGCGGTCGTCGGTGCGACCACCACCAAGTCCGCGGACTGGCCAAGGCTGACGTGCTCGACCGCGGTGACGTTGTCGAACACCCCGGTGGTCACCGGATGACCGGACAGCGCCTCCCAGGTGGCACGCCCGACGAACTCGAGGGACGACCGGGTGGGCACCACCCGCACGTCGTGCCCCGCCTCGGTGAACAGCCGCAGCAGGCCCGCCGACTTGTAGGCGGCGATGCCCCCGCAGACACCGAGCAGGATGCGCACGGGTGGTGGGTCAGCCGTCGGTGGGCTGGATGGTCAGCAGGCCGGCGTTGATCTCCCGCAGCGCGATCGACAACGGCTTCTCCTGATGGCGGGCCTCCACCAGTGGGCCGACGTACTCGAGCAGGCCTTCGTTCAGCTGGGAGTAGTAGGCGTTGATCTGCCGGGCGCGCTTGGCCGCGTAGATCACCAGGGCGTACTTGGACTCCGCAGCGGTGAGGAGCTCGTCGATGGGCGGGTCGGTGATGCCCTCGGGCGATGCAACTGTTCCGGACATGTGTGCGCAGCTCCGTGATCGAGTGGTCGGTGGCCGCCTGGGCGTCCCGGGCGGCGGTCGGCCAGGTGGGCCGAGGCGAACCGCATCAGTCTACCGGGTGCGCAGTCCCATCCCGGAGATCAGCTCGTCCGTGGCCCGGTGCACGTCGTCGTTGACGATCACGTGCTCGAACTCGTCGGCAGCGGCGAGCTCGACGCGCGCCGTCGCGAGCCGCCGTTCACGCTCCGCCAGGTCCTCGGTGCCCCGGCCGACGAGGCGCCGCTCGAGCTCGGCCCAGCTGGGCGGGGCGAGGAAGACGAACCTCGCGCCGGGCACGGCGGCGCGGACCTGTCGAGCGCCGGCGAGATCGATCTCCAGGAGGGTCGGCCGACCCTCCGCCAGGCGCTGCAGCACCGGCTTCCGGGGGGTTCCGTACCGGTTGCGGCCGTGCACGACCGCCCACTCCAGGAACTCACCGTCGGCGATCATCCGGTCGAAGGTCGGCCCGTCGACGAAGTGGTAGTGCACACCGTCCAGCTCGCCGGCGCGCGGAGGCCGGGTCGTTGCCGACACCGACAACCACACCTCGGGATACCGCGTGCGGACGTCTGCCGAGACCGTCCCCTTGCCCACCGCGGTCGGACCGGCCAGCACCGTGAGCCTGGAGTCCCCGGGCCCGGACTCGCGCGGGACGGCCAACTCGCCGCTCAGCCGAAACGCTCGACGAGCGCCTGAGCCTGGTGCGGACCGAGCCCCCTCAGCCGTCGGGTCTCGGAGATCCCGATCTCGGCCATGATGGCGCGCGCCTTGATCTTGCCGATGCCGGGGAGAGACTCCAGGAGCGACGAGACCTTGAGCTTGCCAAGGACGTCGTCCGCGCGCGCCTGCTCCAGCACCTCGGCCAGCGAGCCCTGGGAGTACTTCAGTCGGTTCTTCACCTCAGCTCGGGCCTGCCGGGCAGCGGCAGCCTTCTCCAGTGCAGCGGCGCGCTGTTCCGGGGTCAACGGTGGTAGAGCCACGCGGGGTCACCTACTTCACGAACGGCGTTGGCGGTCGGGTTGAACCTAGCGAGCCGGAGCGTCCCTCGGCAACGCGCAGCCCAGAAAACCTGCTGGTCAGCGCAGTGCTGCCGCGGCTTCCGCGGTGGCGCCTGCTGCCGCACCGACCAGCGTGGCGATGTCCGGACCTGCCGCGAGCACGGCGCGGGACGTCGTGGCGAGCACCGCCCGCCGGGCGGCCCCGAACACCTCGCGGAGCTGCGCCGGCCCCGCGCCCTGCGCCCCGACGCCCGGGGCCAGCAGCGGACCGCGGACCGCCGCCAGTTCGATGCCGAGGTCGCGCACCGCCGGCCCGACGGTGGCACCCACCACGAGGCCCAGCGAACCCAACCGGCCACCCCCGGCCAGCTCGGCCGCGTTCAGCTCACGCACCTGCCGGGCGACGGCCGCGGCCACCGCCTCCGGCCCGTCCGGGCCGGCGCCGATGGCGTGCTGGACGCTCGCCCCCTCGGGGTTGGAGGTGAGTGCGAGCACGAACAGGCCGCGGCCGGACGCAAGGGCGGCGCGCACAGCCGGCTCCAGTGACCCGACACCCAGGTAGGGACTGACGGTGAGGGCATCGCAGGCCAGCGGTGCGCCGTCGCGCAGGTACGCGTCGGCGTAGCCGGCCATGGTGGAGGCGATGTCGCCCCGCTTGGCGTCCAGGATCATCTGGGTCCGGCCGTCCGCCCGCCCAGCGGCCAGGACCTCCTCCAGCACCGCGATCCCCGCGGCGCCGTGCCGCTCGAAGAACGCCGACTGCGGCTTGAGTGCCGCGACGTTCCCGGCCAGCGCCTCGACAACGGTGAGCGCGAACCGGCGCAGCCCGACGACGTCGTCCGGCAGGCCCCAGGAGGCCAGCAGCGCCGGGTGCGGGTCGATCCCCACGCACAGCGGCCCCAGGTCGTCCATCGCGGCCGCGAGCCGGTCACCGAAGCTGCTCACCCGCCCGGCACCGGTGCTCACCGGGCCACCGACCGATCGCGCAGCTCGAACGCGTGGTCCTGCAGACTGCGCACGGCGAACGGTCCGGCCCGGAGGGACTCGATCGCCTGCACGGCCGCAGCCAGCTGCTGGACGGTGGTCACGATCGGCTTGTCGGCCGCGACGGTCGCCGTGCGGATCTCGTACCCGTCCGCCCGCGCGCCCTGTCCGGAAGGGGTGTTCACCACGATGTCCACCTCGCCCGCCGTGATCAGGTCGACGATGGTCGGCCCGCCGTCGACGCGGCCCTCGGATGCCTTGCGGACCACCGTCGAGGCGACGCCGTTGCGGTGCAGCACGGCGGCGGTGCCCTCGGTCGCCAGGATCGTGAAGCCCATCTCGGTCAGCCGCTTGACCGGGAACGTGATCGCGCGCTTGTCCCGGTCGGCCACCGAGATGAACGCGGTCCCGCCGGTGGGCAACCCGCCGAATGCGGCCGCCTGAGACTTGGCGAACGCGGTCGGGAAGTCGACGTCGATCCCCATCACCTCGCCGGTCGAGCGCATCTCCGGCCCCAGGACGGTGTCGACAACCGTCCCCTCGGCCGTGCGGAAGCGCTTGAAGGGCAGCACCGCCTCCTTGACCGCGATCGGGGCCCGCAGGCTGAGCGAGCCGCCGTCGCCGCTGGCCGGCAGCACGCCGGAAGCCCGGAGCTCGGCGATCGTCGCCCCGGCCATCACCAGAGCCGCCGCCTTTGCCAGGGGCACACCTGTGGCCTTGGACACGAACGGAGCCGTGCGGGATGCCCGCGGGTTCGCCTCGAGCACGTAGAGCACGTCCGAGACCAGCGCGAACTGCACGTTGAGCAGGCCTCGCACACCGACGCCCCGGGCGATCGCCTCGGTGGACCGGCGGACCCGGGCGAGCTCCGCGGTGGAGATGGTCACCGGGGGCAGCACGCAGGCCGAGTCGCCGGAGTGGATGCCTGCCTCCTCGATGTGCTCCATCACCCCGCCGAGGTACAGATCGGTGCCGTCGTACAGCGCATCGACGTCCAGCTCGATGGCGTCGTCCAGGAACCGGTCGATCAGCAGCGGAGGGATCTCCGCGGTCGGGCCCGACGCCGCGACTCGGGCTCCCTCAAGGGCTCGCCCGACGTACTCGGCCAGCTGGGCGTCCGAGTAGACGATCTCCATCCCGCGTCCGCCGAGCACGTACGACGGCCGCACAAGCACCGGGTAGCCGATCCGGTGGGCCACCGAGGTGGCCTGCTCGAGGGTCCGTGCGGTGCCGAACGCCGGGGCAGGCAGGCCGGCGTCCTGGAGCACACGACCGAACACGCCGCGGTCCTCTGCCGCGTCGATGGCCGCCGGCGGCGTGCCGAGGATGGGCACGCCGGCCGCCTGCAGTCGCTCGGCCAGCGACAGCGGCGTCTGGCCGCCGAGCTGGACGATCACGCCGGTCACGGGCCCGACGGCGAGCTCGGCCTGGTAGACCTCGAGGACGTCCTCGAAGGTCAGGGGCTCGAAGTACAGCCGGTCGGAGGTGTCGTAGTCGGTGGAGACGGTCTCCGGGTTGCAGTTGATCATGATCGTCTCGTAGTCGTCCCGCAGTGCCAGCACCGCGTGCACGCACGAGTAGTCGAACTCGATGCCCTGGCCGATCCGGTTGGGGCCGGACCCCAGCACGATGATGGCCGGACGGGTCCGTGGCTGGACCTCGGTCTCGTCGTCGTAGGCGGAGTAGTGATAGGGCGTCCTGGCCGCGAACTCGGCCGCGCAGGTGTCGACGGTCTTGAACACCGGCCGGATCCCGAGCGCCTGGCGCACTTCGCGCACGGTGTCCTCGGAGATCCCCCGCAGCCCGGCGATCTGCGCGTCCGACAGACCGTGCCGCTTGGCGCGAGCGAGCAGGTCGGGAGCCATCTCGGGTGCGGTCGCGACGTCGCCCGCCACCTCGTTCACCAGCTCGATCTGGTCCAGGAACCACGGGTCGATCCCGGTGGCCGCATACACGTCCGCGATGTCCGCGCCGCCCGGCCGGCCCACCGAGCGCAGCACCTGCTGCACCTGGATCAGCCGGTGCTCGGTCGGCACCGCGATCGACGGCAGCAGCGCGGCCAGCACCCCGCCGGACGGGACCGGGCCGTCCCAGTGGAACACCGAGCCGGCCTTGTCGATGGACCGCATCGCCTTGCCCAGCGCCTCGGTGAAGTTGCGGCCGAGCGCCATCGCCTCACCGACGGACTTCATCGTCGTGGTCAGGGTCGGGTCGGCCGCCGGGAACTTCTCGAACGCGAACCGCGGCACCTTCACCACGATGTAGTCGAGGGAAGGCTCGAAGGACGCCGGGGTGGACCCCGTGATGTCGTTGGGGATCTCGTCGAGGGTGTAGCCGACGGCCAGCCGTGCCGCGATCTTGGCGATCGGGAAGCCCGTCGCCTTGGAGGCCAGAGCCGAGGACCGGGACACCCGCGGGTTCATCTCGATCACGACCACCCGGCCGGACTGTGGGTGCACGGCGAACTGGATGTTGCAGCCGCCGGTGTCGACGCCCACCTCGCGGATCACGGCGATCCCGATGTCCCGCAGCCGCTGGTACTCCCGGTCGGTCAGGGTCAGGGCCGGCGCGACCGTAACGGAGTCCCCCGTGTGCACCCCCACCGGGTCGACGTTCTCGATCGAGCAGACCACCACGACGTTGTCCACGTGGTCCCGCATGAGCTCGAGCTCGTACTCCTTCCAGCCTAGGATCGACTCCTCGAGGAGCACCTCGGTGGTCGGTGAGTAGTGCAACCCCGAGTCGGCGATCCGGCGCAGCTGGGGCTCGTCGTAGGCGATCCCCGAGCCGAGGCCGCCCATGGTGAACGACGGGCGCACGACCACCGGGTAGCCGAGCTCCGCCGCGCTCGCCAGCACCTCGTCCATCGTGTGCGCGATCAGGCTGCGGGCGCACTCGGCCCCGCAGCGCTGGACGACGCCCTTGAACGCCTGACGGTCCTCGGCAAGGCGGATCGAGGCGGGGTTGACGCCGATCATCTCCACGCCGTGCCGCTGGAGCACGCCGGCCTCGGCCAGCGCGATGGCGATGTTCAGTGCCGTCTGGCCGCCAAGGGTCGGCAGGATCGCGTCCGGCCGTTCCTTGGCGATGATCGCCTCGACCACGTCGGGGGTGATCGGCTCGATGTATGTCGCGTCGGCGAACTCCGGGTCGGTCATGATCGTCGCCGGGTTGGAGTTCACCAGGATCACGCGCAGTCCCTCGGCGCGCAGCACCCGGCACGCCTGGGTGCCGGAGTAGTCGAACTCCGCAGCCTGGCCGATCACGATCGGCCCGGAGCCGATCACCAGGACGCTGGAGATGTCAGTTCGGCGCGGCATCGGACTCCTCGGCGGTGCGCGGGGTGGTGGCCGGAGCGAAGCCGTCGTGGGTCCCGGGGGGCCGGTGGGTCCGACCGGAGGCCATCAGCTCGATGAACCTGTCGAACAGGTAGTCGGCGTCATGCGGACCGGCGGCGGCCTCTGGGTGGTACTGCACGGAGAAGGCCGGCAGATCCAGGCACTCAAGACCCTCGACGACGCCGTCGTTCAGGGCGACGTGGGACACGGTGACGCGCCCGTACCGGCCGCCGTCGCACGGCGCGACGGCGTCGTGGTCGATCGGTGCGTCCACCGCGAAGCCGTGGTTGTGGGCCGTGATCTCCACCTTCTTGGTGCGCCGGTCCAGCACCGGCTGGTTCACGCCGCGGTGCCCGTACGTCAGCTTGTAGGTGCCGAAGCCCAGTGCCCGGCCGAGCAGCTGGTGGCCGTAGCAGATGCCGAAGAACGGGATCCGCCGGTCCAGCACCCCGCGCAGCAGCTCGACCTCGTGCACGGCGGCCGCAGGGTCGCCCGGGCCGTTGGAGAAGAAGACGCCGTCAGGGGCCAGTGCCAGCACCTCCTGCACCGTCGTACCGGCCGGGACCACGTGCGTGCGGACGCCACGCTCGGCCAGCCGGTGCGGCGTCATGGACTTGATCCCCAGGTCGACGGCGACCACCGTTGCGACCGGTTCGGTGCCGCTCGCGGGACCGCGCAGCGGCTGGACGGTGTACGGCTCGGCGACCGTGACCTCCCGAGCCAGGTCGGCACCGCTCATCACCGGCGAAGCCGTGACGACGTCCAACAGGTCCTGCTCCACCCGACGACGTCCGGACCCGTCGACCAGCCCGTCGCCGGAGAAGATGCCGGCTCGCATCACACCGCGTTCCCGCAGGTGGCGGGTCAGGGCGCGGGTGTCGATGTCGCTGATCCCGACGATCCCCTCGGCCTCGAGCGCCTCGGCAAGGCTGCGCGTCGACCGCCAGCTGGAGGGGCGGATCGCGGGGTCGCGCACGACGTAGCCGGCGACCCAGATCCGGGTCGACTCGGGGTCCTCCTCGTTCATCCCGGTGTTCCCGATGTGCGGGGCCGTCATCACCACGATCTGCCGATGGTACGAGGGGTCGGTTAGGGTCTCCTGATACCCGGTCATCCCGGTGCTGAAGACGATCTCGCCGACCGTGCTCCCGGTGGCCCCGAGCACCTGGCCGGTGAAGGTCCGGCCGTCCTCGAGCACCAGGACGGCTGTCTGCCCGTTCATCTGTCGTCCTCCCTCATATGCGCCATCACGGCGCGGACCGCCTCGATCAGGCCCGCGCGGTCGCCGTCGTGTCGCGGCAGCAGGCCGGTCTCGACCACCGTCTCGCCCGCCTGCCAGCCGATCAGCACCAGTCGTGCCCGGCCGACTGCGGTCCCCGCGATCCCGCCGGCCGTGGTGACGTGCAGGACGGCCGAGGCGGGCAGGTGGAGGTCGGCGCTCCCGGTCCGCCGGACCAGCACTCCGGCGTCGTCCACCTCGACGGCCGCCGGTGATCGCACGCCAAGGCCGTGCACGGCCAGACGCTCCAGCGGGCGGCCGGCCAGGGTGCTCGACAGGTACGTCGCCGCGACCGGCCCGAACCGGATCGACCCGCGCTCGGCAGGGACCTCGGGCAGGCTCGGCAGCGCCGACTCCGACCACCGCGCTCGACGAGACCATCCGTGGCGCATCGCGATCAGTGCGACCACCGTGATCAGGACCAGGACACCGATGCCGAGCCCCGTGCGGGTCACCGGGCAGCTCCCCCGCCGACGGGCGTCGCCGGGCGGCTGTCCAGGACTGTCGGATGACCGCGCAGGAAGGTCGCCACCACCCGACCGGTGAGCTCCCGGCCGCCGTACGGCGTGTTCTTGCTCAAGCTCCACAGAGCCGACGGGTCGACGGTCCAGCGGGTGGCCGGATCGATCAGGACCACGTTCGCCGGCTCCCCCACCACCAGCGGGCGGCCATGGGCGAACGGCCCGTCGTCCACCCGACCGATCCGCGCGGGGGCCACCGACATCACGCGCGCGACGTCCGCCCAGCTCATCCGCCCGGTGTCGACCATCAGCGTCGCGACGACGCTCAGTGCCGTCTCCAGCCCGAGCATGCCGAAGGCACCGGCTGCCCACTCGCAGTCCTTGTTCTCCCGGCTGTGCGGGGCATGGTCGGTTCCCACGACGTCGATCGTCCCGTCAGCCAGACCGGCCCGCAGCGCTTCGACGTCGTCGGCGGTCCGCAGCGGCGGGTTGACCTTGAACAGGGGGTCGTAGCTGCGCGCCAGCTCGTCGGTGAGCATCAGGTGGTGCGGCGTCGCCTCGGCCGTCACGCAGATGCCGCGGGACTTCGCCCACCGGATCAGGTCGACCGAACCCGCGGTGGACACGTGCAGCACGTGCAGCCGCGACCCGACGTGCTGGGCCAGCAGGACGTCCCGGGCAACGATCGCCTCCTCAGCCACCGCCGGCCATCCGGTCAGGCCGATCTCGGCCGAGACGACGCCCTCGTGCATCTGTGCCCCGCGGGTCAGGCGCGGCTCCTGCGCGTGCTGGGCGATCACGCCGTCGAACGCCTTCACGTACTCCAGGGCGCGCCGCATCAGGACCGGATCGTGCACGCACTGCCCGTCGTCGGAGAACACGCGGACCCGCGCGGCGGAGTGTGCCATCGCGCCCAGCTCGGCCAGCTGCTCCCCCGCCAGGCCGACGCTGACGGCGCCGATCGGGAACACGTCGGCCCAGCCCGCGTCCCTGCCCAGCCGCCACACCTGCTCGACGACGCCGGCGGTGTCCGCCACCGGTGAGGTGTTCGCCATGGCATGCACGGCGGTGTACCCCCCGACCGCAGCGGCCAGCGTGCCGGACGCGACGGTCTCGGCGTCCTCCCGGCCCGGTTCGCGCAGGTGGGTGTGCAGGTCGACCAGTCCGGGCAGGGCCACCAGCCCGTCGGCATCGATCACCGTTGCACCGACGACACGCGCCTCGCGCCCGGTCGCGGCGATCCGACCGTCGTCGAGCAGCAGGTCGGTGGGCTCGCCGCCCAGCGGGGCCACCCCACGCAGCAGGTAGCTCATGCCCACGCCTCCCTCTCGCCGGCCAACAGCAGGTACAGCACCGCCATCCGGACCGCGACGCCGTTGGCCACCTGCTCGACGATCACCGCCCGGGGCGAGTCCGCAGCGTCGGCGGAGATCTCCAGACCCCGGTTCATCGGGCCGGGATGCATGATGATCGCGTGCTCGGGCAGCATCGCCAGACGCCGCGCATCGAGTCCGAACTCCCGGGTGTACTCCAGCGGGCTCGGGAAGTAGCCGGTCGCGCCGCCCGTGCCACCACCGTCGCCACCCATCCGTTCGCGCTGCACCCGCAGCATCATGATCGCGTCGGGCTGCTGCCCAGTGATGACGTCGTCCAGGTGGTAGGACGTGTCGCAGGTCCAGCTCTCGACGCCCACCGGCACCAGCGTCGGCGGCGCGACCAGGGTCACCCGAGCGCCGAGGGTGTGCAGCAGCTGGACGTTGGAGCGGGCCACCCGCGAGTGCAGCACGTCGCCGACGATCGCGACGTGCAACCCGGCAAGGTCCAGGCCGACCCCATCTGGGTTGTCGGTGCTGCCGGCGAGGTTGCGGCGCATCGTGAAGGCGTCCAGCAGGGCCTGGGTGGGGTGCTGGTGGGTGCCGTCCCCGGCGTTGATGATCGCCGAGCTGAGCCAACCGGAGTACGCCAGACGGTGCGGCGCCCCTGAGGCCTGGTGCCGGACCACGACGGCGTCGGCTCCCATCGCCTGCAGGGTCAGGGCGGTGTCCTTCAGGGACTCCCCCTTCGACACGCTCGAACCCTTGGCCGAGAAGTTGATCACGTCGGCGGACAGCCGCTTGGCGGCTGTCTCGAACGAGATCCGGGTTCGGGTGGAGTCCTCGAAGAACAGGTTCACCACCGTGCGGCCGCGCAGCGTCGGCAGCTTCTTGATCTCCCGCTCCTGTGTCGCGGCCATCCGTGCCGCGATGTCGAGCAGCTCGATCGCACCCGTCCGGTCCAGGTCGGCGGCGCTCAGCAGGTGCCTCATTGCCGGCCCCCCTCGATCCGCACGGAGTCGACGCCGTCGATCTCGGCGAGGCGGACCCGGACCTGCTCCCCCAGCGCCGTCGGCAGGTTCTTGCCGACGTAGTCCGCTCGGATCGGCAGCTCCCGGTGCCCGCGGTCCACCAGGACAGCGAGCTGGACCGCGCGAGGCCGGCCGAGGTCGCCGATCGCGTCAAGGGCTGCCCGGATGGTGCGGCCGGAGAACAGCACGTCGTCGACCAGGACCACCACCCGGTCGTCCAGGTCGGCCATGTCGGCGGGCAGCTCGGTCTGGCCGATCGACCGGGTGGGGTGCCGGTGCAGGTCGTCCCGGTACATGGTCACGTCGAGGGACCCGACGAGGCGGCGGGCGTCCGCGTCCGGCTCGACCTCGGCGATCTTGGCGGCGAGACGCTTGGCCAGGGGTAGGCCACGGGTGGGGATGCCCAGCAGGACCAGGTCACCGGCACCCTTGTTGCGCTCGAGGATCTCATGCGCGATGCGGGTGAGTGCTCGACCGACGTCGGCGGCACCGAGCACCTCGGTGCCCGCGTCGGGCATCGGCTCGGTGGGTTCGGTGGCAGGAACCATCCTGACCTCCTTCCCCGCCTCACGGGACGGGTGTTAAAGGATGTCTGACGGCTCGCACCTTACTGCACGGAGCCCACCGGAGGGTGTGCGCCACCACCTGCTGGTCGACGTCGGCGGCGGCTGCCGCGAGCTGGTGACAATTGTTCGGGAGCGTCGTTGAGCCGGGTTCGTCACCGCTACGGGTATGTTGCGGATTGACCTCGGCGAGATGATCGAGATCCGCCCTCATGTTGTCGGGGAGCGCCGCCGATAGCCACCAGGTGGGTGGATCCATGCCGTCGTGGCCCACGGTCGTCCAGTGCATGATCGCTGGCGTCGTGGTCGGCCTAGTGGCGGTCGAAGCCGGTGCGTGGCGCGGTGAGCTGCGCCGCGGTGGCGTGCGCTGGAGTGTCGCCTGGACCCTCTCGCTCGCTACGGTCTGCCTGCTCAACGGCCTGTACAGCGTCGTAGCTCCCGGTCTGGACGCGGAGATCCTGCTCTTCGGCCGATACCTCGCCCTCGGCGCGGCAGTCGTCCTGAGCCTGCCGGCGGTGCAGGCCTACACCGGCGGACCCACGGTCCGGGTGCTCAGTGCACTGACCACAGCCTGGTTCATCGCCGGCGGCCTGCTCTGGTGGACGACCGGGCTCCTGCTGGAGCGCGTCAGCACCGGCGGTCCGCCGGTGTACGGCCCGCTGATGCCTGTGGTCGAGCTGGTGCCCTTCGTGATCGTCGGGTCGTACGTCCTGCGCGCCATTCGCGGCCTCGAGGTCACGACCGCCGGAGCTGTCGTGACCGCGGCGGCCCTCGCCTCCATCGTCACTGTCGTCGCCGGTTCGCTGCTGCCGGTCACCGAGATCACCGAGCTGCTTCGCGGCCTGTGGGTGGTCCCGCTGATGATCGGCCTGGAGCTCCTTGCGGCCACCCGGGTCGACGCGGTCCGCAGGGCGGCGGACCGCCGCGCACGCATGCGCGACGTGCTGGCCTCCGTGTCCAACGCTGCGTGGCTGGTCAGGACGCCCGAGGAGCTCCTGGACACGGCTCGCGAGCAGTGCCGCGCGCTCCTGACGGACCCCTCGATCCAGGGCTCCCTCCGGCCGCTGTCCAAGGATCGCTTCGTCACCGAGTTCTACTCCGCGGACGGCCGTCACCTGCTGGCGGACGAGCAGCTGTTCCTTCGCGACCTGGCCCGGGTGGTCTCCAACGCCGCCGAGCGGTACACCCTGACGGCAAAGCTGCGGGTCGCCGCGTACACCGACGCCCTCACCGCCCTGCACAACCGGCCAGCCCTCGACAAGCACCTCGTCGCCGTCCTGGGCAAGGCGGAGGTCGAGCACACCCGGGTGGGCATCCTGTTCTGCGACCTGGAGAACTTCAAGCACGCCAACGACATGCGGGGCCGGGAGTGGGGCGACCGGTTGCTCGTCCGGGTCGCCATCCAGCTGACCGACGCCGTCGGCGGCGCCGCATTCGTCGCCCGGCACGGCGGCGACCACTTCGTCGTCGTGCTGGAGCGGGCCGGGACCGACACCGAGCTCCTCGGACTCGGGCTGCGGGTGCACAAGCGCTTTGAGCACCTCGCCCACCGAGTGCCGGCAACGCCGCTGACCGTCGGTGTCGCGGCCTGGCGGGCCGGTGAGGTCAAGGACGTCGACGCTCTGGTGCGTGGCGCCGACCTGGCCATGCAGCAGGCCAAGCGGTCCGGGCGTGGCGCGGCGTTCTACGACGACCACCTCCGCGACCAGTTCATCGCCCGGACCACCATGCGCCGCGAGCTGGAGGACGGCATCGCGGCCGGCGACATCGTCATCCACTTCCAGCCGTTGACGGACTCCCGCACGCTCGAGGTCGTCGGCATGGAGGCGCTGGCCCGCTGGCGCCGGCACGGCGTCCTGGTGCCGCCGTCGGAGTGGCTACCGCTGGCGGAAGAGACGGGTCTGGTCGTCGAGATCGGCCGGCAGGTGTTCGCCGCGGCCCGCGCGGCGTCCGAGAAGTACGAGCTGCCGGTCGCGGTGAACGTCGCCGCGCGGCAGCTGGACGAGACGGACTTCGTCCGGCACGTCGAGCAGTCCTGGGGCCCCGGCGCATGGCGCCGCCTGACCATCGAGGTCACCGAGAGCGCGCTGCTGCGCGACGCCGCCCATGCCCGAGCCTCGCTCACGACGCTGGCCGCTCGGGGCGTACGGATCGCCCTGGACGACTTCGGGACCGGCTACAACTCCTTGTCACGGCTCGGCGACCTACCGGTGCACATCCTGAAGATCGACCGGACGTTCGTCAGCGAGTCGCACAACCCTGCCGGCAACGCGGTCCTGCAAGCCGTCCTGGCCGTCGCCCGGGCGCACGGGCTCGAGGTCGTCGCAGAGGGCGTCGAGTGCGCCGAGGAACTCACAGCGCTCGTCGCGATGGGGGTCGGGACGGTGCAGGGCTTCATGCTCGGCCGGCCCGGCCCGACGCTTCCGATCCGCGGACGCCGCCCCGACACCGGTTCGCAGCCCCCGCTCCCGGACCCTCGGCTACCGCACCGGCTCACGCCAGCAGCGTCGGCTTGAGCTCCACGAGGCGCCCCAGCAGCCCGTTGACGAAGGCCGGCGAGTCGTCGGTGGACAGCGCCCGAGCCAGCTCCACCGCCTCGTCGACAGCGACCGCCTCGGGAACGTCCTGGCTGAACAGCACCTCCCATGCACCGATCCGCAGCACGGCCCGGTCGACGGCCGGCATCCGGGCAAGGGTCCAGCCCTGGGAGTAGGTGCTGAGCAGCTCGTCGATCCGTTCCTGCTCGGCGACGACGCCCTGCACCAGGTCGACCGAGTACTGCGGCAGTGCACTTTGCGTCCCGGGTCGCTCAAGGCGGTCCGCGAGCACCTCGAGCACCGGCCGGGCGCGCTGGTCTGCCTCGAAGAGCACGTCCAGCGCGCGCTTGCGGGCCTTGCTGCGAGCAGCCACGTCAGTCGTTGACCCGGCCGAGGTAGGAGCCGTCCCGGGTGTCGACCTTCACCCTGGTCCCGGTCTCCAGGAAGAGCGGCACCTGGATCTCCGCACCCGTCTCGAGCGTTGCGGACTTGGTGCCACCGGTCGACCGGTCGCCCTGCAGGCCCGGTTCGGTGTAGGTGATCTCCAGGACCACCGAGGCGGGCAGCTCCACGTACAGCGGGTTCCCGTCGTGCGTGGCGACCGTTGCCTGCTGGCTCTCCAGCAGGTACTTGGAGGCGTCACCCACGACCGTCTCACCGACGTGCAGCTGGTCGTAGCTGGACGTGTCCATGAAGATGAAGTCGGTGCCGTCCTTGTACAGGTACTGCATGTCACGCTTGTCGACGTTCGCGGTCTCCACCTTCACACCCGCGTTGAACGTTCGGTCGACAACCTTGCCCGAGAGCACGTTCTTGAGCTTGGTGCGTACAAAGGCGCCGCCCTTGCCCGGCTTGACGTGCTGGAACTCCACAACGGTCCAGAGCTGGCCGTCGAAGTTCAGCACCAGTCCGTTCTTCAGGTCATTGGTCGTCGCCACAGTGGGTCTTCCTGCTCGCTGGGGTCGGTCCGGCGGGGCCGCGCGACTGGCCGGCATGCCGGCGCCGGGGGGTGCTCGCGGGTGCGAGCCGGTTCAGTTTACCGGCGGCCGGCTCCTGGGGCGTCCCGGCCGGCCTGGCTCAGCCCGACAGCCCGAGGTCGCCGCCCAGCAGCGCCCGGCCGAGCACCCCGATCGCCGCCGCCCAGATCAGCGAAGCCAGGGTGCCGATCACGAACCGTTCCGAGCTTCCCGGGTTCTCCCGCAGCTCCGGGTACCGGCCGAGGCCCTTGACGGCCACCACGATCGCGATCGCCGGTGGGTAGCCGAGCAGCAGGATCCCGGTGACGGCGGTCCGTTCCAGCACGCCGATCCAGGTGCCGCCGCGCAGCACGGCCTTCGCGCGCGGGCCGGTCGGCCCGTCGCCTCCGGCGTCGTGGACCTTCGTCGGGTCATCGGGTGCGCCGGCGTCACCCGAGCGGGGGGGCCCGCGGGGGCCCCCCGGCGGCACCCGGGGGGCCCCCGGCCCCCCGGGGCGGCC
>JBBRCL010000005.1:0-70350 GCA_038204895.1 Actinomycetales bacterium | reverse complement strand
CGTCTACGACTCGAAGAAGTCGGGCTCACGCACCGTCTCGCACCTGCGGTTCGGGCCGAATCCGATCACCGCGCCCTACCTCGTCAGCAAGGCGGGGTTCATCGGCTGCCACCACTGGTCGATCCTGGAACGGGTGGACGTGCTGCGGTACGCACGGCCCGGGACGGTGCTCCTGCTTAACGCCCCGTACCCGCCGGACGAGGTGTTCTCCCGCCTCCCCGTGCCGATGCAGCAACGGATCATCGACCTCGGCGTGGAATTGTGGACGATCGATGCGGGCACGGTGGCCCGTTCGGCCGGAATGGGGAACCACACCAACACGGTACTGCAGACCTGCTACTTCGCGATCAGCCGGGTCATGCCCCGCGACGCAGCGATCGAGGCGGTGAAGGAGTCCATCCGGAAGACCTACTCGCGCAAGGGCGCCGACGTGGTGACCCGCAACGAGGCCGCCGTCGACACCGCGCTCGCGCACCTCCACCGGGTGGAGGCATCCGCCCAACCGGTGGGCGACGCCGCCATGATCCCGCCCGTCCCGGACACGGCTCCGGAGTTCGTCCGGAACGTCACGGCGAGGATGCTCACGGATGAGGGCGACGACCTCCCGGTCAGCGCGCTTCCCGTGGACGGCACTTACCCGTCCGGCACCACGAAGTACGAGAAGCGGAACATCTCGGACCTCATCGCGGTGTGGGACCCGGACGCCTGCATCCAGTGCGGTAACTGCGCCTTCGTGTGCCCGCACGCGGTCCTGCGCGCCAAGTACTACCCCGCGATGGCGTTGGAGGGTGCCCCCGAGTCCTTCCAGACCGCCGAGCTGAACGCGGCCGGGCTGCCCGAGTCGCAGTACACCCTCCAGGTGTACGCCGAGGACTGCACCGGCTGCGGCCTGTGCGTGGAGGCCTGCCCGGTGAAGCCGATCGGGGCGGGCGCCGGCCGCAAGGCGATCAACCTCGAGCCGAAGCTGGACCGCAGCGCGGAACGGGAGAACGTCCGATTCTTCGAGACCATCCCGGTCAACCGCCGCTCGCGGGTCGACTTCGCGAACGTCCGCGGCGTGCAGTACCTGGAGCCCCTGTTCGAGTTCTCCGGTGCCTGTTCGGGCTGCGGCGAGACGCCCTACCTGAAGCTCCTCACGCAACTGTTCGGCGGGCGCGCCACGGTCGCCAACGCCACCGGCTGCTCGTCCATCTACGGCGGGAACCTGCCCACCACGCCGTGGTCCCGCAACAAGTACGGGCGCGGTCCGGCGTGGTCCAACTCCCTGTTCGAGGACAACGCGGAGTTCGGCCTCGGCCTGCGGCTCGCCGCCGACCTCCACACCGAGCTGGCCCGACGACGGCTGACGGACCTGCGTGGCGAACTCGGGCACGCGTACGTGGACGAGATCCTCGATGCTCCCCAATCATACGAGTCGGAGCTGTCGCGGCAGCGCGCGCGGGTTGAGGACCTGAAGCAGAGGCTCGACGACATGTCCGGCCAGAAGGTCGCCGACCTGCGCTCGGTGGCCGACCACCTCCTGCGCCGGTCCGTGTGGATCGTGGGCGGGGACGGCTGGGCCTACGACATCGGCTCGTCCGGGCTCGACCACGTGCTCGCCTCCGGCCGGAACATCAACATCCTCGTCCTCGACACCGAGGTGTACTCGAACACCGGTGGCCAGGCGTCCAAGGCCACGCCCCTGGGCGCGGTGGCCAAGTTCGCCTCCGGCGGCAAGCTGACCAACAAGAAGGACCTCGCCATGCAGGCGATCGCGTACGGCAGCGTGTACGTCGCACGCGTCGCCATGGGGGCCGACAAGCCGCAGACGCTGAGGGCGTTCCGGGAGGCGGAGTCCTACGACGGGCCCTCCCTCATCCTCGCCTACAGCCACTGCATCGCTCACGGGATCGACATGCGCAAGGGCCTGGACCAGCAGTACGCGGCCGTCGCCTCCGGGCACTGGCCGCTCGTCCGCTACAACCCGGTGCTCCGAGAGCTGGACCAGAACCCGTTCCTGCTGGACTCGCCGCGGCCCCGGATCCCCCTGGCGAAGTACCACGACAAGGAGCTGCGCTTCCGGATGCTGCGCACCACCGATCCCGAGGCGGCGGAACGGCTGCTCATCCACGGGCAGGAGCAGGTGTATCTCCGGTGGGCGGAGTACGAACGAATGGCGATGCGGAGCGCTTCCGACTTCGCCGCGGACGCGAGGAAGTAACCATGGACCTGACGACGACGTACCTCGGCCTGACTCTGCGCAACCCCCTGGTGGCCTCGGCCGGTCCCCTGTCGCAGACGCTCGACGGCATCAAGTCGTTGGCGGAGGGCGGAGTGGGTGCGGTGGTGCTGTTCTCCCTGTTCGAGGAGCAGCTCCGCCGCGAGGCCGCCCGCGACATCGACCTCCTCGAGCGGCACGAGGACTCCTTCGCCGAGGCCCTGGACTACTTCCCCGAGGCCACCATCGACGAGCGCAGCCTCGCCAAGGACTACCTCACCCTCGTGGAGCGCGCGGCCCGGGATATCGACATCCCGGTGATCGCCTCCCTGAACGGGGCCGACGTCGGCGGGTGGGTGGCCTTCGGCCGCGAGCTGCAGGACGCCGGGGCGGCCGCGCTCGAGCTGAACATCTACTTCGTCCCCGGTGACCTCACCACCTCGGGCAGCCGCGTCATCGAACGGCACCTGGACATCGTCGCGGCGGTGAAGGCCGCTGTCGGCATCCCGGTGGCGGTGAAGATGAGCCCCTACTTCAGTTCGGTGGGCAGCGTCGCGCTGCGGCTCGTGCAGGCGGGTGCGGACGGGCTCGTCCTCTTCAACCGCTTCCTCCAGCCGGACGTGGACATCGAGACCCTGGAGGCCAACACCACCTGGGCCCTGTCCACGCCGGACGAGGGCCGCCTGCCCCGCACCTGGATCGCCGCGCTGCGCCGCCACACCACGGTCTCGCTAGCCGCCACCACCGGGGTCGCGGACGGCTCCGACGTGGTGAAGAACCTGCTCGTCGGCGCGGACGTGGTCATGTCCACCTCCGCGCTGATCCGGCGCGGGCCCGGGTACGCCCGGACCATGCTGGACGAGCTCGAGGCCTACCTCGAACGGAAGGAGTTCGCGAGCCTCGAGGCCCTGCGTGGCCTCCTCGCCGTCCCGGCCGAGACCGCGGGCAACGCCTGGCAGCGGAGCAACTACGTGACCGCCATGGAACGGGCGAAGGCGACGTACGGGAGCCTCTAGGTTCCGGAGGCCATGTAGACGGCGAGGATGTAGTTGGGGTGGCGGTCCAGGGTGGTGCGGGCTCGGTCGTAGCGCATGGTCGTGCGCGGGTCAGCGTGGCGGGCGGCGATCTTGCCCTGGGTGTTCAGCAGCAGCGGCCCGGCGGCCCGCCCGTCGGTGGCGCGATCGACCGCCCGGGCCACGGCCGGTGGCAGGGGGACCAGGACGACCTTGTGTCTCTTGCCGACCACACGCAGCACCCGGTGGCCGTGCTCCTCACCGAGGTCGGCGATGTCGGCGGCGCAGGCTTCGAAGATCCGCAATCCGAGGAGCCCGAGCAGGCACATCAGGGCGAAGTCGCACGGATTGTCCGACGTGCGTGCGGCAACGAGAAGGGCCTCGAGCTGGAGGTGGGTCAACCCGAGGGTCGGGGACTCCGGTGGCACGTTGGGTCGGCGGACGTGGTCGGCCGGAGAGTACTCGTGGATCTCGTCGATGACACAGGTGCGGTAGAAGCCGCCCACCACCGACATCCGCCGGGAAACCGTCGAGGCCGCGTACAGGCGGGTCTCCTGCATCCACCGGACGTACAGCTCGATGTGCGGGCGATTCGCGGCCAACGGGTCCAGGCCACGCTCCTGGCACCAGATCAGGTACACGCGCAGGTCGGACTCGGCGTGGCGGCGCGTCTCGCCGCGGTAGCGGGCGAGGTAGCCAGCGACTGCCAGGCGGAGCGGGTCGACCCGCCACCGCTCACCGGCCACAGGGACAGGCAGGAACTCCGGAGTCGTTGTCATGGTCGAGCATCCGCCCGGCTCGTCCCACGCTCCAGACGCGGCTATGAGCGGATGGTCCGCGGTGCCTGGCCTACAGCAGAGCTGCACCGTTCACCTGTGTCAACGACGGCTGAATGTTGACCATCCGGCGTCGCCAGCGTGTCCGCGGTGCCCCAGGGTGTCTTGTTGGACGCGGCGGCGGACCTCGTCCATGGCCTGGGCGGCGAGCTTGACGACGTGGAACGCGTCCAGCACCGGCACCGCCTCGGACAAGTCGTCGCGCAGGGCGTTGGCATACCCGCGGAACGGGTCCAGGGTGGCGACCTTCACCCCGCCCCGGAAGTCGGCTGAGCGGTCCTGCAGCCAACTCGAGTACGCCTTCCCGGTGCGGCCCGGGACCAGGTCCAGCAGCCGGGCGTGGACGTGTCCGTCCTGGTCACGGGTCAGATCGACCATCCCGGTGAACATCGGCGGACCCTTCACGTTCGTCTTGTGCGGGGTGTGGTGCCACACGTGCTCATCGACACCCAGGGTCGCTACCCCGGCGAACCGGGCCTCGTCGGCGGCCAGGTCCTCAAGTCGCGGCTTGACCGCCCGCCACAGGGTCCACCAGGACACCGCGAGCCGGCACGCCAGGCCGTCGACCGTGGCGTGCTCGAAGCGCAGCTGGCCGATCGCCCAGCCGATCGCCCAGGCCGTCAGGGACCCGCGCGGCGCGACCAACCCGGGCAGCTGCTCGCTGAACGTCCCCGCGGGCAGCCGGCGTCGGGGCACTCCCAGCGGCGCTGCCGCCAGGCCACCTCAACAGGCACGAGGCCGGGCACGTCGTGCAGCACCCTCGTGCGCCGCCCCGTGCTCAGGGCGACAACGCCGCAGTCCGGGCAGCCCATCAGCTGCCACGGCGACTGGACCGTCACCCGCAGCCGGCGCTCCTGGCGCTGGACACCGATCACATGCACGCCGGTCAGGCCCAGCAGCACGTCGCAGCGCGGGCACGGGTCAGTTGCGGGCGCGCCGACGGCGCACCCCGTAGCGTTGGGCATCGTCGAGGTCCTCGGGGAGCAGTTGCTTCGTCGCTACTGATCCTGAGGACCTCGACCCACACCAGCCCGGAACCCGCCTCACCGGCGCGTCGCGCTCCTCCCACCGGATCTGCGAAGAGCCCGTCTTCTGGAACACCGGCCGACCCGCCGGACACGTCTCCGTTGTCGTCCAGGCCGACGCTGGCTGCGAGCCCGACAAGATCCTGGTGACGTCCAACGGCGTCTTCGACTCCGCCACCGGCAACTACGGCGGGGTCTACCTGGTGTCCGTTGCGCAGCTCAACGCCGGGTACGTCAGCGGGCGCGGCTACCTCGGCTGGTCCGACCCCATCTGCCAGGGCGCGCGACTGCCCGCCGGGACCGTGCACCCGGCGCCGTCCGGACGGTGATGGGTGATGTCCGCGCGACCCCGACCCGCGACCGAGGACAAGCTCGAGGCATTGCACTACCAGCTCATCGAGGCCGTGGCGGACCTGGCCACCTCCGAGGGTTGGCGACGCATGCTCGCCGTCGCCGCGCGCTTCCACGACTACTCAGGTGGCGGAGTAGGGGTATCCGAACTCCGTGAATGTCGCGTGCATCCGTGCGCAAAGTCGTCGCGGGTGAAGGTGGCCACCGGAGACCGGCTGCTCGCACCGTCGGCTCGCGTTGCGGCTCTATTGGGCCAGACATCACGCGTTTCGCGATCGGAGGATCGGGACTGTGCGGACCGGAGGCGGGACTCGAGCGGAGGACCGATGCTCGCTGGCGCCCTGGGAGACTGCTGAACAGAGATGCGTCTGCGGCGGGATCATGGAACCGTGATCGACCGCCCGGGAGCCTCGCCATGACCGCCGCGCTCCTGATCGTGCTGGGCATCGCGGCGGCCGCGGTCGGCGGGGACCTGTTCGTCCGGGGAACGGTCGGGCTCGCCAGGCGGCTCCGGGTGGCGCCGGGGATCATCGGCGCGACCGTCGCCGCCTTCGCGACCTCGAGCGCCGAGCTGTCCGTGGGGATCAACTCGGCGCTCGAGGGGTCGCCGGAGATCGCCCTGGGTGACGCGCTCGGCAGCAACGTCGTCAACGTCGGGCTCGTGCTGGCGATCGCCATAGTGCTCGCCCCGATCCGACCGCGACGCGCGGACCTCAACCGAGACCTCCCGGTCGCGCTGGTCGCACCGCTGATGACCATCGGGCTGGCCGGCGACGGGACGATCAGCCGGCTCGACGGGGGGATCCTGCTCGCGAGCTTCGTCGGGTGGCTGGTCGTCACGATCCGGCAGGCCGTGCGCGAGCGGGACGCGACCGCCGCGGTGCTGGCCGAGCACGACCCCCGGCGTATCACCCGCGATGCCGTGATCGGCCTCGTCCTGCTCGTCGTGGCCGGACGCCTGATCGTGATCGCGGCGAAGGACATCGGCACCATGCTCGGCTGGGACACGTTCACCGTCGGGGCGCTGCTGGTCGCCTTCGGCACCTCGACGCCGGAGCTCGCCACCGTCGTGATGGCGAGGATCCGCGGACACGACGAGGTGAGCGTCGGCACCGTGCTCGGCAGCAACATCTTCAACGGGCTGCTGATCATCGGCTGCGCCGCCGTGATCTCGCCGATCCGGGTGGCGACCGGGGAGGTGGTCGTGGCCGTCGTCGTGAGCGTGCTGACTCTGCTGCTCATCCTCCCGTCGCGCAGCTACCGGCTGGGCCGCGGCCGCGGGTTCGCGCTGCTCGGGGTCTACAGCGCCTACCTCGCGGTGCTCCTGATGATGCAACGGGGGTGAGCCCGGCGGCCACCGGACACGACGCCGCCACGGACGTCATCCTCGCCGCCTCACGATCCCGCTGATCACGCGTAGGAGACACGCCTAGTCCTACAGTCGCACCTGTTGCGCCTGGCGGACGCGCAAGCGTGCGGGGGCCTGTTGCGGACCGTCCGCGCCGATGACGGGGCCTGGCTGCACCCGGGGCTGGACGGGCGACCTGACGGCGTGAGCGGAGGCACCAAGGTTGCCGTGAACGCAGTCTCGATGGAGCATCCGCGTTTCGTCGCCGACACCGTGGAGTTGGTCGACCTCACGGGTGAGGGTTCCGGCGACGAATGCGGTCACGGGACTGTGGTGGCGCTGATCCTCTTGGGAGCGTGCCTCGGACAGGCGGCTGGTGAACGTGAAGGCCGCCGGGTGCGCAGGATCTTCTTCGGGGCGCATCCCCGCAGCGCGCAGGTCCCGCCGTAGGGAGCTCGTCGAGGATCGTCAAGCTCCGGCCTTGCGACGCGAGCTCATTCGCTGCGCCGACCCCGGCCATGCCAGCACCGAGCACCGAGCACCGAGCACCGAGCACCATCAGGTCACGCGTCGTGGTCTTGTCGCCTCACGTCGAGCGTCAGCTGTCCGCGCTCTCGTGCACACGGGCGGGCGTGGGCTGAGCCGGCTTCCCGGTTGCACCGGTCGTGCTTGACCGGGGTCGCTGTCGACACGTGGCCCTGCGCCGAGTCCGACAGACCCCATCAGCGGCACGGAGCGTTGGGGGCAATCAGGCGTGGGCGACGGCTGTGCGCAGCTGTTCGAGAGTCGGAGCGCCCGACGGACCGTCCGGCGTCTGGTAGATGCGACACGCCAGCCCGACGCCCGCGCCCACCTCGGCGAACGGGTCCACACCGTCGACAAGAACACTCGGCGATCCGCTCATCGGCCATGACCGGGTGCGGGCTCTGCGCCGGGATGCTCTCGCCCCTGTGATCCACCCGGTGAAGCGCGAGGCTTGCCCAAGATGAGAAGCGACAGCCGGAAGCGTCTCGACTGGGATCCGCGGCCTCGAGTCGGCGAAGCCCGACGACTGTCGCTCATGCCCTTCGTCCACAGCCTGCTCGACACGACGCGTCGCGTGCCCTCGGAGTCGGGAGAGGCACCCTAGCCGACCGCCTGCACGTGCAGCAGGGCGAGCGTCTCCGGCCGCAGCGGGGGAGGTTGGACACCCACCTGGGCCAGCACCCGCCCGGTGAGCACGCAGCCCGCGGCCCACCACGCCGGGTGCGACCACAGCTCGGGCAGGTCGGCACCCGGCCCGGCCGGCGCCACCCGGTAGCTGCGATCGGGGTCGAGACCCGGCAGCCGCACGCGCCCGAGCGGCCAGGTGTCCGAGCGGTCCACCGCCGTGACCGCGTAGAGGGCCTCGGACCGGTCTGCTGCCACCACACCGTTCAGCCACACCGCCGGGTCGGGGTGGTCACCGCGAACCACCTCACCCGTGTGCAGCAACCCGCGGTGCGCCTTGTAGAACGCGATCCACTCGGCCAGCTCGGCCAGCTCGACCGCCGATGCCCGGGTTAGGTCCCACTCGACGCCGAAGTGTCCGAACAGCGCCGTGCCCGCCCGGAAGCCCAGCGCGTGGGTGCGGCCGGTGGTGTGCGACGTCGGGGCGCCGACGTGCGACCCGACCAGCTCCGGCGGCAGCAGCTGCGCGGTCCACCGCTGGATCTGCTGGCGCTCCAGGGCATCGATGCAGTCGCTGGCCCACACCCGGTCGGTGCGCTGCAGGATCTCCAGGTCCACCCGGGCACCACCGGAGGAGCACGACTCGATCTCCAGCCAGGGCGCGGACGAGCGGATCTCGTCCAGCAACCGGTAGACCGCGATGGTCTGGGCGCGCACCGCCGCGGCGCCGCCGGTACGGGTGGAGCCGGCGTCGGTCAGGTCCCGGTTGTGGTCCCACTTCAGGTAGTCCAGGTGGTACTCGTTGACCAACGCGAGGATCTGGTCCCGGACGTGCGCATACGCACCCGGATGCGTCAGGTCCAGCACCTGCTGGCTGCGCGCGAGCTGCGGCATCCGGTCGCCGGTCTGCATCATCCATTCCGGGTGCGCCCGGCCCAGGTCGGAATCAGGGTTGACCATCTCCGGCTCGAACCACAGCCCGAACTGCATGCCCAGCCCGCGCACCTGCTGCACCAGCGGCCCCAGGCCGTCCGGCCAGACGTCGGCGTCGACGGTCCAGTCGCCGAGGCCCGCGTTGTCCGAGCGCCGACCACGGAACCACCCGTCGTCGAGCACGTAGCGCTCCACCCCGACGGCGGCTCCCGCGTCCGCGAGCGCGCGCAACCGGTCCAGGTCGTGGTCGAAGTACACGGCCTCCCAGGTGTTCATCACGACCGGTCGCGGCGAGCGCGGGTGGGCCGGACGCGCCCGGAGCCACGCGTGGAACCGACCCGCCATCTGGTCCATCCCGACGCCGTACGAGGCGTACAGCCAGGGGGTCGTGTAGGCGCCGCCGACGCCGAGCCGGATCTCACCCGGCAGCAGCAGCTCACCGCCGCCGAGCACCTGCTCACCACCGGCGAGGCGCTCCGCGTACGAGCGGTGGTTCCCGCTGAACGCGACATGCAGCCCCCACACCTGGCCGGACCGGAAGCCGAACCCGGCCTGCCCGGCCACCAGGACCAGGGGGGTGTCGAAGCCGGTTCGGCCCCGGCGGCTGTCCCGGACGTGCGCGCCGACGGTGAACGCCCGCCGCTGGGGCGTGCGCTCGCGGGACCACCGGCCGGCCAGGTCGAACAGCTCGGTCGCCTCGGCCGGGACGGGTAGGGCGATGACCAGGTCGTCCACGGTGAACGGGTCGTCCGACGCCGTCGAGGTCAGCCTGGCGCGGGTCCGCACCAGGCCCTGCGGCGTCAGCTCGATCTCGACGCCGACCGCCAGCCCGGCCACCTCGTCGAGGGCCTCCGCGACAACGGTGCCGCCGCCCGCGTCGTCGGAGTCGACGCGCAGGCCGACCATCCGGAGCAACGGCGACCAGTGCCGGCCGTCCCGGTGACCGCTCAGGCCCGGTCGGCCCTCCCACCCCCTTGCACCTTCGGGGAGCACCGACGCCTCCGGCTTCTGCTCGACGGCGTTGGGGCCCGGCGGGACCGCCACTGTGACCAGCGCGGCCAGCTCGGCGTCGGACAGGTCGCCCAGGTCGCCGCCCCAGTGCAGGACCCGCGGCAACGACGGACCACGGGCGTCAAGGACCAGGCTCACGCCGGCGGCGCGCAGGTGCAGCATCATGATCGCCGAGCCTAGCCGCGCCGCGTCCTACGCTCAGCGGATGACCCTCGCGGACCCGGCCCCGACGGCAGTCCCCGGGCCGCCCGAGGGCACGGCTCCCGTGCGCGGGCCGGTGCGGTCGGGCGCCTGGGTTGCCCTCCTGGTCGGGGCATCGCTGCAGTTCGCAGTGAACGGCACCGTCGCCAAGCTGGCGATGCAGGCGGGCCTGCCCGTCCCGGCTGGTCGAGCTGCGTTCGCTCGGCTCGGCCGTGGTGCTCCTGCTTGCGGTCGGAGTCGCGGCGCGGAGCCGGTTGCCGCGCGGGCGTGAGCTCGTCGGGCTCGCCCTGCTCGGGATCGCCGGCGTGGCGATGGTGCAGTGGCTGTCCTTCGTCGCGATCTCCCACCTACCGGTCGGCGTCGCGCTCCTGATCGAGTACACCGCTCCCCTGCTGGTCGTCCTGTGGGCACGCTTCGTGCTCGGCGAGCAGGTGGGGGCACGCCTGTGGTGGGGCCTGCTGGCCTGCCTGTCCGGGCCGGCGCTGGTGGCCCAGGTGGGGCCCGGCGTGCGGCTCGACGCGGTCGGCCTGGTCGCCGCGGCGGGCGCCGCCGTCTCGCTCGCCGCCTACTACCTGCTGGACGCCCGCGTGCTGCGCCGCCGGGACGCGGTGTCGACGCAGGCCTGGTCGATGGCGTCCGCGGCCGCGTTCTGGATGGTCGCGCAGCCGTTGTGGCGGTTCGACCCCGCCGTGCTCGCCGGCGACGTCGTCCTGCCACCGGCGCTCGGCGCCGTGCAGGTGCCGCTCGGGCTGCTGGTGGCCTGGATCGTGGTGCTCGGCACCGTCGTGCCGTACTCGCTGGTGCTCGCGGGCGTCGCCCGGCTCGGGCCGGCGCGCACCGGGCTGATCGGGATGCTCGAGCCGGTGGCCGCCGCCGCGACCGCCTGGGTCGTGCTCGGCGAGTCGATGACCGCGCTGCAGGTGGTGGGCGGCGTGGTGGTGCTGGTCGGTGTGCTGCTCGCCGAGGCGGCGCGTCAGTCCGGGACCCGGCGTGGCCGGCGCACCAGCCACTCCCGCGGGGCCACCAGCAGCGCGACACCCACGACCGCGACGACGGCGACCAACCGCAGCCACTCCTGACCCACCGGCTGCCACGCCCGCAGCCAGGCCACCAGCAGCAGCACGCTCTGCGCGATCGCCTGCGTGCCCAGCACCGTTCGAGCACCCCGCAGCAGCACGCCGGCCTCGACCAGCGAGCGCCAGGCGACGTGCGCGGCCAGCGCCGTGCCGACCAGCAGCAGGTGGACGATGAGGACGAGGGCCGCCATCCGCCACAGGCCCGGGACGGTCCCGGCCACGGTGTCCAGTTCGAGCAGGTCGTCCCGGCCGAACACCCAGAGCCCGAAGAAGCCGACGATGATCGCCGCCCCGGGGAACCGCGGCCACCAGGTCACCGCGATCGCGGCGAGGGCGGTCAGGTACCACGCGAAGCCGGTTGCGCCGGACAGCGCCGCACCGGCAACGACGAGCACGGGCGGCAGCAGCCGGACGAGGGCGCCAGGCACCGCACCGGCCATCGCCACCTCGACGCGCGGCGCGGCGGGCACGACCGCCGAGCCCGGGCGCGGCGGGACCGGCGGCAGGCCGAACAGCTCCCGCAGCCGGTTGCGCAGCGCCCACAGCCTCATCGGTGCACCGCCCCGGCCATCGAACGGCCCGGACGCCGACGGGAGCGGCGGCTCGCCAGCTGCAGCCGCTCCGTCGTACCGGCGGCGTCCGGCCAGCGCAGCACCTCGACGCCGGCGGCCGCGAGCTCGGCGAGGCGGTCCTCCCGCTCGATCCGGATCAGCCGGATGGCCAGCCAGTGCCGCGCGTCAAGGCCCCGGGTCCGGACGTTGGGCAGCACGTCGACCGCGATCACGCCCTGGCCCATCCGCCGCCAGGCCCGGGCCATGTCCGCCGCCTCCGCGTCAAGGAACGTGGAGAACACATACACCAGGCTCCCGGCCGACACCCGCGGCGGCCGGATCCGTTGCCGGGGGTCGCCCTCCGGGCGGAGCAGGGCCAGCTGCTGGACCACCCGGTCCAGCTGCCGGTGCCCCGTGCCGGGCCGCAGCCCACGCCGCCGCACGCCGAGGTCCTCGACGGCGACCCGGTCACCGACCGCCAGGTAGCCCTCCGCGACGGTCATCGCGGCCTGCCGCGCCAGGTCGAGGGAGGTGGCGTCGTCGCGGGAGTCCACCACCAGCACGACGACCGCCTCACCGAGCGCCATGGTGCGCCGCACGTAGAGCTGCTCGAGGTTCGGTGAGCGACGGGCCGTGACCTTCCAGTCCACCTGCCTGATCGAGTCGCCGGGCAGGAACAGGTGCACGTCGCGCAGGCCGCCGCCCTGGCCCGGCCGACGCGACTCGTGCTGGCCGGTCAGGCCCCGCATCCGGGACGGCAGGGGCAGGGCAGGCATGGTCCGGCTCCGCGGCAGGACGACGACGGCGTCCGGCGCCTCCTCACCGACCGGCCCGGCGGTCAGGCCACCACTACCGATGCCCTGGTGCTCCACCCGGAACAGCTGCTGGGGCCCGGTGCGGACCGATCGTGCCGTCACCTCGATCTCCCGGTGCAGGGGCACATGCACCAGCGCCTCGGAGAACCCGTGCTCCGGCCGGCCGAGCCGGAGCCGGACCGCCGTGCAGCCCGGCGGTGCGCTCAGCTGCACCCGCTGCGCGAGCACCCCGGCGGTGGTCTCGGACTGGGCGCTGTCCGCCCACACCTGACCGCGCGGCCGCAGCCAGGTCGCCGACAGCGAGGCGAGCAGGGGCGCGACGCCGAGCAGCGCCACGTCCGGCCGGCCGGCCAGCGCACCGACCGACAGGAGCACGAGAGACACCGCGACGGCCCACACCAGTGAGCCGGTGACCCCCCACGGCTGTCCCGGCGGGGCTCCATCGGGCTGCGTCCCCTGCGTCATCCGGACACCGGGACCGTCGCGGGGCCGGGCACCCGGTTGAGCACCTCGCGGACGACGTCCTCGGCGCCGAGGCCGGTCGCCCAGGTGGCCGGGGTGAGAGTGATCCGGTGCGCCAGCGCGGGTACCGCGACGGCCTTGACGTCTTCGGGTGCGACGAACCGGCGCCCGGACAGCACGGCGAGCGACCGGGCCACGAGCATCAGAGCCTGCGAACCGCGCGGCGAGGCACCGACCTCCACCGACTCATGCCTGCGGGTCGCCGCGGCCAGGTCGACGCAGTACCGGACGATGTCCGGATCCACCCGGACGGCCTCGACACCCGCCTGCATGGCCAGCAGCGTCGCCGCGTCAACCACCCGGTTGACCGGGGCCTCCTCCTGATGGCGCGCCAGCCGGCGGGTGAGCACGTCGACCTCGGACTCGGCGTCGGGGTAGCCGATCGCGATGCGCACCATGAACCGGTCCAGCTGGGCCTCGGGCAGCGGGTAGGTGCCCTCGTACTCCACCGGGTTGGACGTCGCCATCACGTGGAACGGCCGCGCCATCGGATAGGTGGTGCCGTCCACGGTGACCTGCCGCTCGGCCATCGCCTCGAGCAGCGCGGACTGGGTCTTTGGTGCGGTCCGGTTGATCTCGTCGGCCAGCAGCAGGCCGGCGAACACCGGGCCCGGCCGGAACCGGAACGCCGAGGTCTTCGGGTCCCACACCGCCGAGCCGGTGATGTCGGACGGCAGCAGGTCAGGCGTGCACTGCAGGCGCCGGAACTCCAGGCCGAGGGCGGTGGCCAGGCTGCGGGCCGCCAGCGTCTTGCCCAGGCCGGGGACGTCCTCGAAGAGCACGTGACCACCGGACAGGATCGCGGCGAGCGCGGTCCGCAGCGCCGCGTGCATGCCGACGACGGCGGTGCCCACCTCGGTCAGGACGGCATGGGCCAGTCGTGCGACCTCCGCGGGCGACGGCGGTGCCGGGGGGGTGGGAGATGTCACGTCGGGCCTCTCATCGGTGATGGGGCGGTGTCGGTTCCGAGTCGTTCGACGACGTCGACACAGTGGCCGATGTCCGCCAGCGACGGCATCCAGCCGCCCGGTGCGGTGAGGATCCGCCAGGCCCGGTCGCCGAGCGCGGCGCGCGCCCGTTCCCGGACCTCGTCCGGGACGTCAGGGGAGGTCGCCGTGCTCGAGCTGATGCCGCCCGGCACGACGAGGCCGCGCTGGGCCAGCCGGCGCGTCGCGTCGGACCGCAGGCGGCGGACGGCGGCCTCCGAGACCCGGCCGTCCCGGCCGATGAACGACCAGGTCAGTGCGGAGACCTCGCGACGGGTGCCGGAGGTCGCCTCCGGGCGGGCCTGCGGCCAGGCGTCCGGGTCACGGGACCCGCTGACCAGCCCGACTGCGACCAGCACTGCGGTCACCAGGCCGACCAGCAGGGCGTCGCCCCAGCGCAGCCCCAGCACTCCGGCGGACACGCCGACGATCAGCGCCGTGACCACCGGCCGCCAGCTGGGTCGGCCGCTCACAGCTCATCCTCCGGCTGCCCCAGCCCCTCGGCGAGGGCGGCAAGGGCAGCCATCGCCGCCGCGACGTCGTCCGCGGTCATCTGCTCCCCGCCGAACCGGGCGCGCAGGTACAGCCCGAGCAGGGTACGGGTGGCCTCGGGGTCGACCGGCGCCCGGTCCAGCACCTTGACCGTGAACTCGGTCGGCGTCGCAGCAGGGTCGCGCAGCACGCCCGACCGCGCGGCCGCCTTCTCCAGGCGCACCCAGGCCGCGATCACGGCGTCCGTCGGCCGGACGAACCTGCGCAGCTGAAGGTCCGCCTCCACAACGCCCTCGCGCAGGGTGGGCAGGTTGAGCAGCGCGACGCCGGGCCCGGTGTAGGCGTCGCCCTGTTCGATGCCCGCGTCGTCCGGGCCCTCCTCGGCCTTGGGGGCCGGGTGCCGGACGAGCCAACGCATGATCATGTAGAGCAGCCACGCGATGGCGGCACCCGTCAAGGTCCAGCCCAGCCAGCTGAGGTCCCATGGCTGGATGTGCATCGTGGCGATGATGTCCTCGGGACCCGCGGGTGTCGGCATCGGGGGGGTGCTCGCCGTCGGCGGCGTCCACGCGATCGGCCGCGCCTCGTTGATCGGCGGGTGCCACGGCCCGGCGAGCGCGCTCGCAACGGCGACCACGATCAGCAGTCCGACGACGCCGGCCACCCGGCCGGTGCGGTCCGGGCGCGGTGCGGCCGCAGCCCGCACCGGGGGCTCGGACGTCCGCGGCCGGTCCACGGGTGCATTATCCTCCAGCCCCCGACACGGCGACGGGTGCCTCACCAGATCGAGACCAGAGCGAGACCCGGGCGGCATCGGCCCCCGTGGAAGGATGACGACATGTCGCAGACCGACCCTGAAGCGTCGCCCCCGCGCGTCCGGCGGCGCCTCGCCGACTCCCCGATCGCCCTCGGCCCGCTGGACGGCCGGTACCGCCCCGTCGTCGCGCCCCTGGTCGACCACCTCTCCGAGGCGGCGCTCAACCGCGAACGGGTGCACGTCGAGGTCGAGTGGCTGATCCACCTGACCTCCCACCACGTGGTGCCCGGCGCACCGACGCTCTCCAGCGAGGAGCGCAACCACCTGCGGGCCGTCGTCGACACGTTCGACGCCGGCACCGTTGCCGAGCTCGCCGCGACCGAGCGGGTCACCGTGCACGACGTCAAGGCCGTGGAGTACCTGCTCAAGCGACGGCTGGCCGAGGCCCCGGAAGTGCTCGGCGAGGACACGGTGCTGCCAAGGGTCGCCGAGCTGGTGCACTTCGCCTGCACCAGCGAGGACATCAACAACCTGGCCTATGCGCTGATGGTGCGCGGGGCCGTGCAGCGGGTGTGGCTGCCCGCGGCGCGCGCCCTGGTCACGGACCTCGCCGCGATGGCCCGCGCGCAGGCCGCCGTGCCCATGCTGGCCCGCACGCACGGCCAGCCCGCGACGCCCACCACGCTCGGCAAGGAGCTCGCGGTGCTGGCGCACCGGCTGCGCCGCCAGGTGCGGCGCGTCGAGGCGGCCGAGTACCTGGGCAAGATGAACGGTGCGACCGGCACGTACGGCGCGCACCTGGCGGCGGTGCCCGACGCGGACTGGATCGAGATCTCCCGGGTCTTCGTGCAGGATCTTGGGCTCACCTGGAACCCGCTGACCACCCAGATCGAGCCCCACGACTGGCAGGCCGAGCTGTACGCCGACATCGCCCGGTTCAACCGCATCCTGCACAACCTGGCAACGGACATGTGGACCTACATCTCCCTCGGCTACTTCGCCCAGGTGCGCGGGCAGGGGACCATCGGCTCCTCGACCATGCCGCACAAGGTAAACCCGATCCGCTTCGAGAACGCCGAGGCCAACCTGGAGATCTCGTCGGCGCTGCTGGACACCCTCGGCGCGACCCTGGTCACCTCACGGATGCAGCGGGACCTGACGGACTCCACCACCCAGCGCAACATCGGCCCGGCGTTCGGTCACTCGCTGCTGGCGATCGACAACATGCGACGCGGGCTGGCCGGACTGGACGTCGACACCGCCGCGATGGCCCGGGACCTGGACGCCAACTGGGAGGTGCTCGGCGAGGCGGTCCAGTCCGCGATGCGCGCCGCCGGGGTCGCCGGGGTCGCCGGCATGGAGGACCCGTACGAGCGGCTCAAGGAGCTCACCCGGGGGCGTCGGATCACCGGGGACGACATGCGACGGTTCGTGGCCGGCCTCGGCCTGCCCGACGACGTCGCGGCGTGGCTGGGTGCGATGACCCCAGCCACGTACACCGGGGCTGCCGAGGAGCTGGTGCGGTTCCTGGACGACTGAGCTCTACACCTCGGCCGAGCGCTTGAGTCCTGACGCCGTGGCCGCACCGAGGACCAGGGCGAACACCGGCATCGCCAGGGCGAGGGCACCGAGGGCCAGCGCGTCTGCCGTGGCGCCCGCCGCGATGACGCACGCACCGACAGCGACAACGAGCGCACCCGCTGTGCCGACCGCGATGAACGCACCTCGACGCAGCGACGCACGGACCGACGCATCGGCTGCCCACAGGCCCCGGCTGTTGACGGCCGACAGGGCGATGGCCGGGATCGTGACCGCGCCGGAGACCACCGCGAGCGCACCGACCATGCCGGCCGGGATCCCCTCCGACGGCGAGGCCGCGACGGCACCGAGCACCATCGCGACGGCGATCGCCCCGACCGCGCACACCACGCCGCTCACCGCGCGACCCTTCATCGGCCGACGCCAGACCCGCTCCGCGTCAGCCTCACCCGCCGCCACCGTCAGGCCGTCGCGGACGAGGAGGTGTTGCCTCCGGTCACCAGGTACTGGAAGTACCACCGAATCGACAGCACGGACCCCAGGAGCATCAGGCACGGCACAGCCGCGAGCAGCCCGTAGAGGAACGCCTTGCCCGTCGGCCCCGACCCGGCGAACGCCCACAGTGCCCCGGTCGCGAGGCCGAGGAACACCACGATCAGCGCCGCCCGGATCGACCTCCGGGAGATCGCCGCCAACGACACCGCCTTCGGTGTGCCGATCTCCGCTCGGCTCCCCCGAACCAGCGTCACGGCCATCGCGCCCACAACTGCGGCACCCGCCACGCCGACGACGGCGAACCAGACCATCAGACCCACGGGGTCATCGGAGGACGACGACGTCGCCGAGGCCGCTAAGACGGTGACGAGGAACACGACGTGCGCCAGGAAGCCATGGCTGGCCCCCATGAGGACCATGCCCACGCGGATCCTGCGCTCGCTCGCTGACCGGGGCAGCGGTCGTCATGCCAACGCCCCCTCTGGCCAGTGGTCGCCGAGGAACCTCTGGCTGTCGTTGATGACTACCTCCAGGTGGTACGGGCCGAGCACGCCACCGCCCTCGACGCGCTGTGATCTTCGCATGCATGCCGTCACCAAGTGGGCGACACCGCCGCACGCTGTCAAGCACCGGCCCGTCTGGACCGAAATACCCTACGGGGGTATGGTGTTGGCACCAGCACGGACCGGGAGGATCAAATGGCCGGGTACACCGGGAGCAAGGACGAGTACCTCAAGCGGCTGAGCCGCGTCGAGGGGCAGGTCCGCGGCATCGCGCGGATGGTGGACGAGGGCGTCTACTGCATCGACGTCCTCACCCAGGTCTCAGCGGTGACGAACGCGCTGCAGGCGGTGAGCCTCGGCCTGCTCGAGGACCACCTGGGCCACTGCGTGGTGAACGCCGCCCGCGAGTCCCACGCGGCAGGCGACGAGAAGGTCCGCGAGGCCGCGGACGCCATCGCGCGCCTCGTCCGCAGCTGAGACCACCTACCGATCCAGGCACCATCACAAGGAGGCACACCATGAGCAACCAGACCATCAACGTCGGCGTCCAGGGCATGACCTGCGGCCATTGCGTCCGCTCGGTCACCGAGGAGCTGACAGCCCTCCCGGGCGTCACCGACGTCCAGGTCGAGCTGGTGAACGGCGGCACCTCGAAGGTGACGATCAGCGCAACCGAGCCGCTCACCGACGAGGACATCCGGGCCGCCGTCGAAGAGGCCGGCTACGCGATCGCCCCACCGCGCTCGCTGATCTGAGCAGGCGAACACCCACACCCCACCCTTCCGCACCACCAGGACGGTCACCATGACGCACGACCAGCACATCGCACCCGCGATCGCAACGCCGCACGGCTCCCACGCTCCGGCCGGCATCCCGGACGCCCGCGCCGTCGTCGGCACCATCGACCTCGCGGTCGGCGGGATGACCTGCGCGTCCTGCGTCGCCCACGTCGAGAAGAAGATCAACAAGGTGCCGGGCGCGACGGCGACCGTGAACCTGGCGATCGAGCAGGCGCACGTCGAGCTGACCGACGAGGTCGACGCCGCCGCCCTGATCAAGGCCGTGGAGAGCGCGGGCTACACCGCCACCGTGATGCGCAACAGCCTGGCCACCCGCGGAGCCGACGCGCGCGCCGGGCACGACGCGACCGAGATGGCGCTGTCCGGCCACGCGATGAGCGACGGGGAGATGGACCACGAGGACACCTCAGCGCCCGTTCCCGACCGGGGCGCGGACCTGCGCCGTCGGCTGATCGGTGCCGCGATCCTGAGCGTCCCGGTGCTGCTGCTCTCGATGATCCCGGCCCTGCAGTTCCCCAGCTGGCAGTGGGTCGTCACCGCCGCGGCCCTGCCGGTCGTCACCTGGTCCGCCTGGCCCTTCCACCGGGCCGCGGCCCGGGCCGCCCGACACGGGGCTTCCACCATGGACACCCTGGTGTCCCTCGGGGTGATCGCCGCGAGCGTGTGGTCCCTGTGGGCCATCCTGTTCGGCGGTGCGGGCGAGATCGGGCTGCGGATGACGCCTGCGCTCTTCCCGAGGGCCGCGATGGACGGCATGGGGACCCCCGAGCTGTACTTCGAGACCGCCGCCGTCGTGACCACCTTCCTGCTGGCCGGCCGCTACGCCGAGCACCGCTCGCGGCGTCGGGCGGGTGATGCCCTGCGCACCCTGCTCTCGATGGGCGCGACGGACGTGGCCCTGCTCACCACCGACGACGCCGGACGCCGTACCGAGCGTCGTGTCCCCGTGGCGTCCCTGCAGGTGGGGGACGTGTTCGCGGTGCGGCCGGGCGAGAAGGTGGCGACCGACGGCGTCGTGCTCGAGGGCACCAGCGCGGTGGACACCTCGCTGCTGACCGGCGAGCCGGTGCCGGTGGACGTCGCCCCGGGTTCGCAGGTCACCGGCGCGACCGTGAACACCTCGGGGTACCTCGTGGTCCGTGCCGAGCGGGTCGGCGAGCAGACGATGCTCGCCCAGATCGGCCGGCTGGTCACCCAGGCGCAGACCGGGAAGGCGCCGGTGCAACGGCTGGCCGACCGCATCTCCGCGGTGTTCGTGCCCGTGGTCATCGTCATCGCGATCGGCACCCTGCTGGTGTGGCTGACCACCGGCAGCGGCGTGCAGGCCGCGTTCACGGCGGCCGTCGCGGTGCTGATCATCGCCTGCCCGTGCGCCCTCGGCCTGGCCACCCCGACCGCCCTGCTGGTCGGCACCGGTCGCGGCGCCCAGCTGGGCATCCTGATCAAGGGCCCGGAGATCCTGGAGTCCACCCGCCGCGTCGACACCGTGGTGCTGGACAAGACCGGCACCGTCACCGAGGGCCGGATGCGCGTCGTCGACGTCCTCGCGGCCGACGGCACCACGGCGGACGAGGTGCTCCGCTACGCCGGCGCCGTCGAGTCCCGGTCGGAACACCCCATCGCCCAGGCCGTCGCCTCAGCTCTCGGCCGACCGCCCGCCGCAGTGGAACGCTCCGCGCGCGATTCGCTCCATTCGGGCTCCGACGACGCCATCTCGCTCCACTCTGCGGGTGGTGGGGTGGTGAAGGTCGGTACGGGCTCCGACGTCACCGGCGCGGACGAGGTCACCGAGTTCACCAACCACCCAGGGCTCGGAGTCGTCGGAGTCGTCGGAGTCGTCGGACCGGCGCACGTCGGTCCGTCGATCGCCCGCCGGGTCCTGGTGGGCCGGCCCTCCTGGCTGCGCGAGCAGGGCGTCGACACCACCCCGCTCGACGGCCCGTTCGACGCGACCGAGTCCGACGGCGCGACGGCCGTGATGGCCGCGTGGAACGGCGTCGCCCGCGGCGTCGTCGTGCTGCGCGACCCGCTGAAAGCCACCTCCGCCGCCGCGATCGACGAGCTCCGGGCGCTCGGCCTGCGACCCGTTCTGCTCACCGGCGACAACGCGGGAGCGGCCCGGGTCGCTGCGGCCCAGGTCGGCATCACCGAGGTGCTCGCCGAGGTGCTGCCGGCCGACAAGGTGGCTGCGGTGCGGTCGCTGCAGGAGCAGGGCCGCGTGGTCGCCATGGTGGGCGACGGCGTGAACGACGCCGCCGCGTTGGCGCAGGCGGACCTCGGCCTGGCCATGGGCACCGGGACCGACGTCGCGATGCAGGCCGCCGACATCACGCTGGTACGGGGCGACCTACGGTCCGCCGGTCAGGCGATCCGGCTGTCCCGCAGCACGCTACGGATCATCAAGCAGAACCTGTTCTGGGCGTTCGCCTACAACGTCGCAGCGATCCCGCTGGCCGCGCTCGGCCTGCTCAACCCGATGATCGCGGGCGCGGCCATGGCGTTCAGCTCGGTGCTCGTGGTGTCCAACTCGCTGCGCCTGCGCCGCGCCGCCTGACCCCACCCACCCCGACCCCGACCCCGACCCCGACTGGGGCTCAGCGGAAGCGACGGCCCTCGTCGCGCCGGTAGGCCCATGCCGCGAACACAGCGAACAGGGCTCCCCAGCCGAGCAGCACCGGGATCGCCGTCGCGGACGCGTGCAGCCCGGTGAGTGCCTGCACCAACAGGTCGCGCCCGGCTCGGCTCGGCAGCGTCTGGGAGAACACGTCGAGCCACCGCGGGAAGATCTCGGGGGGCATGAACAGGCCCCCGGCGAAGGCCATCGGGAAGAGGACGACCTGGACGACGGCGATCGCCGCCTTGGGACTCATCGAGTACCCGATGCCGAGCCCGAGGCCAAGGAAGGGCAGCGCGACCCCGACGATCACCAGCAGGCTGAGGAGGGCCTGCCGCGGGGTCACGGTCGCGGCGGTGAAGAGCCAGGCGATCAGGACGAGCGGGATCAACCCGAGCAGGGCGAAGACCGCGCCCGTGAACATTCGCCCGATCATCCGTGGCACAGGCCCTGCCGGCAGCGTGCGCAGGTACGGCTCGAAGGGCAGGGCGCGGTCCTCCGCGGCGCCGAGCCCGAAGGAGAACAAGCAGGTCGACATCACCGCGAACATGGCCAGCTGCCCGGTAGCAGCCGTTGCGGAGACCGGGTCGCCCGCGACGACCGACTGCGGAACGACGAAGAAGAGCATCGCAAGAGCCGGGAAGAGCATGTTGCCGATGACGGCGACCGGGATGCGAATCGTCTCCAGCACCTGGTAGCGGGTGTGCAGCACGGCGAGCGACAGGGTGCTCATGGTGGGCGCGGTGCTCATGGTGGGCGCGGTGCTCATGCCGCCACCTCCCGGGTCAGAGCGAGGAAGGCCTCCTCGAGGGACGCACTGCGGACCTCCAGGTCACTGAACGCGGTGTCGGTCCGGACCAGCTCCCGGACGAGAGCGTCCGCGTCCGCGGTGAGCAGCTCCGCCCGGTTCACACCGTTCCCGACTGCGCTGACGTCGACGACGCCGGGCAGGCCCCGCAGGGCGGCGAGGTCCGCGGCGTCGGGCAGCGTGAGGGCGACCCGGCGCACCGCGACACGGCCGATCACCACGTCCAGCGCGTCGTCGGCGAGCACGTGACCGTGGTCGATCACCACCACCCGCTCCGCCAGAGCCTGGACCTCCTCGAGGTAGTGACTGGTCAGCACGATCGTGCCGCCCGACGCGTGGTAGTCGCGCAGGGCCCCCCAGAGCATGTGCCGGCCGTCGACGTCGAGGCCGGTGGTCGGCTCGTCGAGCAGCACGAGGGTGGGATTGCCGACCAGGGCGAGCACGACGGCGAGGCGCCGCTTCTCGCCGCCGGACAGGCCACCTGCCTGGCGCCGTGCCATGTCGGCCAGGCCGAACTGCTCGAGCAGCCCCTTGGTCGGGCGCGGGTTCGGGTAGTGGCGGGCGACCAAGTCGACCACCTCGGCCACCCGCAGCGTCGGCGGCAGGCCGGTCTCCTGCGGCGTCGACCCCAGCCGTACCCGGGAGGCCGGGGTCCGCGGGTCGCTGCCGAACAGCCGGATCGTGCCGGCGTCGGGCTTGCGCAGGCCGTTGACCAGCGAGAGCAGCGTCGTCTTGCCGGCGCCGTTCGGGCCGAGCATCCCGACGAGCTCACCCGGCTGGACGGCCAGGCTGACATCGTCCAGCGCGACAACGGCACCGAACCGGCGGGTGACGTGGCTCACCTCGATCACGGGGGCGGTCATCGTTCCTCCTGAGCGTCAGTGGGGTCTGTTGGGGGTGCCAGCAGGGCGCGCAGCTGGGCAACGTAGTCCTCGAAGGCGCGTCGGCCGGTGCGGGTCGCGCCCACCTGGGTCGAGGGGATCCGCCCCTGGTGGGTCTTGACCACCTGCACGTAGCCGGCGTCCTCGAGCCGCCGCAGATGGGTGGACAGGTTCCCGGCGCTGGCATCGAGCAGGGACTGCAGCTTGGTGAAGGTGAGCCGGTCGCCGTCGGGCAGCGCGGTGAGAGTGGTCATGATCCGCAGGCGGGCCTGGGTGTGGATGACCGGGTCCAGTGCCTCTTCGCCCATCAGAGCACCCGAGGCCGACCACGCCGCGCCGCCTCCACCCCAGCGGCGGCGAGCATCCCGCCACCCCCGGCGATACACATCACCAGGTACATGTGCGGTGAACCCACCAGGGCGGCGGCGATGGTCGACACGCAGATCCAGGCGCCGAGCGCCCACTGGATGCGCTCCTCCCAGATCGCACCGCCGGCCATGTACAGCGCGCCGATCACCAGCAGCGAGGCGACCGTCATCGCAAGGTTCATCACCTCGCCGGTGGCCCCCGCCCGGTCGAGCGCCACGCCGAGGGCGAAGACGACGCCGAAGGACCGGAACCATGCCCAGCCGTACATCGCGCCCTGGCGGGCCGACGCACCGCGGACGCCGGCGCCCGTGACCGCCAGGTGCCAGGCGGTCACGGCCCCCGCGAGCACGAGCAGAGCGGTGAACGCGAGGAACGCCGCCTCATCGGGCATCGTCAGGCGCCCTGAGTTGACGGCCCACAGCAGCCCGAAGCCGAGCAGCCAGGCCACGCCCCATGCGCCGAACAGGATGCGCCCGTCGACCTCCACCGCGGCCTCGACCTTGGCGCGCTGCTCGGCGATCAGGGCGGCGCTCGCCACAGGGTCCAGGGGCGTGTCCTCGACCATCTCGGTCCTCCTCACGATCCGCTGATGCCGCGCGAACTAGTTTGTGCCGCAAAGTACTTTGCAGATCACGAGGGACAGGTGGGCGCCGCGTCAAGACGAGGTCGCGCGTAGGTTGAGCGCGTGCCTGACGATTCCCCCGCCGCCGGTCGCGACCCCGCAGCACCGGCAGCACCCGCCGCACCCCCCGCGACCGATCCGACGGAGCTGGCGAACACCTCCACGGCCACCCACCGCCGGCTGCGTGCCGAGGTCTGGATCGTCCTCGGCCTGTCCCTCGGTCAGGCCGCGGTGTACGCCATCGTCCGGCTCTACGCGCGGCTCACCGCAGACGTCCCGCTCGCTCAGCAGACCACCACCCTCAACCCGTCGCTCTCCACGCGTCCGTACCTGGACCTCACCTACCAGCTGCTCAACATCGGCTTCGCGCTCGTCCCGGTCGCCCTTGCCCTGTACCTGCTCTCCGACCGGGGACGCCGCGCCACCCAGCGGATCGGCCTGGACCCCGCCCGGCCGGGCCGGGACCTCGGCGTCGGGCTGCTGCTGGCCGCCGCCGTCGGCATCCCGGGGCTGGGCGTCTACGCCGCCGGCCGCTTCCTCGGCATCACGGTCGGGGTGCAGGCCGCCGGGCTCGCCCCCTACTGGTGGGCGGTGCCGGTACTGGTGCTCTCCGCCCTGCAGAACGCCCTGGTGGAGGAGGTCGTCGCGGTCGGCTACCTGGTCGAGCGGCTCACCCAGCTGCGCTGGGGTGTGCCCGGAATCCTCGTCGCAAGCGCCCTCCTGCGGGGCGCGTACCACCTCTACCAAGGGCCGGGGATGGCCCTCGGGAACGTCGCCATGGGCCTGCTGTTCACCTGGTACTACCTCCGACGACGGCGGGTGATGCCGCTGGTCATCGCCCATACGGCCCTGGACGTGGTGGCGTTCGTCGGATACACCGTGCTACCAGAGAGTGTTCTGCATGCGCTGGGCGTCACCTGATCGGACTGACCTGCTCATCGGGGGGCAGCTCCGAGCCGATCACAACAGTGACGGCACCGCGACCGGACGAGGACGAGGGACGGAGGGGCCATGGCGAGCCACCTCCGTACGAGCATCGTCGCGATCGTCGTCCTGGTGCTGGCCGTCCCGGTGCTCTTCTGGCTGAAGTCCCTCGGCCTGGTGCTCGGCGACCCGTGGGTGCTCGCCCTGCTGCTGCCGTTGGTGATCTTCGTCAGCGACGACCAGTCCCAGCGGCAGCTCGGCAGCGGCCGCCTCGACGACCGGCCCCTGCTTCGGCTGATCCTCGCCGCCACGTTGGCAACAGTGCTCTGCTGGAACGCCGGGTGGAGCATGCTCGTGCCGGCCGCCATTGTCCTGGTGGCCGTCCCGCTGCTGATCCAGCCGGTCCGCCGGATGGGCATCCTTGCCGCCTCGGTGGTCACCGCGGCGACAGTGCCCGGCCAGATCGGGGTGGCCCTCGGGTACATCCCGACGGTCGTGGAGCCCGCCCAGAGCCACCTGGGTGCCGGATGGCTGCTGCTGATCGCCCTGGCGGCCATCGCCACGATGGCACGCGACGCCGGGGATCAGAAGGCCTCGGCCGATGCGCTCGCGCGCACGGAGGCCCGGCTGCGTGCGCTGATGGAGAGCTCCACCGACGTACTGACCGTCAGCGGTCCGGACGGCCTGCTCGGCTACGTCAGCCCGGCCGCCGAACGAGCAATGGGCTATCCGCCGGCCGACCTGGTGGGCCGGCCGCTGCTCGACCTGGTCGACGCCGAGCACCGCCCCGCGGTCGCCGCCCGTCTGGAGGAGCTCGCCGAGCGTGGCACGGACGCCCGCTCAAGCATGGACGTCCTGGTGGTGCACGCCAGCCTGGAGCGGCGCTGGTACGAGTGGACGTTCCACAACATGCTCCAGGACGAGCTGGTGCAGGGGATGGTGGTGCAGCAGCGGGACGTGACCGAGCGGCTGCAGGCCCAGCGGGCACTGGCCCACGCGGCGTCCCACGACGAGCTCACCGGCTTGCCCAACCGCGGCGAGCTGATCCGGCGGATGCTCTCGTCCGTCCCGCAGGCCGGGCCGGGTGCCGCGGTCGCGATGCTCTTCGTCGACCTGGACCTGTTCAAGGACGTCAACGACCGCCTGGGACACCAGGCCGGCGACGACGTCCTGGTGGTCGTGGCTCGGCGGCTCGCCGCCTCGCTGCGCGCCCATGACCACCTGGGACGCCTGGGCGGTGACGAGTTCGGCGTGCTGCTCACCGAGGTCCGAGACGAGGAAGAAGTCCGCGCCGTCGTCGAACGGCTGGTCACGTCGCTCGAGCAGCCGATCACCCTGCCCGGCGCCTCGGTCACCATCGGGGCGAGCGTCGGCTACTCGATCACCACTGACCCGCGCACCCCGCTGGACCGCCTGCTCGCCACCGCGGACGCGCGGATGTACGAGACCAAGAACTCCCGGAAGCGCTGACCGGCCTCACAGGACCGGGGCACCGACCTCCCGCCAGCCACCACCGTGCTTGCGGTGCACCGCCTGGCGACTGACGCCGAGAACCACCGCGATCGCTGCCCATGACGCGCCGCGCACCCGTGCGCGGCGGACCAGCACGGCCTCGCGACGCTCGATCTCCTTGCGGATCGACGCCAGCGCTCCGAGGGCCGCCAGCGGGTCGTTGCCCTCCACCTGGGCCAACAGCTCAGCCATCCGAGTGGTCATCGCCCGCTCCCTCGCGGCGTGCCGACCGCCGGTCGACACAGCGCCGACGGTGCCTGCTGTCAAGACTGGTTGACACGTTCGACTACGTCAACACCTTCGGTCTGAGTCCACCCGGTCCTAGACTCGCGACCATGTCCAGCCCGCCCGCCCAGCGCCACCGTGGCCTGGTCGGACGCGACCCGGCAGACCACGGTGTGCGCATCGTTGACACCCCGACTGTGCGGGTACACCACCCGGCGGACCTGGTCGGAACGGTGCTCTCCCTGATCGCCATCGTGCTGGTGCTGGTCCTGGCGGTGTTCGCGCACCGGACGACAACCGGCATCACCCAGGACGTGCAGGGCGTCGCAGTGATCGTCCGCCGGATCCTGTTCGTCCCGGTGGCCGTGCTCGAGGGTCTCGTCACCTTCATCGCACCGGTCGCGGTGCTGGTGGAGCTGGTGACCCGCCGACTGGTCCGGCAGGCGTTCGAGGCCGTCGCCGGTGGTCTGCTGGCTGTCCTCACCGCGCTCCTTGCGGCCTGGCTGATCACCGAGCTCGGCGTGTCGGACCTACGCAACACGTTCTCGGTCTGGTCACGCGAGGCGAACCAGGCGTTGGTGACCATCCCCGCCCTGATGACCGGGACAGCCGGGTTGCTGACCGCCGCGGGTCAGCGCAGCCGGCGCCGGACAGTCGCCTGGTCGTGGAACCTGCTCTGGATCGCCCTTGGCGTCGCCCTGATCACGGGTGCGGTCACGCTGCCCGGCGCCCTGCTCACCGTCCTGATCGGCCGGGCGAGCGGGCTGGGCCTGCGGTACGCCTTCGGGGTCCGCAGCGAGCGCGCCTACGGTCCCGCGCTGGTCGAGGGCATCCGGCGGGCCGGCTTCGCACCGGTGCGCCTGACCCGGGTACGCGACGTCGCGGCCGCCCACCCCGGTGGCGACGACGCCCTGGCCACCGACCTGGCGGCCGTGGCGATCACCCGGTACGGGGACAAGCGGGTCTACGCGATGACCACCGAGGACGGCAACCGCCTGGACGTCGTCGTGCTCGACGGCGACCGGCAGGTGGTCGGCATCCTGACCCGGTTCTGGCGGTCGATGCGCCTGCGCGGGATCGACGGACGCGCCGTCGTGTCCTTGCGACAGGCCGCCGAGCGCGCGGCGCTGCTGTGCTACGCGGCCTGGTCCGCTGGGGTGTGCACGCCTCGCCTGCTCGGCCTCGCCGAGTCCGAGGACTCGATGATCCTGATCCAGCAGCACGCCCGCGGCGCTGTCCCGTTGCGCGACCTGCCTCCCGACGAGGTGACCGACGAGGTGCTCGACGCCATCTGGGAACAGCTGTCGATCGCTCACGCCGCCGGCCTGGCACACCGCGCGTTGACCGCCGACGTCGTGCTGGTGAACCCGGACGCCGACGCCTGCTCACCGGACTCGCCCGCGACGGGCGCGCACGACGCGGATGCCCCGGTGGTTCTGCTGACCGGCTGGGAGTCCGGAGACGTGGCGTCGTCGGAGCTCGCCCGCCGGATGGACGTCAGCCACCTCCTCGCGATGTTGGCCCTCAAGGTCGGCCCGGACCGCGCCGTGGCCTCGGCGGTGCGGATGATGCCGGACAACCTGGCCACGATCGGACCCCTGCTACAGCCCATCGCGTTCCCGCGGGCCACTCGCGAGGAGGCTCGGGGCAAACGAGACGTGCTGAGCGAGCTGCGCGAGACGCTCCTCGCCCGCCTGCCGAAGGCGGTCGTCGAACCGGAGCGCCTGGTCCGCTTCGGTGCCCGCACCGTGGTGACCGTCGTCGCCGTGATCTTCGCGACGTCCCTGATCATCACGTCGCTGAACTTCAACGACATCCGCAACGCGCTGGCGGAGGCGTCGCCGTGGTGGGCGCTGGTGTCGTTCGGCCTCGGGCTGCTGACGTTCCTCGGCTCGGCCCTCACGGTGGTCGCGTTCGCGCCGGTCAAACTGTCGCTCTGGCGGACCACCCAGGCGCAGGCGGCGGCGGCGTACGTCGCCCTCGGCGCCCCCGCCGGCATCGGCCCCGCGGCGATCAACCTCCGCTTGCTCACCCAGCGGGGGGTGTCCAACGCCCTCGGGGTGGCCTCGGTGGGCCTGGTGCAGCTGGCCCAGCTGGTCACGACGGTGATCCTGCTCGTCGTGCTCGTGCTGGTCAGCGGCTCGGACCTCCCGCTCAGCATGCCGCCGCGCACCGTGCTGCTCGCCGTCGGCCTCGTCGCGCTCGCGATCACCGCCGTCATGTTCATCCCTCGGGTGCGGCAGTGGCTGGCCGCGCGCATCACACCGATCTGGCAGACCACCTGGCCCCGACTGGTCCAGCTGATCGGGCAGCCCAAGCGGTTCACCGTTGCGGTGCTCGGCAGCCTGGTGATGACCCTCGGGTACCTCGGGGCGTTCTGGGCGGCGGTAGCGGCCTTCGGTCTCGGCGCCGCCGTCGCGCCGATCGACATCGCGATCGCCTACCTGTTCGGCAACGCGGCCGGCGCGGTGATCCCGGCGCCCGGCGGCCTGGGTCCCGTCGAGGCAGGTCTGGTCACCGGCCTCACGACGGCGGGCATCGGCGTCGCCATCGGCGCCCCGATCGTGCTGCTCTTCCGCTTCCTGACCTTCTGGCTGCGGATCCCGATCGGCTGGTTCGCCATGAAGGTGCTCGTCAAGCGCGGCGAGCTGTAGCGCCAGCGTGAGCCACGGGCCAGTGGTGGCCGCGGAGCCTTCCGGCCGGCCGCCCGGCGTCGACCGCGGCCGCCACTCCCTTGAGCGAGCGCACGACGCCGTCGGCCAGCCCGCGGCCGGTCGTCCCGTCCGGCGGATCTTCACCCGGGGTGACGGCCGAAATCACCCGTCGGGGGACCGACCGCCGGCCATACGCTCGTTCTGCGGCCCGGATCGTGCCGGAGCCGCAAAGGCTCCGTCAGGCCTGGAGGTCGACGTGCAGCGCTGGATGCCCGTCCTGATGTCGGTCTCGGTCGCGGTGCTGCTGTCCGCCTGCGGTTCCCCTGGAGATGCCACCAGTCCCGGCGAAGGCACCGGATCGGTGAAGGACGAGCAGCCTTCGGGTGGGAAGGGCGATGCTCCTTCGACCACCGCAGGTGACGATGAGACCCTCAACACCGTCGACCAGGTCACGGCCGCCCTCGCGGCCGACCACGCCTCAGCCGAGTGGTACCCGTACCTGAGCGGCATGACCCTCGAGATCTACCTCGGCGCGCCCGTCCTCGTGCTGCACGTGACCTGGGACAACACCGACCAGGACTACCAGGGCAAGAGCGACAGGTCGCAGGCGATGCTGGCCGCCCTGCAGGCATACGAGTCGCCGCTGCTCACCAACATCGCGACGCTGGACGGGTCGGGGAACCTCTTCGGTCTCGGCTCGACGTCGGAGTACGGCGCGATGCCGATGGCAGACCGGTTCGACCTCCCGCCCGCACCGGCCACCGCGGCCGACCTGACCGCGTGGCTGGCCGCCGTCTACGGACCGGGTGGCCTGGTGACTCTCGGCCCGGACGAGACCTGGTACGCCTCGATCCAGAGCATCGGACCCGGGCCGGACAGCCCGCTCACCGTGATCACGACCCTCGCCGCCGACGACCCGGTCGGCATGAACCTCCTGGTGCTGGCGCTGCAGACCTCGGGGTCGGTGCTGTTGGCGAACTTCATGGTCCTCAACTCCGAGGGGTTCGGGCCGGCGGGCGTCGCCCCGGCCGGCGAGCCGGGCATCTGGGGGTACTACTACTTCCCGTGACGGCGCTGACGTGACCGCGGAGCGGCTGGTCGAGGACCTCGTGGCGCACCGGTCGGGCGACGCCGCCCGCGGCATGGCCCGCTACTTCGAGACCGGGCCCGGCGAGTACGGCGAGGGGGACGTGTTCCTGGGCGTCTCGGTGCCGACGATGCTCGCCGTCGTCAAGCCGTTCGCTGACCTGCCGCCCGAGCAGATCGAGGTGCTCCTGGAGAGCCCGCTGCACGAGGTCCGGGCGGCTGCGCTCGCCATCATGGCGCGGCAGGCGTCGCTGCGACGCACGCGGGAGGACCGCCGTCGGGAGCTGTTCGACCTGTACCTGCGCCGCCACGACCGGATCAACAACTGGGACCTGGTGGACCGAGCGGCGCGCGACGTCGTCGGCGGCTACCTCGTGGCGCACCCGGACGACACGCTCACGCTGCTGGCCCGGTCGCCCGTCCTGTGGGAGCGGCGCACGGCGATCGTCGCCACGCTGGCCCACCTGCGGGCGGGCGACGCGGACCCGACGTTCCGGGTCGCCGAGCTGCTGGTCGGCGACCGCGGGGACCTGGGGCACAAGGCGGTCGGCTGGCTGCTTCGGGAGGCCGGAGGGGTGCATCCGGCGCGGTTGCTCGCGTTCCTCGACGCGCGCGCCGCGACCATGCCACGCACGATGCTCCGATCCGCCCTCGAGCGCCTCGACCCGGCCGTCCGCGCGCACTACCTCGCCCTCGGCCGCTGACGCCGCAGCCCGGCGTCGTCGGGCGTCTGCCGGTCGGGGCCGATCTCAGCCAGCCAGCGTGCCGGCGAACACCTGCCAGGCCAGCAGCGACTTCGCTACCAGGCTGAGCGTGATGTACGCCCGCTCCCCCACCAGGTAGTCCGCCCACCGGCCGACCCGCTTGTACTGCAGCCACTGGTTGACGGCGAAGATGTTGAAGAACAGGAAGAGCGAGATCACGATCCCGTAGACGAACCCGGGGGTGACCACGTCGGTGGTCGACCCGGGCTGGATCAGCAGCAGCGCGATGATTACCCACGGCACCGAACCGGCGAAGCAGCCGAACACGAACGGCAGCCACCCGCCCTCACCTGGCACCTCGTACTTCTCCTGCAGCCAGCCGAACAGGATCATCGACGCGTTCACGGCGAAGATCGCGATGAGGGTGAACAGGTCGGTGATCGAACAGATCTGCGCGATCAGCCAGATCATCACCGAGGACGACAGCGCGTACTCGACCCAGCGCGCGTAGTTGCGCCCGTGCACCAGATCGTTTCCGTACCGGGCGGACCCGGGGGGCGAGACCACCCACGCGTGCGCAAGCGCGCTCAGCGCGAAGAAGAGGGCAACTCCCCAGGCCAGCGGGACGTCGAACAGAGTGACCGACTCGTATGCGCCGCTGCCGGGCGGGCCCTGGATGTACGACGCCGTCACGGGCAGTGCGAAGTCGTTGGCCAGCACGACGACGGCGACCGCCTGGACCGCGTGCACCACACCGGCGACCAGGTTGTAGCGGCGCAAGCTGGTGAGGCGTGCTTCGGGGATGACCTGCAGCTCTCTTGTGGACACTGTGGCTCCTGAGCTCGGATGGTCCGCCACTCACCGTCCGCGAGTCGGACGGATGGCAGTTCGAGAACGACCCTCTCAGAGCGTCCACAACGCGTCGCGCGGGGGATGCATTCCGCAGCGCGGGCTCGTCGCCACCTTCTCGACGTCGTCCACGCCGACAGCGTCGGCCCGGTGCGGGAAGATGAGCTCATGCGGCTGATCCTCGTGCGGCACGGGCAGACCAGCTCCAACATCAGCCGGGCGCTGGACACCACCGAACCCGGCCCCGATCTGACGAACCTCGGACGCGCGCAGGCCGCGGCACTGCCCCGCATGCTGGACGGCACGCCGATCGAGGCGATCTACGCGTCGACCCTCGTGCGGACCCAGCAGACCGCCGCCCCGCTCGCCGCCGCACACGGCCTGGACGTCCAAGTCCGTGCGGGACTCCGCGAAGTCAGCGCCGGTGAGCTGGAGATGCGCTCCGACGCCGACGCCATGCAGCTGTACCTGGACACCGTCTTCGCCTGGCGGGAGGGCAACCTCGACCTGAGGATGCCCGGTGGGGAGAGCGGCGCGGAGGTGTACGCGCGCTTCGACGACGTCGCCGCCGAAGTCGCCGGCACGGGCGTCGGCACGGCGGTCCTCGTCAGCCACGGCGCTGTGATCCGGTCGTGGTGCGCAGCCCGCGTCGACAACGTCAGCATCGACTACGTCGCACGCGCCAACGTCCCGAACGGGAGCACCGTCGTGCTCGACGGCAACCCGGCCAACGGCTGGCACGCCCTGACCTGGGATGGCATCGCCGTGCCCTGACCAGAGGCCGACCCCGCCGTTCGGCGTAGATCCGCGAGCCCCCCAGCTCGCTGATCCGTTTCGTCTGCGCCGAACGGCGGGACTCGATGGCTACTCGGCGCGGATGTTGTCGATGCGGTGCGTGCCGCCGCTGTTGAGGAACACGTAGATGCCGCGGATGTTCGCGAGATCCACCGTCGCCTCACCACAGCCGAGCTGGTCGAGACGGGCCGGGACGGTCCGGCTGGAGCTCCCGTTGGTCCACGCCCAGTTGCCGCCCTGGCACCAGGTGTCGCCCGACTTGACCGCGAACTCGCCCGTGCTGCCGGTGTCGCCCGCGAGCAGGTCGAACTTCAGCACCGACATCCCGGTGAGGTCGAGAGGCGCGTCCAGGTTCAGCCCGTACCAGTTGCCGTCCTTCGCGGCCACGACCTCGAGACCGGCCGCGCCGTCGGTGTGGAAGGCCGGCGACTGCGCGACGCTGTCGCCCAACCCCGGGTTGACCGGAGCCCAGCCCTCGACGCCCGACTCGAACGAGTACAGCACCCGCTCGGTCGGCTGCGGGACGTCAGCGGGCGTTGCGGTGCCGCAGGCGAGCAGCGGCCGAGCCCAGTCGGTGCTGTCGCCCCGGTCGTTGTCGCCGTCGGGGGCGTCGACGCCGGGATCCGTGACGAGCGTCAGCCAGCTCGCCCCGGTGAGGTCGGCCGTGAGGGTGACTGCAGCGTCGGCCACGCCGAGCTCACCGCTGTCGGCGACGACGGCGTCGTCGGCGAGCACGCGGAGGGTTGCGGCCCCGTCGGCCGTCACCTCGTCGTCGATGCCGACGTCGACGGTCAGCGACGTGCACTGAGCGCCGAGGTAGTACCTGATCTCGCTCGCCGCGTGCGTGCCGAGGCCACGGGTGTAGACCTCGCCCCCGATCGTGATCAGGTTGCCGTCGCCCTCGTTCTCACCACCGTTGGCCCGGTCGATCTCGACGGGACCAAGACCGTTGGTCGAGCTCACCTGTGGCAGCGTGCTCAGGTGCCACAGCCCGGCACCGGGGGCTACCACGACCGTGCCGATGACCTCGGACGTCGTCGTGCCGGGCTGGTGCCTGCCCCACTGGTAGGTGGCGGTCATGGCCAGGGGATACGACCCAGCCGCGGTCCCCTCCGGCACGTCGACCGTCCAGGTCGTGGCAAGGGACGCGTCGGTGCGCAGGCGTGCGGCAGTGGCGGCGGACGTCGCCGTCACGACCCACCCCTGCGGGCCCTTGACGTCGACCGAGACCCTGCTGATCTGACCCTGCCCGCGGTTCGTGACCGTCGCGTCGAGAGTCGCGGGGGTCGGCTGGCCAGGGATGAGGGTACCGACCGAGCCGCCGACCGTCACCGACGGTGCCAGGCTCGCGGTCGGACCCCGCAGCGGCTGCACGCGGTGGACCACCGTGCCGTGTGCCGGCACCGTGGCCGAGATCGTCGACTTGGCCTGCATCACATCGCCGGTCCAGAGGTCCTCCAGCCGGTAGGCCTCCGCCCGCCTCAGTCCGACGTCGCGCGCCGCGACACTGATCGTCGCGAGCGAGTCGCTCGCGTTGTACAGGGCGATCGCGTGGTCACCGCCGGCCAGCGGCTTGTCCATCACCATCAGCCCACCCTGGTCGGAGATGACGGTGCCCTGCCTGCCGAGGCGGTCCTGGTCGATCGCGATGATCTCCTCGTTGCCGAGGATCGCCAGCGTCTCCGGCGACGCAGCGCGTAGGTCGGTCCCGATGATCAGCGGAGCGGCCATCATCGCCCACATGCTGAAGTGGGTGCGCTCCTCGATCGCGGTCATCCCGCCGTTGCCGATCTCCATCATGTCCGGGTCGTTCCAGTGCCCGGGCCCGGCAAACTCGGCCAGGGTCGCGTTGAACGCGATGATCGACCGCAACGACGGCCAGCTGTCCGCGACGTCACCGCCGGTCCGCCAGAGGTCGCCGATTCCGGACGCCCACTCCCACGGCTGGGACTGACCCCACTCGCACATCGAGAAAACGATGGGACGGTCGACCGCATCCAGCGCATTGCGCATGGCGGTGTAGCGCGCGACGAAGTCCTCGCGGGAGCCGTCCGACTGGTTGTGGCAGTTGTCGTACTTGAGGTAGTCGATGCCCCACGCGGCCCAGGTCTGGGCGTCGATCAGCTCGTTGCCGAGGCTGCCCGGGTAGCCGGCGCAGGTCTGCGTCCCGGCGTCGCCGTAGATGCCCAGCTTCAGCCCAAGGCTGTGCACGTAGTCCGCGACGGCCGCGATGCCCTCCGGGAACTTCACCGGGTCCGGGACCAGCCGCCCGTCCGCGCCCCGCTCCCGCATGGACCAGCAGTCGTCGATGTTCACGTACACGTAGCCGAGATCCTTCAGGCCGGACGCGACGAGAGCGTCCGCCGTCTGCTCGATCAGCTCGGCCGAGACGCTGCAACCGAAGGCGTTCCAGTCGTTGAAGCCCATCGGCGGCGTCGGCACAAGGGTGTCGGGCGGGGCCGGCGGAAGGCTCGACGCGGCGTCGTCCCGGATCACGGTCACCCGGTCGGCGACGTCGTTGGCGCCGCGGTGGCCAGGGCGGAGGCGACCGCCGACGCCGAGTCGTCGGTCGCGGTCACGTGCAGCGCCGGCCGCGCGCGGGCCAGGGCGACCGCCAGGACCCCGGTGCCGCAGCCCAGGTCGACGGCCGACGCGGCTGCCGGCGCCATCCGGCCCGCGGACTCCAGCAAGAACCGGGTCCCGATGTCGACGGACGTGCCGGCGAACGCCCCGCCGTGCGCGCAGACGGTCAGACCGAGGTCGGCGTGCTGCTCGCTCGCCGGACGCCGTGCCACGGGACGACGATCGGCCGGGCGAGGCTCGCAGGTCACCAGGACCCGCGACTTCTGCCGGGCCAGGCCGGCCTCGACGACGTCGAACCAGCGCCCGAGCACGTCGTTCATCGAGCGGCTCATGTGCTTGACCCGACCGCCGGCGAACAGCTGGACCTGCGGGTCGGCGAAGGTCGCGACCACGCCGGCGATCTCGTCCAGCTCATCGAGCGACCTCGGCAGCTGCAGCAGGACGACGCTCGCCCCCGAGACGAGCGCGTCGCCGAGCCCGTGCGAGGTGTACACCGCCGAGAGTCCGAGCCGGTCCGCATTGGCGGCGAGCGCGCGCTCGCCGGTGAGCGCGTCCTGGTGCGTGCGGATCGCGGTCGCACCGTGCAGCGCTGCGGCGCCGAGAGTGAGGGCTCCGTAGCGGTCACCGATGACGGCCACCCCGCCGGCCGGCGCACCCGCGATCGCGGCCGACGCCTCGTCGAGGATCAGCCGGTCGCTCGCGTCGGAGGCGAACAGGTTGAGCAATGATCGAAACCTGTGGATGGTCCCCGGCCTGGTGACGTGAAGGGGCGCACCTTCCCGAGGATGATCTGAAGCCCATACCAGTTCGATCATGGCCGGCGTTGGCGCGCTGGTCGGGAAGGTACGCCCATGCTCAAGGTAGTCCAGGACACCGAGGTGATCGGGCAGGTCGCACCTGCGGCGGGGTCGATGCTTGATCAGCTCGTGCGTGATGGGGCGCGGGCGATGCTCGCCGCGGCGTTGCAGGCCGAGGTCGCCGCGTACGTCGAGGCGTTCGGCGATCAGCTCGACGAGGACGGTCGCCGACTGGTGGTCCGCAACGGGTACCACCAGGAGCGGGAGGTCACCACGGCCGCGGGTGCGGTGCCGGTGCGGGCGCCGCGGGTCAACGACAAACGCGTCGATGAGGTCACCGGGGCCCGGGCCCGGTTCGCCTCGGCGATCCTGCCGGCGTGGGCGCGTAAGTCCCCGCAGGTCGCTGAGGTGCTGCCGTTGCTGTACCTGCACGGGCTGTCCACCTCGGACTTCGGTCCGGCGTTGGAGCAGTTCCTGGGCTCGGGGGCGGGCCTGTCGCCCTCCACGATCACGCGGCTGACCGCCCAGTGGCAGGACGAGGCCGCCGCGTTCAACACCCGCTCGCTGGCCGGGCGCGACTACGTGTACATGTGGGTCGACGGGATCCACCTCAAGGTCCGCCTCGAGCAGGACAAGGTGTGCCTGCTGGTCATGATCGGGGTGCGCGCGGACGGGACCAAGGAGCTGGTCGCGCTCGACGACGGGCACCGTGAGTCCTCCCAGTCGTGGGCGGACCTGCTGCGCAGCTGCAAGCGTCGCGGGATGGTGGCCCCGGTCCTTGCTGCCGGGGACGGGGCGCTGGGTTTCTGGGCCGCGCTGCGTGAGGTGTTCCCGAGCACCCGGGAGCAGCGGTGCTGGTTCCACAAGATCGCCAACGTGTTGGGCGCGCTGCCCAAGTCGGCCCACCCTGGCGCGAAGGCGGCTCTGGCTGAGATCTGGCAGGCCGAGGACAAGGACCACGCCGCCGCGGCGGCCCGGGCATTCGCGGCCGACTACGGCGTCAAGTGGCCCAAGGCCGCCGCGAAGATCACCGACGACCTGGACGTGCTCCTGGCGTTCTACGACTACCCCGTCGAGCACTGGATCCACCTACGCACCACGAACCCGATCGAGTCGACATTCGCGACCGTGCGACTACGCCAGCGCATCACCAAGGGCCCGGGCTCCCGCGCCGCCGGGGTCGCGATGGCGTTCAAGCTCATCGAGTCCGCCGAGCACCGCTGGCGCGCCGTGAACGCACCTCACCTGGTCGCCCTGGTCCGCGCCGGCGCCCGCTTCGAGAAGGGCAAACTCGTCGAACGCGAACCCACCACACTCACCGAGACAGCCGCCTGAACAACCCCATCCACAGGTCTTGACTATTGCTCGAACAGGTTGGCTGCCTCGACGTCGGGGTACCGGCGCAGGGCTTCGAGCGAGAAGACAGTCATCCCACCATCCTCCCAGTCGGGAGCGACGAGGTGAACCGTCCCGCGTCTCGACGCCCGCTACATCCCGTGCGGCATGTTCACGAACCGCGAGTAGTGCAGCTGGCTGGTCACCACGATCGTGTCGGTCGGCCCGTTGCGGTGCTTGGCGACGATCAGGTCCGCCTCACCCTGCCGGGGGGACTCCTTCTCGTAGAAGTCCTCGCGGTGCAGCAGGATCACGACGTCCGCGTCCTGCTCGATGGCGCCGGACTCGCGAAGGTCGGACAGCTGCGGCCGCTTGTCCGTGCGCTGCTCCGCGCCACGGTTCAGCTGGGAGATCGCGATCACCGGCACCTGGAGCTCCTTGGCGAGCAGCTTCAGTGCGCGGGAGAACTCGCTGACCTCCTGCTGGCGGGACTCCACCCGCTTGCCCGAGCTCATCAGCTGCAGGTAGTCGATCACCACGAGCCTGAGGTCGTGTCGCTGCTTGAGCCGGCGGCACTTTGCCCGGATCTCCATCAGGGACATGTTCGGCGAGTCGTCGATGAACAGCGGGGCCTGGGACAGCTTGCCCATGGTGGAGGCGAGCTTCTGCCAGTCCTCGTCGCGCATCATGCCCTTGCGCATGTTCTGCAGCGGCACCTGTGCCTCGGCGGCGAGCATGCGCATGGTGATCTCGCTGCGGCTCATCTCCAGTGAGAACAGCACCGAGGTGAGCCCGTGCTTGATCGACGCAGACCGCAGGAAGTCCACGGCCAGGGTGGACTTGCCCAAGGCCGGCCTCGCCGCCAGCACGATCATCTGCCCCGGGTGCAGGCCGTTGGTCAGGCGGTCGAGCTCGATGAAGCCGGTCGGCACGCCGACCATGTCCCCGCCGCGGTGACTTGCGGCCTCGATCTCCTCCATGGTGCCGTTCATGATCTCGGCAAGCGGCAGGTAGTCCTCGCTGGTCCGCTGCTCGGTGACCGCATAGATCTCGGACTGGGCGGTGTTGACGATCTCGTCGACGTCACCGCCGTCGGCCGCGTAGCCGAGCTGCACGATCCGGGTGCCGGCCTCCACGAGCCGCCGCAGGACGGCGCGCTCCCGCACGATCCGGGCGTAGTAGCCGGCGTTCGCAGCCGTCGGCACCATCGCGATGAGCGTGTGCAGGTATGGCGCGCCGCCGATCCGCCCGATCTCACCGCGCTTGGTGAGCTCCGCGGAGACGGTTACGGCGTCGGCCGGCTCGCCGCGTCCGTACAGGTCGAGGATCGCCTCGTAGACCAGCTCGTGAGCGGGACGGTAGAAGTCCGCACCCTTGAGGTGCTCGACGACGTCGGCGATCGCGTCCTTTGACAGCAGCATGCCGCCCAGCACGCTCTGCTCAGCAACGACGTCCTGCGGCGGGGTGCGGTCGAAACCCTGCTCGGGACGACTGAGCGTGAGCCCTCGTTCGAGCTCCTCGATGCTCAAGAGATTTCCCCCCACCGGCGGCAAAGTCTTCGATCACTTGTTCTACCAGGCCCCTACGACATCGGCTCCGATGCCGGCCTACCGGTGGTCCCTTCGAACTGCTGATGGCGAGCCTAGAGGGGTACACGGACACACCCCAACGTCCGGCAACAACAGACCGCTTCACCCTGTGCGCGACGCTGTGGGCTCCTTGTGCGCGGCATGTGGACCGCCTCGTGAACTGGTCCACAGCCTTGTCCCCGACCTGTGGACGGGACCCACGACAGGGGCCGGTTCGTGCGTGCGAGCACGGACTTCACCATGCACCCCCTGTGGACAGAGATTGGCCGACGACGCGTTCAGCATCCGGACGGACCATCTCGCCTGGTGTGCATCGCCCGTTCGGTTCGTCCTGCTGGCCGCGCCCGGAGGGCTCGAGTCGGCCCAGCCGAGCCACCGACGTCGTGCCGATGACGCACGAGGCCCGGCTCCTCGAGAGGAGCCGGGCCTCGTGCGATCAGTGCGGACCGTCGCGCCTGGGGCGCCGAGGGCGGTCAGTCCTGCGGGAGCACCCGCACGTCGATCTGAGCGGAGACGTCCTCGTGCAGCCGCACCTGGACCTGGTGTTCGCCGACGGACTTGATCGGCTGACCGATCTCGATCTTGCGACGGTCCAGCGTCGGACCGCCCGCCGCGGCGACAGCCTCGGCGATGTCCGTCGTCGTCACGGCGCCGAACAGCCGCCCGGACGCGCCGGCCTTGGCGCGAATCACGACCGGAGAGCCCTGCAGGCGCTCGCGCACTGCCCTGGCCTCGTCCATCGTGGAGATCTCGCGGGACTTGCGCGCCTTGCGGATCGTCTCGATCTGCTTGGCGGCGCCGCGGGTCCAAGCGGTCGCCAGACCGCGAGGCACCAGGTAGTTGCGCGCGTAGCCGTCCTTGACCTCGACCACGTCGCCGGGGGCACCGAGGCCGGTGACCTCGTGCGTGAGGATGAGCTTTGCCATCGTCCGTCCTCTCTCAGCGAGCCGAGCTCGAGTACGGGAGGAGGGCCATCTCGCGGGCGTTCTTCACGGCCCGGGCGATGGCGCGCTGCTCCTGGGTGGTCACGCCGGTCACCCGACGCGCGCGGATCTTGCCGCGGTCGGAGATGAACTTGCGCAGCAGCGCGGTGTCCTTGTAGTCGATGGAGTCGACCTTGATCTTCGCCATCTTCAACGGGTTGGTCTTCTTCTTGGGCTTGCGGACGACGGGCTTCGCCATCGTGGGAACTCCTTGGTCTCTGCTGCCGGCCTCGCGCTCTCGTGCGGGCCGGTCTGGGTCTAGGGGATGCCGATCAGAACGGGGGCTCGTTCGAGGCGCCGCCAGGTGCCGGCGTCGCCCACGGGTCGTTGTCGAAACCGCTGCCACCTGAGGCACCGCCGGAGGCGCCGCCACCTGAGGCGCCACCACCGGAGAAGCCACCGCCGCCGCCGCCCGAGCGCTGGGCCCGGGTGACCTTGGCCGACGCGTAGCGCAGCGACGGGCCCACCTCGTCGACCTGGAGCTCGACGACCGTGCGCTTCTCGCCCTCGCGGGTCTCGTAGGAGCGCTGGACGAGCCTGCCCTGCACGAGAACCCGCATCCCCTTGGTCAGGGACTCGGCGACGTTCTCGGCAGCCTCGCGCCAGACGGAGCAGCGCATGAACAGCGTGTCGCCGTCCTTCCACTCGTTGCTCTGCTTGTCGAAGCTGCGCGGGGTGGACGCGACAGTGAAGTTCGCGACCGCCGCCCCAGACGGGGTGAAGCGCAACTCAGGGTCCCCCGTGAGGTTCCCGACCACCGTGATGACGGTGTCACCAGCCATGCCAACTCCTCGTGTGTGCTCTGATCACGCGGCTGTGGGTGCGGCGCTCAGCGAGCGTCGGGACGCAGGATCTTGGTGCGCAGCACTGCCTCGTTGAGGCGCAGCTGGCGGTCGAGCTCCTTTGCGGTGTCCGGGCTCGCGGTGAAGTCGACCACCGCGTAGATGCCCTCGGACTTCTTCTTGATCTCGAAGGAGAGCCGTCGTCGGCCCCAGATGTCGACCTTGTCGACACTCCCGCCGGCGGCGGTGACCACCGACAGGTACTTCTCGAGGGATGGGGCGACGGTGCGCTCCTCGATCTCGGGATCAAGGATGACCATCATCTCGTACTGACGCATGCGGATACCCACCTCCTGTGGACTCAGCGGTCACGGAATCTCCGTGACAGGAGGGTTGTGCGTCGACGTGCCCGGGCGCCGTGCGGTGATCGGCACCGCCGCTCCCGGGCAGCGACCGCCCATGCTACCCGGTCCGCCGGGCACCCGAGGACAGGCGCCCGGCCGGACGAGGCATTCCGTCCTGCGTGGCTACGGCGCGGCTACGGCGCGGCTACGGCGCCGCTGGAGGGACCGCCGTAGGGACCGCCGGCGGTCCGGTCGACACCACGATCGTCACCGCGCTGCCTGGTGGAGCCGTCGACCCGCCGCCCGGACTCTGCGAGATCACATCGCCCGAGGGCACCGTCGGGTCCGCGGCCTGCTCGACGGTCACCGTGAACCCGGCGTCCTCGAGCTGCGACGTGGCAGAGCTTTCCTTCTGTCCGACGACGTCGGGCACCGCCGTGTCACCTGGCCCGGTCGAGATGGCGATGTTCACGGTGCTGCCCTGCTCCGCCTCACCACCCGACGGGTCCTGCGCGATGACGCTGCCCACCGGCACCGTCGGGTCGCTCTGCTGGCTGGAGGCCGGAACGAGGAGCACAGCCTGCAGGGCCGCGACGGCGTCCGCCTCGGTCATCCCGACCACGTTCGGCACCGCCGCCATCGGTGGCGTGTTCGGCGTCCCGACGTCGGAGGGCGGTGGGAAGTCGATCACCTCGCGGCCCTGGTGGGCCGGCGTCATGAACGCTGTCCAGACCCGCAGCGGGAAGGTGCCACCGGTGATGGCCCGCTCCCCACCGAACGGCGTGATCGACTCCTGGCTGCCGTCGGGCGCCTCCTGGTACATCGCGACCGCGGTTGTCATGTACATCGAGTAGCCGATGAACCAGGCGGACATGTTGTCGTTGGACGAGCCGGTCTTGCCCGCCACCGGTTGCCCGACGGCTCTCGCCCCGCGGGCGGTCCCGCCCGCGGCCTCGATCGGCTGCCGGAGCGCATAGGTGGTGTCGGCCATGATGTCCGCGGCGAACACCTGCTCCGGCGTCTGGGTGTTCTCGTAGGCCACCTCGCCGTCGGGGTAGGTGACGGAGCGGACGATGAACGGCTCGGTGCGCGCGCCCTGAGCGGCGAGGGTGTTGAACGCCTGCGCCATGTCGATCGGGTGCGGCGACGAGGTGCCCAGCACGTTCGACGGGACGTGCTGGTTGTCGAAGAGGGAGCAGTCCTCCTCCGCCCGGGCCCAGCTGGCGCACACCCCCGCCTGCTGGGCGACCTCCAGCGTCCGGTCGAAACCCACGTCGACGTTCATCTGCGCGTACACGGCGTTGACCGACCGGGCCGTGGCTTCGAGGATGCCCAGCTTGCCGTAGCTGGAGCCGCCATAGTTGCGCACACCGTCCGGGAAGCCCTCGACCGGCATCCGGTTGCGCCCCTCGTACGTCGACTTCAGGGAGCCGCCGCCCTCCAGATAGGCGACCAGGGTGAACGGCTTGAACGTCGAGCCCGCCTGGGCGATGTCCTGGGTGACGGCGTTCTGGGCCCGCGTGATGTAGTCGGCACCGCCGTAGAGCGCGAGGATCGCGCCGGTCTGGCGTTCCAGCGTGACCAGCGCGGTCTGCAGGTTCGCCGGCTTGTCGGCCGGGAGCGTGGTGGTGACGGCAGCCACCGCCATCTCCTGCAGGCCCCGGTCGATGGTCGTGACGATCTGGAAACCGCTGTGGTCCAGGTCGGTCTCGGAGATGCCGCTCTGCGCGATGATCTCGCGGCGGACCATGTCCAGCAGGTAGCCGTTCGGACCGGCGTAGACCTGCGGCGGCGCGAAGTCGATGACCGCCGGGAACACCTGGGCGTCCCGCTCGGCCTGGGTGAGGGCCCCGGTCACGACCATCCCGTCCAGCACGTAGTTCCACCGGCGGGTGGCCTCCTCCGGGGAGATCCGTGGGTCGAAGTTGTTCGGCGACGGGATGACACCGGCTAGCAGCGCCGCCTGCGAGACGTCCAGGTCGGCGACGCCGACCCCGAAGTAGGCCCGGGCCGCCGTCTCGATGCCGTAGGAGTCGCGGCCGAAGTAGATGGTGTTCAGGTAGTTGGCGAGGATCACGTCCTTGTCCTCGAGCCGGGCGAGCTTGACCGCGAGCATCGCCTCCTCGATCTTGCCGCGGACATCCGTGATCGAGCCGCTGTGGTAGTACCGCTCGGCGTACTGCTGGGTGATCGACGACCCGCCCTGGCGGTGTCCGCCCCGCAGGTTCTCCCAGAGCGCCCGGGCGATGCCGGTCGGGTTGATCCCGGGGTTCTCGTAGAAGGTGCGGTCCTCGGCGGCCACCACGGCGTCCCGCACGTGCTGAGGGATCTGGTCCTGCCCGACGATCACGCGGTTCTGCTCGGCGAAGCTGCCCATCGGCGTCGTGCCGTCGGAGAAGTAGACGGCCGTGGTCTGGTACTCCGCCAGGTCGGACGGGGTCGGGATCGGCACGGAGTTGTACCAGATCACGATCACGAGGACGACGGCGACCACCCCGGTCAGGAACAGGCCGAGCAGCAGGCGCCAGGAGGGGAGCCACCGGCGCCAACCGGTCTTGTCGTGGCGCGGGTAGTCGATGAACCGGTGGTAGCCGGTCGGCTTGCGGACGGCTCGTGCTGAGCCGGCTGCCGCGGTCGGGGTGCCGGTCCGGGCACCGCTGGCGGCTCGACGTCCGCTCGCGGCGGGTGGACCGCCGTGGCCCGTGGTGCTGCCGGTGGGGGCGAACGACGCGGGGGGGCGCTCGGCGCCGCCGCCCATCACGCTGTGTCGCTGGGGTCCGGTGGGACCTCCCTGGGAGGGGCCGCCTGTGGAGCCGGTTGCCACGTGGTGCCTTCCGTCCGTCACTTCGGGCCGACGGTGGGCCGGCCAAGGCCCAGGGTACGGACCATGCGGCCCGCGAGCGCGTCCAGTATGGTCGCGCTCGGTGAAGACCTTGTGGCGGTCCCTCGCCCCTGATGGGCGGAGATGGTGCCCGGTTTGCCATGGACGGGGACTTCGACCTACTCTTCGATGTATCAGTTCGATACATCAGTCCGCTGGATCCCGCCGATAGGTCGGCCTCCCGCGGTACGAGGCGGGAGAGAGCATGCGGGGTCGCTCAGACGTCCTTGAGCTGGCAATCCTTGGGTTGCTGGCCGAGACGCCGATGCACGGGTACGAGCTGCGCAAGCGGCTCAACCTGCTGCTGGGCTCCTTCCGCGCACTGTCCTACGGCTCGCTGTACCCGTGCCTGAAGGGCCTCGCCGAGCGTCGCCTGATCGTCGGCGCGGACGGGTCGCAGACGCCGCCGCCGCATGCCCTGTCGGGCAGGCGGGCCCGGATCGTCTACGAGCTCACTGCCGACGGCAAGGAGCACCTGGCGGAGATGCTGGCGACGTCCGGCCCCTCCGCCTGGGAGGACGACCACTTCGGGGTGCGGTTCGCCCTGTTCTCCCAGACCGACGCCGAGACCCGGCTGCGGATCCTGGAGGGGCGCCGCACTCGTCTGACCGAGCGGCTGGAGCAGGTCCGCCAGGCCGCGACCCGGACCCGGGAGCGGATCGACGAGTACACCCTCGAGCTGCAGCGCCACGGCCTGGAGCAGGTCGAGCGTGAAGTTTGCTGGCTGGACGGACTGATCGACAACGAACGCGGCACGCGCCGTGCGACAACCGAAGGGCCCGGCCGCTCGACCGGTCCTGAAACCGCTGACGACGCGCGAGCGCCGCAGCACTGAGAAGATCGAGGAGCGAGGATGAGTTCGATCCGCGTCGCCATCGCGGGCGTCGGCAACTGCGCGTCATCATTGGTGCAGGGCGTTCACTACTACGCGGACGCCGACCCGCAAAGCAAGGTTCCCGGGCTGATGCACGTCCAGTTCGGGCCGTACCACGTCTCCGACATCGAGTTCGTCGCTGCCTTCGACGTCGATGCGAAGAAGGTCGGGTTCGACCTCAGCGACGCGATCAGCGCCAGCGAGAACAACACCATCAAGATCTGCGACGTCCCGCCACTGGGCGTGACCGTGCAGCGCGGGCACACCTTCGACGGTCTGGGCAAGTACTACCGCGAGACCATCGACGAGTCCGACGCCGAGCCGGTCGACATCGTCAAGGCGCTGAAGGACGCGCAGGTCGACGTCCTGATCTCCTACCTGCCGGTGGGCTCGGAGAAGGCCGACAAGTACTACGCGCAATGCGCGATCGACGCGAAGGTGGCGTTCGTCAACGCGCTGCCCGTGTTCATCGCCTCCGACCCGGTGTGGGCCAAGAAGTTCCAGGACGCGGGCGTGCCGATCGTCGGTGACGACATCAAGTCCCAGGTCGGCGCGACCATCACGCACCGCGTGCTGGCCCGCCTGTGCGAGGACCGCGGCGTCATCCTGGACCGCACGTACCAGTTGAACGTCGGCGGCCACGTGGACTTCAAGAACATGCTCGAGCGCACGCGCCTGCAGTCCAAGAAGATCTCCAAGACGCAGTCCGTGACGTCGAACATGGACCACGAGCTGAGCGCGCGGAACGTACACATCGGCCCGTCGGACTACATCGAGTGGCTCGACGACCGCAAGTGGGCGTACGTGCGCCTCGAGGGCCGCGCCTTCGGCGAGGTGCCGCTGAACCTGGAGTACAAGCTCGAGGTGTGGGACTCCCCGAACTCGGCCGGCATCATCATCGACGCGCTGCGCGCGGCGAAGATCGCCAAGGACCGTGGCATCGGTGGCCCGATCCTGTCTGCGGCGACGTACTTCATGAAGTCCCCGCCCGAGCAGATGGAGGACTCCGCCGGCCGCGCCCGGCTCGAGTCCTTCATCCGCGGCGAGGTGGATCGCTGAGGTAGCCGGTCGGCGGGTCACTCATCCGCCCGCTCTGATCCGGTCGAGGGCGTCGTCGCACCAGCGACGGCGCCCTCGCCGTCGCCGTCGGGCACCTTCCCCCACACCCCGCCCCGGCCGTCTGCCCACCCCGCCCCCGGCTGTCTGCCCACCCCGCCCCCGGCTTGCGTGAAGGCTTCGCATCGCGTGGCGATACAAAGCCTTCCTCCTACATCGCAACGCCCACGAACTGCAGGGTTCCCCGGCCGTTCACAAGCTCCGCAGTCTCGGGTCCGTCCACGGTCTGTCCGGGCCAGTCCGCCGCCGTCTCGGCGTTCGGTCCAGGCTCGGTGCATGCATCTCGCGGCGGAGATCGTCGCCCGCGTCAGTCGCCCTCAGGCGGACGTGGTCACGACAGCCCAGCTCATCGCGATAGGCGCTGACCGTGCCTGGGTGGCACGGCGGGTCTCCTCCGGGGCCTGGCAGCGGCTCCATCGCGGCGTCCTGCTCACCCACTCCGGGCCCGTCCTCTGGCGGACTCGAGCATGGGCCGGACTGCTCTACGCCGGGCCAGGGACTGCCCTGAGTCACGAGAGTGCAGCGCAACTCCTCGACTTTCGCGATGCGCCACCCAGAGTCGTGACGGTCTCCATCCCCGCCCATCGGCGGATCATGCCCACGGCGGGGCTGGTCGTGCACCATCGCCGTGCCATGCCACCGGCGGGCGGGCGGCCGCGACGCACCTGGCGCGGCGACACCGTCGTGGACCTCGTGACCGCTGCTCGGTCCGACGACGACGCCGTCGGCTGGGTCTGCGACGCCGTGCGGGCGGGCGCACGGCTGCCGGAGATCGCCGACGCGATGGCCCGCCGCAGCCGGCTGCGCAACGGCGCCCTGCTCCGGGACCTGCTCCACGAAGTGGCCGAGGGGATCGAGTCCCCACTCGAGCGGCGCTACCACCACGACGTCGAGCGACGGCACGGCCTGCCGCGCGCCGAGCTCCAGGTTCGCGGGGTGGTGGACGGCGTCTGGATCCGGGCGGACGCCATCTACGAGGGGCTGGGCGTGCGCGTCGAGCTCGACGGCGCCCTCGCCCACCCGGACGGCCGGACGGACGGCGACACGTGGCGGGACAATGCCGTCCTGATCGAGCGCGGTGAGATCACGCTGCGCTACCGCTGGCGCCATGTCGCGGCCACGCCGTGCGAGACGGCAGCTCAGGTGGCGGCAGCCCTGCGGTCACGGGGCTGGACCGGGTGCCCGCGCCCGTGCGGACCGACGTGCGCGCTCCGGACGGTGTCGTGAACGCAGGCCAGGCGGCCTACTCACCGACCACGTACGAGGTGAGACCTTGGATCCACCGGTACTCCGCCTGCCCATCGCGCGGTGGCGGGCCGATCAACTCGATGAACGTTGCGTCGTCCAGGTCGTAGGAGGTGAGGATGGACGGTCGCGCGCCACCGGAGCAGCCACCCGTGCTCTCCACATAGACCGTCCGCCCGATCGCATCGGCCTCGAAGATGTTCAGCTCGACGTCGGGGTGGCTGTCCGAGGCGGGCAGGCGCTCGGTCGTCTCGCCGGTGAGCAGGTACACCCCGCTCGGGCAGTCGGCGGCCGCGAGGACGCCCGGCGTGAGGGTGGTGGCCTGCACCACGACCACGCCGTCGGACACCTGGTCGCTGCCCCACAGCATGGGCAACTGTTCTCCCTCGGCGAAAGGTCGGAGGATGACGCCCTCGCCTGACGCGAGCTGGGCCATGTCGAACGTCACGAGGCGCGGGTTCAGCTCGAGGTGCGGGATGTCCAGGTTGTAGGCGTCATCGTCGACGCAGGTCGCGAGGATGCTGTCGGCGGTCCACCACGCGACCGGTTCGCACCAGCCCGAAGCAGTCTCGCCGTCCAGCGAACCGAGCACGGTCCCGGTACCGACCTCCGTGACGGCGCCGGTACCGAGCCGCAGGTCGCCGCGGAGGTTGAGGACGCCGAGGTCGGACGGGGGATCGCCGACGGTCGGGGCGACGACACCCGTGAGCAGGTCGAGGGTCATCAGGCCACCGGGCTCCACGTCCTCGGTCCCGCTGCTCGTCACCACGGTGTAGACCACTGCCTGCACGACGGCGGTTCTCGCCCCCGCCTGCCAGCTCACCAGCTCGTGCTCGGTCCAGGTCGTCCCCGTGCCATCGACGGTCGCCAGATCGAACCGCGCTGCCTCGAACCGCACGCCCTCCGGGCTGACCAGGAAGACGACCTCGGTCTCCGGCAGCCCCCACCGGCTGAAGTCGACGTCGAATGCGCGCGGCGCATACGTCCCCAGCCCCCAACCAGGGCCGGTCTGGTCGAGGAGCCCCAGCGGCATCGGGTAGTACGGCGGCAGCCCCGGCTCGGTGATCGGGTCACCGAGCACGATCTCCGGCGCCGGTGTCTCCTCGGGCAACGGCGATGGCGACGGCTCGGTCGACGTCGGGCTCGGCGTCGGGGTGGTGACCGGCGGTGGACCCGTCCGGTCACCCATCAGCATCCAGCCGCCGATGGCGATCGCGGCCACCACCGGCAGGGTGACAGCAGCTTCGACCGTGTGCCGCACCACCCGGCGACGCCGCACACGCGCCGTCAGCCCGGCGACCTCCGACTCCCCGGGCCGCAGCCCGTCAAGGGACGTGGCGCGCGCATCGAGGGAATCAGCCATCACGTCGGTGAGATCACGCATCGCGACGCACCTCCCTCGGGCGCCTGGTGCGTCGGGCCCGGCGGGTGGCGATCCGGCGTACCTCGACCGGCTCGCCCTCGGACGGCGACGTGGTGCCGAGCGTCGCGTTCAGGGCCGCGACGCCGTCGGACACGTAGCGCTTGACCGCGCCCTCGCTCAGCCGGAGCAGCTGCGCGGTCTCGCGAACGGACAGGTCCTCCATGTGGCGCAGGACGACGCAGGCGCGCTCCCGGGGGGCCAACCGGGCGAGCGCACCCTCGACCTCCGGGGCCAGGCCCCCGCGGGTCATCTCGACCGTGTGCGGGACGGCGCGCCCTCCCGCCCTCACGAGCGCCTTCCGGTCGGCTGTCCGACGACGGCCGTGGTCGATGAACGTCGAAGCGACGGCGCGGCGCACGTACGCCTCGGCCTCGGCGGCCGTGCCGAACCGAGCCCGACCGGAGAACGTGGAGACCAGGGCGTTCTGCACCAGGTCCTCGGCCTCAGCCTGGGAGCCGGTCAGGAGCATCCCGTACGCAACGAGCCGCGGGTAGCGCTCTCGCGCCACCTGCTCGAGCATGGGCTACCAGCCCGCCACGGGACCTCCCCTCCACGAACCCTTCGGCACCAGAACGTACGGCCCGGCCGGATCGGTTGGGGTGGGATTGGGCGCGGTTCACCCGATCAGCCAGGCCGGGCTGGGTGCGCCCCGTCAGGCCGGCCCGACCTCGGCCGAACGCAGCCGCGCGCGGATGACCACCTTGCGCAGCTCCTCGACCCAGAGCACCACGCTCGCCAGGGCCGCGCACGCCAGCCACTCACCGACGTCCAACGGCGTCGTGCCGAAGGCGGTGTTCAGGAACGGCAGGTTCACCACGGCAAACTGGAGTAGCGCGGAGAGCGCGACCGCTCCCCACAGCCACCGGTTCTGCCGCCCGCGGAACGCACTGGACACCCCGGACCGGGAGTTGAACGCGTTGAACAGCTGGGCGAGCACCAGCACCGTGAACGCGGCGGTGCGCGCCATGGTCACGCCGTCCGAACCCTCGACCAGACCGCCGGGCAGGTGCAGGTCGATCGCGAACAGCGAGACCGCGGCCATCACGAACCCGATCAGGATCACGTTGCGCCACATCCGGACGTCGATCACCCGGTCGGTGAGCTTCCGGGGCGGCCGCGCCATCAGGTCGTCGGTCTGCGGGTCGACGCCCATCGCCAGCGCCGGCGCGGTGTCCGTCAGCAGGTTGATCCACAGGATCTGGGTGGCCAGCAGCGGCAGCACGACCACCTCGCCGTGCCCGGTCAGCCCGAGCGTTCCCGCGAACACCACCCCGAGGAACACGGTGAGCACCTCGCCCATGTTCGAGGAGAGCAGGTAGCGCAGGAACTTCCTGATGTTCTCGAAGATCCCGCGGCCCTCGCGCACGGCCGCGACGATCGTGGCGAAGTTGTCGTCGGCCAGGATCATCGCGCCGGCCTGCCGGGTCACCTCGTTCCCGGCGATCCCCATCGCCACCCCGATGTCGGCCGACTTCAGCGCGGGGGCGTCATTGACGCCGTCGCCGGTCATCGCCACGATCTCGCCGTCCGCCTGGAGCGCGTCGACTATCCGCAGCTTGTGCTCCGGGGACACCCGCGCGAAGACCGAGGTGGATCGCACGACGTCGCGCCACCCGTCGTCGTCCAGGGCGTCCAGCTCGAGCCCGGTGGCGGCCGCGGCGCCCGGCGCGACGATCCCGAGGTCGGTGGCGATCCGCAGCGCGGTCCGCGGGTGGTCGCCGGTGATCATGATGATCCGGATCCCCGCCCGGTGGGCCGCCTGCACAGCGGCGGCCGCCTCCGGCCGGGCCGGGTCGATGATCCCGACGACGCCGCACCACACCAGCTCGCCCTCGACCTCCTCGCCGACCGTTGCCGGGTCGACGTCCGGGGCCAGACGGCGGAACGCCACACCGAGGGTGCGCAGCGCCTCGCCGGACATCTGCTCGACCGCGGCGACCACACCCGCCCGGCGCTCGTCGGTGATCGGCACCACGTCGTCCGCGACCCGGACGCCCGTGCACCTGCCGAGCAGGACGTCCGGCGCCCCCTTGGTCATCACGGTGTGCTCGTCGCGCACGGCGTCGTGGTCCACGCTCGACATCAGCTTGCGCTCGGACGTGAACGGCACGACCGCCACCCGCCGGAACCGATCGCGTCGCGCCCCGTGCGTGCCGAGCTTCCGCTCGGCCACCAGGAACGCCGCATCCGTCGGGTCGCCCTGGATCGTCCACTCGCCGGAGGTCTCCTGGCGCAGCACGGCGTCGTTGGCGGCGCTGCCTGCGGACAGCACGGCACGTACCTCGGACCACAGTGGCTCGTCCTCGTTCAGCGTCCCGGTCACCGGCGTGACCGTTCCGTCCGGGTCGTAGCCGGCGCCGTCGAGCGTCACCTCCCCGGAGGCGGTGACCACCCGGACGAGGGTCATCTCGTTCTGGGTCAGGGTGCCGGTCTTGTCCGAGCAGATCACCGACGCCGAGCCGAGGGTCTCCACCGAGGCAAGGCTCTTCACGATCGCGTTCCGTGCCGCCATCCGTTGCACACCGATGGCCAGGACGACGGACAGCACCGCGGGCAGCCCCTCCGGGACCGCGGCGACGGCCAGCGACACGCCCAGCAGCAGGACCGTCACGACGCCGGCGAGCGTGTGCACGTCGGACGTGAGCAGCACGGTGCCGACCACCACCACGGCGATCACCAGCACGGCGATCCCGAGCGTCTTCCCGACGACGGCGATCTCCCGCTCCAGCGGGGTCGGCTCCTGCTCGGTGTCCTGGAGCAGCTGGGCGATCTTGCCGGTCTCGGCGGCCATCCCGGTTGCGGTGACGATCGCCCGCCCGCTCCCCCGGGTGATCGCCGTGCCGCCGAACACCATGCAGGTGCGGTCACCGAGCGCCGTCGGGCCGCTGAGCGGCTCGGTAGTCTTGACGACCGCCTCGCTCTCACCGGTCAGCGCCGCCTCCGCGACGTGCAGCGAGGCGACGGCCAGCAGCCGCGCGTCGGCCGGCACGGTGTCGCCCTCGGCGAGCACGAGAAGGTCACCCGGCACGACGTCGCGGGCCGGGATCCGGCGTTGCTCGCCGTCGCGGATCACCGAGGCGGTGGGCGCGCTGATCTTCTGCAGTGCCGCGACGGCGTTCTCGGCCTTGCGCTCCTGCACGACGCCCAGCACCGCGTTGACGACGACGATCACCCCGATCACCAGGGAGTCGAACGGCCATCCCTTGGCGCCCTCCACGATCCACGCGCCGAGCGAGACCGCGACGGCGACCAGCAGCAGGACGACGAGCGGGTCCTTCATCTGGGCCAGGACGCGCCGCCACGTCGGCACGGGCGGCTCGGCGAGCAGCTCGTTGGGGCCGTTCTCGGCGAGGCGCCGGGCGACCTCGTCGGAGGTCAGACCGGCGGTGAGGTCGCTGCGCGCTCCCCGGACGATGTCGTCGATGGTGTGCAGCCACGGCTCCAGGGTCATGGCTCTCATCTTGCTCCAACGCCGGGCGCTAGCCTGCACCGGTGAGGATCCGGTTGTGAGCGTCCTGGGCGACCTGCGCGTCGTCGCTGTGCACCGCGACTTCCGCAAGCTGTTCGCCGTGCGGCTGGTGTCGCAGTGCGGGGACGGCATGTTCCAGGCCGGCCTGGCCACGCTGTTCTTCTTCTCCCCGGAGCGCATGGCGACCGCCGCCGACGTCGCCGCGGCCTTCGCCGTGCTGCTGCTGCCGTTCACCGTGGTCGGCCCGTTCGCCGGGCCGCTGCTGGACCGCTGGCGCCGCCGGCAGGTACTGCTGATCGGCAACGCCGCGCGGCTGTTGCTGGGACTGACTCTCGCCGTGCTGATGGCGACGGCCGGCGTCGGGCCGGCGGTGTACGTGCTGGCCCTTGTCACGCTGGGGGTCAACCGGTTCCTGCTGGCCGCGCTCTCCGCGGCGCTCCCGCGGGTGGTGCCCCGCGACCAGCTGCTGATGGCCAACACGATCACCCCGACGCTCGGCGCGGTCGCTGCGGTGGTCGGGGCAGGGGCCGGGTTCCTGCTCGGCCGCCTGGTCGCGGAAGGTCCGCTGCGCGACGGCGCGGTCCTGGCCGGTGCCGCCCTGCTGTTCGGCGCGGCGAGCGCCTTGGCCCTGCGGCTTGGCCGGGACCAGCTGGGCCCGGAGCAGCGGTCGCTGCACCTGTGGCAGGACCTGCGGGCGACGGCCGGTGACCTGGTCGACGGCGCCCGCTACCTGATCGCCCGCCGCACCCCGGCGCTCGGCCTTGGCGTGATGGCGGTGCATCGGTTCCTGTACGGCGTCAACTTCATCGCGTTGATCCTGATCTCGCGCAACCTGCTGGTGGACCCGTCCGACGCCGACGCCGGCCTGGCGATGTTCGGCCTGCTCGTCAGCTTCTCGTTTGCCGGGAACGGGCTGGCGATCCTGCTCACCCCGCTCGCGCACGAGCGGATGACGCCGTCGACCTGGATCGTGGTCTGCCTCGGGATCGGGGTGGCCAGCCAGGCGCTGCTGGCGACGTCACCTGCGTTCTGGGTGGTGGCGACGGCCGCCGTGCTGCTCGGCCTGAGCGTGCAGGGCGCCAAGATCGCCGTTGACACGATCGTCCAGCGGGACACCCACGACGACTACCGGGGCCGCGCGTTCGCCCTGTACGACGTGCTGTACAACGCCGCGTTCGTCGGCGCAGCCGCGCTGGCCGCCACCGCGCTGCCGAACACCGGCTGGTCGGCGGTGGTCTTCGTCGCCCTCGCGGTGACCTATCTGCTCACGGCGATGGGCTACCGGGTCGGCTCGATGCGCGCCGAGGTGCGCCTCGGCGTCGGTGCGCCGGCGGGCATCTGACAGGCGTCCACGAGCCACCGACCACCACTGTGTGAAGGCTTGGCATCGCCACGCGCTACTTACTCTTCACACAAGCACCCCACGCCGTCAGCCATCGTGGCACTTGTGACGCAAGTGCCGCGTGTGGCCCCTGAGACGGCGCACACACCACCCTGGGCCCACCCGTCACCAGAGCGGCTGTGAGCGACGAGGCCGCCGGCGGTGGATGGGCCGACTGGCTCAATCGGCGCCGCCGGCAGGCGCCACGCGTTCCCAGCTCGCGACCGGACCCGGCATCAGGGCGAACAGCGGGTGCGGATCCGGCAGGACGACGTGCCGCCAGCGCGCGAGCACGTCCGGGCTGCGGGCCGCGAGCTTGACGCACACGAGTGACCACTCGTGGGTGAGCTGGCCCTCCGTCACCGGGATCGGCCCGATGGCGGGACGTGGGCCGCCGATCCGGCTCCGGTCGAACCGGTAGCCACGCGCATCGGCCTCGTCCGCGATCGCGTGCAGGTAGGCGACGATCGAGTCGCCGGGCCAGACCCCGGCGCCCGGCTCCCCGGCGCCCGGCGGAGCGATCCGGAACCGATCCAGCTGCGGGTGGCGGCTGTAGCCGCGCGTCGTGCCGGTCAGCACCTTCTGGGCCAGCAGCGACTCGCGCCAGCACGCGGTCAGGCCCTGGGTGTCCAGGTAGCGCGGGTGCACCGACCAGAGCCTCATGTCCGCGGGCTCCCGGGCCTCACGCGCCGTCGTCCCCCCGCTGCGCCCACCACTCGCGCAGCGCCGCCTCGGCGACCTCCACCGGCTGCGGGCCCTCCTCCATCCGCAGCTCCAGCAAGAACCGGTAGGCCTCGCCGACCACCGGACCCGGCGGGACGCCAAGCACGGTCATGATCTGCTGGCCGTCCAGGTCGGGCCGGATCGACGCCAGCTCCTCCTGTTCGCGCAGCTCGGCGATCCGCCGCTCGAGGTCGTCGTAGGCGTGCGACAGCCACTCGGCCTTGCGTCGGTTGCGCGTGGTGCAGTCGGACCGGGTGAGCCGGTGCAGCCGCTCGAGCAGAGGCCCGGCGTCGGTCACGTACCGGCGCACCGCGGCGTCGGTCCAGTGCGCCTCGCCGTACCCGTGGAACCGCAGGTGCAGCTCGGTGAGCCGGGCGACCGCCTGCACGGTGTCCTTGTCGAAGCGCAGCGCCTTCAGCCGGCGCGCGACGAGCTTGGCCCCGACCACCTCGTGATGGTGGAAGCTCACCACGCCGCCGGTCTCGAAGCAGCGGGTCGCCGCCTTGCCGACGTCGTGCAGCAGGGCCGCGAGGCGGAGCACCAGGTCCGGGCCCGGCACCGGACCGGTGGGGGCGTCGTGCGTGCCCGTCTCCAACGCGATGGCCTGCGCGAGTACGGTCAGGGAGTGCTGGTAGACGTCCTTGTGCCGGTGGTGCTCGTCGATCTCCAGCCGCAGGGCGGGCAGCTCGGGGAGCACCTGGTCGGCGAGCCCGGTGGCGACGAGCACCTCCAACCCCGGCAGGGGGTCGGACGCGAGGAGCAGCTTGGTCAGCTCGTCCCGGACGCGCTCGGCGGACACGATGCCGATCCGGGCCGCCATCGCCCCGATCGCCGCCCGGACGTCGTCGTCGAGGGCGAACCCGAGCTGGGCGGCGAAGCGTGCCGCACGCATCATCCGCAACGGGTCATCGCCGAAGGACTGCTCGGCGGTGACCGGCGTGCGCAGCCGACGCGCGGCCAGGTCGGCGAGCCCGTCGAACGGGTCGACGAACGTCAGGCCCGGCAGGCGGACGGCCATCGCGTTCACTGTGAAATCGCGCCGGGACAGGTCGCCCTCGAGCGTGTCGCCGAAGGCCACCTCCGGCTTGCGCGACGCCGGATCGTAGACGTCGCTGCGGTAGGTCGTCACCTCCACGACGACGTCGGCGCTGCCGCCGTTGGCGAACCGGCGGGCGCCGATGGTGCCCCACTCCCGGCCGATGTCCCAGTGCGCGTTGCCCCACCGGGCCAGCAGCGCCTCCGTCTGGTCCGGGGTGGCCGACGTCGCGAAGTCCAGATCCGTGCTGACCCGGCCGAGGAACGCGTCCCGCACCGGGCCGCCGACCAGGGCGAGCTCGTGGCCGGCCACGGCGAATGCCGCCCCGAGCTCGAGCACCGCGGGCGCCAGATCGGCGAGCGCGCCGAGGGCCCGGCGCTGCAGGGCGGCGAGCGCGGGGTCGGCTGGGCGAGGTGTAGGCGGCACGGCACACCAGCGTGCCAGATGCGGTCGTTACAGTGTTGGTCATGGCGAGCGGCGTCCAACCCCGGCGAGGGCACGTGCCCACGCCACCTGGTGGGCACACCCTGCACCTCGACGCCCTGGACGCCCTGCGCGGACGTCGCAGGTTCCGCGCCCTGCCCGTGGTGGAGGAGACCTCCGCCGGCGGGCTGGTCGTGACCTCGCTGGACCGTCCGCACGCCGCGGTGATCGCCCGCCGCAACCGCGCCGGCCGCCTGGAGTGGTGCCTGCCAAAGGGGCACCTCGAGGGCACCGAGACCGCCGAGCAGGCGGCCGTGCGGGAGATCGCCGAGGAGACCGGCATCCAGGGCCAGATCGTCCAGGCCCTCGGCACCATCGACTACTGGTTCGCCGGCGAGGACCGCCGGGTGCACAAGGTGGTGCACCACTTCTTGCTCAGCGCCACGGGCGGCGAGCTGAGCGTCGCGGGCGATCCGGACGGGGAGGCGGAGGACGCCGCATGGGTGGCGATCGACGAGCTCCCGGACCTGCTGGCGTACCCCAACGAGCGCAGGTTGGCCGCCACCGCCCGCGCGGTGGTCGCCGGTAGCAGATGAGCCCTCGCGTCGGCCGCGCCCTCGCCAGGATCGCGGCCGGGATGCTCGCCGTCCTGGTCGCCGCCGGGGCGCTCGCGGCGGCGCGGGCCGCGAGCGCCGTCACCGCTGACCCGTCCGGGCTGCCACTCGAGGTGCTGATCAACGAGGTGAGCCCCCAGGTGCTCGGGGTCGGCCAGGACCTGACCGTGCGGGTCCAGGTGCACAACACCGGGTCGGGCACCGTCGCGCAACCACGGGTGCTGGTCCACCTGAACCGGAACACCTTCATCAGCAGGTACTCCCTCGACCTGTGGCGGGGTCGCGGCCCCCAGGACGCGCTCGGCTCGGTCGTGCTGCAGCAGGACCTGACGGCCCCGTTGGGCCCGGGCCAGACCGTCGCAGTGGACCTCACCGTCGCGGCATCGGCCGTCGCGCTACCCAGCCGGCTCACCTCGTGGGGAGCAAGGGGTCTCGCGGTCCAGGTGGTCGACCGCGCGGACTCCGCGCGGCCCCGCCTAGGCGTTGCCCGCACGTTCGCCCTGTGGTTCCCCGATCAGGAGGTCACCGCGACCCGGCTGAGCGTGCTCGCCCCGGTGGTCGGCGTGGCTGTCAGCCCGTACGACGACGCCTGGATCGGCGACCTGGAACGGCTCACCCGGCCCGGCGGGCGGCTGGCCAACCTGCTCGCCGCGACCGGCGAGCACGCGGAGGTGACCTGGGCGGTCGACCCCTGGCTCGCCGAGGCCGCGCCGGACGCCGGGCCGGTCACTCGGGCGTGGGTCGGCGAGCTGCTCGCCTCCACGACCGACCGTGAGGTCAGCCTCCTGCCGTACCTGGACCCCGACCTCGCGGCCCTCGCACACATCGGGGCCGGCGACCTCCTGACCGCCGCCATCGACCGGGCGGAGAACGTGGCCGGCTCCACCGACCTGCCCGACGGGGCACGGGTCACGCTCGCCTGGCCGGCCGACGCCGAGCCCGACCTCGCAACGGCCGCGCTCGCCCACCGCTCCGGGCAGAGCGCCCTGCTGGTCGGCCCAGGCCGGCTGTCGACACCCGGCGTGCTCACCTACACCCCGTCGGGCCGGGCCACTGTGACCGCCGGCGGTGCGGACACCCCGGTCCTGGTGCCGGACGAGCGGCTCTCCGCCGCCCTGGTGAGCGGCGCCGTCGGGCCGCTCGGCGACGACGCGACCGCATCCGGGCCGATCACGCCGGCCACCGCCGCCCAGGACCTGCTCGCCGAGCTGGCCGTGATCACCCGCGAGCGCCCGGCCGACGGCCGGCACCTGCTGATCACCGTGCCGCGGGACTGGTCACCGGACGTCAGCGTGGTCACGGCCCAGCTCGACGCGCTCGCCGCGGCACCCTGGGTGCACACCGAGCCGGTCTCCGCGCTGGTCGGGCTCGCCGACCCGGAGGTCGACCGCGGCACCCTTGCGGAACGCACTGTCACCGGAACCGAGGTGGACGCCGCAGCCCTCGGCACCGTACGGAACGCCGTCGAGCGCCGACAGCTGATTGCCGGGATCGCCGCCGACCCCTCGGCGCTGCTGGGCGACCTCGAGCTGGAGCAGCTGGCGCCGACGTCCGTCGCCTGGCGGGCGGACCCGGTGGGCCGCGCGGAGTCGGTCGCCGGCTCGCACGCCGCGACACAGCTGCTCTACGGAGCGGTCACGGTGCAGCCGGCCGAGATCCTCACACTCGTCTCGAGCTCCGGCGGCCTGCCCGTCCGGGTGACGAACACCCTGGACCAGGAGGCCAGGATCTCCGTCGGCCTGCGGCCCGCCGACGGCCGCCTGGTCGCGGACGACGTCGTCCCGGTCACCATCCCGGCCGACGGCGAGGTCCTGGTGCAGATCCCCGTTCGGGCCGTGCAGAGCGGTGACGTCACGGTGACCATCGAGCTGCGCACCGCGGACGGAGCCCTGCTGGACGACAGCACGCAGTTCCAGGTGCGGGTCCGCGCGGAGTGGGAGGGCATCGGCACGGCCGTGGCTGGCTCGCTGCTGGCCCTCGGGCTGGTGGTCGGTGTGGTGCGGACCATCCGGCGTGGGCGGACCAGCCGTCGGGTCGGCCCGCCAGCTGTCGCGGGTCCCGATGCGCTCTCACCGGAGGAGCAGGAGTCCCTGTCGCCGGACGAGGAGACGGAATGAGCGTCAGCGACGCGTCAGCGGCGGACGGCGGCCTCGGCCGCAACGCCGCGGTGATGGCGGCGGGCACGGCGGCGTCGCGGGTGCTCGGCGTCGTGCGGGCGTCGGTGCTGGTCGGCGTCGTCGGCGGCCTCAACGCCTTCGGTGGCGACGCCTTCGCGGCAGCCAACCAGCTGCCCAACATGCTCTACATGCTGATCGCCGGGGGCGTGCTCAACGCCGTCCTGGTGCCACAGGTGGTCCGGGCCTATCGCTCGGCCAACGGCCAGGAGTACGTCGATCGTCTGCTCACCCTGTCCATCGTGCTGCTGGCCGGCCTGACGGCCATCCTGACGATCGCCACACCGCTCATCGTCGGGATCACGGTTGCCGGTGCCGACCCGCACTTCGTCCTACTGGCCCGGGCGTTCGCGTACCTCTGCATCCCACAGGTCTTCTTCTACGGCCTGTACACGCTGCTGGGGCAGGTGCTCAACGCACGCGGCAACTTCGGCCCGTACATGTGGGCACCGGTGGTCAACAACATCGTTGCGATCGCCGGCTTCGTCGTCTTCATCGCGCTGTTCGGCCGTCAGGTGGTGGACAGCTCCGGCACCGACCTCACGGGGTGGGACCGCTCGCGGATCCTCATCCTGGCCGGGGTGTCGACCCTCGGGGTGATCGCCCAGGCGGCCGTCCTGATCGTCCCGCTGTACCGCAGCGGCTTCCGCTACCGACCGCGGCGGGGCTGGCGTGGCAGCGGCCTTGGCACCGCCGGTCGGATGGCCGGGTGGACCTTCGCGGCGCTCGCCGTCGGGCAGCTGGGCGTCGTCGTGGTGTGGCGAGTGGCGTCCCTCGCGTCGCAGGCCGACCTCGGCAACCAGGTGCCGGGCAGCCAGGCCTACACCAACGCCTTCACGATGTTCATGCTGCCGCACTCGCTGGTGACGGTCTCGCTGCTGACCGCCCTTTTCACCCGGCTGTCGGACCATGCCGCCGCCCGGGACACCCGAGCCGTCCGAGCCGACTTCTCCTCGGGTCTGCGCACCGTCGCCGTGTTCACGCTGTTCGCAGCGCCGGCGGTGTCGGTGCTCGCCCTGCCCTTGGTCCGGCTGGTCTTCCCGGCCAGCAAGGCCGCCGAGGCCGGTTCCATGGCGCCGATCATCGTGGCGTTCATGGCCGGCCTGGTCGCCCTCGGCGCATGGTCGCTCTGCCAGCGGCTGTTCTACGCCTACTCGGACGCCAAGGGCCTGTTCCGGATCCAGGTGGCGATGGCCGGCGTCGTCGTCGTCGGCGCGTTCGGTGGCTACCTGATCGCCGCGCCGCAGTGGTGGGTCGCGTGCTCGGCGGGGGCAATCTCGGCGTCGTACACCCTTGGCGCGGTCTGGGGCGCCGCCCAGGCCTGGCGACGCCTCGGCGGCGGCCTGAGCCGGATCGTGCGACTGCACGTACGGGCCGGGCTGGCCGCGACCGCAGCTTCCGCGCTGGGCTGGCTGGTCAGCCAGATGTTCGGCAACCTGACCGGCGCGAGCTTCGTCAAGGCGCTCGTGGTGTGCCTGGTGGTCGGCGCCGTGATGCTCGGGGCCTACCTGTGGCTGCTCCGCCGGCTTCAGGTCACCGAGCTCGACGACCTGGTCGGGCCCATCGTGGCTCGTCTCCGCCGTAGGCTGGGCACCCCGGCCACCGTGGCCGCGCGCGATGGCCTGCCCGATGGCGAGCAGCCTCAGCAGGAGGCGCGCGTGGTGCAGGCCGGCAAGCACGGAGGTGATCGTCTGGACACCGTCATCGGTCGCGGAACGCTGCTGGCCGGTCGCTACCGCCTGCACCAACCCGTGAGCACGGACCTGCCGGGCGTGGAGAGCTGGACCGCGCGCGACCAGATCCTCGACCGGCCGGTGCGCGCGCTGGTGATCCGGTCCGGGAACGTCGCGGCCGCGCAGGACGCCGCCCGCCGCGCCGCGCTGGTCACCGACCCGCGCCTGCTGCGAGTGCTGGACGTCGGCGACCACGAGGGCGTGGCGTACACGGTCACGGAGCCGATCGTCGGGCAGGACCTCGCCCAGCTCACCGCGCACGGACCGCTGTCGGCGGACCAGGTGCGCGCCATCGTCGGCGAGGCCGCCGCAGCGCTGGAGGTGGCCAGACGCCGCGGCGTGCACCACCTCGCCCTGCGGCCCTCGGCCGTGCACGTCACACCCGACGGCGGCGTGCGGGTCTCCGGCCTGGCGATGGACGGCGAGCTCGTCGGGCACGAGGAGCGGGACGCCAAGGCGACCTCGCGGGCGGACACCGTCGGGCTGGTGGCCCTGCTCTACCTTGGCCTGACCGGTCGGTGGCCGGACGTGCCGCGGCTCGGGCCGGCAGCTGGTGCCACCGTCGCGCCCGCGGTCGGCGGCAATCCCGTGCCACCGGCCGAGCTGTCGCCGGCCGTGCCGAACGACCTCGACACGCTCTGCGTCGTGACCCTTGGTCCGCACGACGACGGCCCGCACAGCCCCGGTGAGCTGGTGCGCGAGCTCGAGCCCTGGGGCCCCGTCGACGCCCAGGGCATCTACGACGCACTGGACGGCGTCGACCGGTCCGTCACGATCCCGTCCGGCCCGTGGAGCGCCGACGGGTCCGCAGCAGGCGCTGCGGCGCGTTCGGGCCTCGGGGGGGCTGCGGGCGCTGGTGCGCTGGGCGCTCCGCCGACCGTCCACCCGGTGCAGCGCCAGTCCATACGCCGGTCGTTCGGGCAGCCGTCCGGGACACAGGTGCGCCCGGGGACCCCGCCGTCGGCGGCGCCACCGACGCCACCGAGCGTCCGGTCGACGACCGTGCGGCGACTGCCCGACGACTTCGACAACTTCATCAGCCGCTCCGCCGAGTCCGAGCGGAAGACGATCAACGCCACCCCGATCGTCCTTGGCATCGTTGCGATCCTGGTGGTGATCGGGCTGTTCTGGGCGTTCCAGGCGCTGACCGCCCCCGTCCCACCGATCGGCGGCCCGCAGGGCCTCGACCTCACCGGAAGCGGCGACAACACCGGCGGGGATGCGGCTGCCGCCGAGGACCCGGCGACCACGGCGCCCGGGGAGCCCGCGGCCGAGGACCCCGCGGTGGACCCCGCTGCCGTACCGGTGATCGCGTCGGCGCAGATGATCGACCCACCACCCGGCGGCGACAACAACGAGCACCCGGAGGCCGTGCCGCTCGCGATCGACGGGGACCCGGCGACCTTCTGGTATACCCGGACCTACGCGTCGCCGACCTTCGGCATGAAGCCAGGCGTCGGGTACGCCGTGACGCTCGCCGAGCCGGCCACCGTCACCACGGTCACCCTGCTGGTCAACGGCACCGGAGGCATGGTGGAGGTGCGGGCGACCGACCCGAGCACGCCAACCCAGGGTGACGTGCTGGCGTCGGGCGCACTGGGCCCGCAGACCGTGCTCACGCTCAGTGCCCCCACCGCGACCCAGAGCATCGTCCTGTGGTTCACCGCCCTGCCTCAGACGCCCAGCGCCCTCAACCGTGTCGAGCTGCTCGAGATGCAGGTGTCCTGAACGGGCGACAACCCAGGGCGGGGAACACAACCCGCCGAGGATCGGTTGACGCCGACAGATCCCATGACCCAGACCCGACCGCCGCCGGAACCATCCGCGCGGACCCGACAGCCGAAGGATCGATTGTGACCGACTCCGTACGTGACCTGGTGATCGTCGGGTCCGGCCCCGCCGGATACACCGCTGCGATCTACGCCGCCCGGGCCGGGCTGGCTCCCGTCGTCGTCGCCGGCTCGGTGACCGCCGGTGGCGCCCTGATGAACACCACCGAAGTGGAGAACTTCCCCGGGTTCGTCGACGGCGTGCTGGGCCCGGACCTGATGGAGACCATGCGCAAGCAGGCCGAGCGCTTCGGTGCCGAGATCCGGTACGACGACGTCACCGAGGTCTCCCTCGCGGGTCCGGTCAAGACCGTGGTGACGGGGGGCGGCGACACCTTCCGCGCACGGGCCGTCATCCTGGCGACGGGCTCCGCCTACCGCGAGCTGGGCCTGCCCGACGAGAAGCGGCTCTCCGGGCACGGGGTGTCCTGGTGCGCGACCTGCGACGGGTTCTTCTTCCGCGGCCAGCCCGTCGTGGTCGTGGGCGGCGGCGACTCGGCGGTCGAGGAGGCGACGTTCCTGACCCGGTTCGCCGAGACCGTCACCATGGTGCACCGGCGCGACGAGCTGCGGGCCTCCAAGATCATGGCCGACCGCGCGCTGGCAGACCCGAAGATCCGGTTCGCCTGGAACAGCAGGGTCGTGGGCATCAGCGGCAGGGAGAAGGTCTCCGGAGTGACGCTGCGCGACACCGTGACCGGTGCTGAGCGCGAGCTCGAGGCAACCGGCGTCTTCGTCGCGATCGGTCACGTCCCGCGCAGCGACCTGGTGGTGGGCCAGGTGGCCACCGACACCGACGGCTACGTGCTGGCGGGCCGGGACGGCGCGCGGGGGACCGCCACCGACGTCCCGGGCGTGTTCGCCTGCGGGGACCTGGTGGACCACGTATACCGTCAGGCGATCACCGCGGCCGGCACCGGTTGCGCCGCGGCCCTGGATGCCCAGCACTACCTGGCCGACCTCGTCGACGCCGCGCAGCCGCCGACGCCCGCGAGCCGTCCAGAGACGATCGAGGAGACCCTGTGAGCACCGTCCATGTCACCGATGCCACCTTCCAGGCCGAGGTGCTGAAGTCCGACGTCCCTGTCCTTGTCGACTTCTGGGCACCGTGGTGCGGGCCCTGCCGCCAGGTGGCACCGATCCTCGAGGAGCTCTCGGAGACCTACGGCGACCGGATCAAGGTCGCCAAGTTGAACACGGACGAGAACCCCCAGGTCTCGCAGGCGTACGGGATCATCTCGATCCCGACCCTGAACATCTACCGCGGTGGTGAGCTGGTCAAGCAGGTGATCGGCGCACGGCCCAAGCCGGTGCTGGTGGCGGAGATCGAGTCCGTGCTGGCATGAGCGATCCCGCCGGCGTCAGGTCGATGATCTCGATCGCGCTCCTGCGACCGGGTCCACGGTGGGTCCTCGATCAGCCGCTCGGGGATCAGGACGACGTCGGTCAACACTTCGCGTACATGGACGAGCTGGCGGGAGCCGGAACGGTGACCCACGGAGGCCCGCTGCACGCTCTCAACGACCTCCTCAAGGGTGACCTTGTGGCGCTGGTCGTCTTCTCGGTGACGGCGGACCGGGCAGCCGAGCTGATGCAGCTGGACCCGACGGTGCGCTCCGGGCTGATGGCGTGCGACGTCCTGCCCTGGTACCAGTCCCGGTAGGAGCAGCCAGGGCCCCGTCGCTGCAGACCCCGCAGCCCGCCCCGCCGGGGCGAATGCACTGGGGGCCGTTCTGGCGCCCGTGGCAGACTGCACCTCATGACTCCCGAGCACGGCGAACCGATGGGCCGGGTGACTCCTGCCTCCGGCAGCGCCGCCCACCCTGTCCGGCCCGTCAGCGGGACCCCACTCGACCCGTGGATGCATGCGTACGCCGACCGCACCCACGGCATGCGTGCGTCCGAGATCCGCGCGCTGTTCGCCGTCGCCAACCGGCCGGAGGTTGTCTCCCTGGCCGGTGGGATGCCGTATCTCGCCGGGCTCCCCATCGAAGCCCTCGCCGAGTCGGCTCACGAGCTGATGCTCAAGCGCGGCACGACCGCGCTGCAGTACGGCTCCGGCCAGGGCGACGAGACCCTACGCGAGCAGATCCTCGAGGTCATGCGGATCGAGAGCATCCATGCCCACCCGGACGACGTCGTCGTCACCACGGGTTCGCAACAGGCCCTTGACCTTGTGACGCGCCTGTTCATCAACCCGGGTGACGTCGTCGTGGCCGAGGCGCCCAGCTACGTCGGTGCCCTCGGGGTGTTCCACTCCTACCAGGCCGACGTCGTGCACGTGCCGTTGGACGAGAACGGCCTGATCCCCGAGGCCCTCGACGAGACCCTCACCCGGCTGGAGACCGAGGACCGTCGCGTCAAGCTGATCTACACCGTGCCCACCTTCCACAACCCCGCCGGCGTCAGCCTCTCGCTCGAACGGCGACCGCGGATCCTCGAGATCGCCGCGCGGCACGGCGTCCTGCTGATCGAGGACAACCCGTACGGGCTGCTGGGTTTCGACGGCGAGCCCTTCCCGGCCCTGCGATCCATGGAGGACACCGGGGTCGTGTACCTGGGCTCGTTCTCCAAGACCTTCGCGCCCGGCTACCGGGTGGGCTGGGCCGTCGCTCCGCCGTCGCTGCGGGAGAAGCTGGTCCTCGCCAGCGAGTCCGCGATCCTCTGCCCGTCGAACGCCTCCCAGCTGGCGGTGTCCACCTACCTGGCCAACCACGACTGGCGGGGTCAGATCAAGGCGTACCGGGAGATGTACCGCGAGCGCCGTGACGCGATGATCGGCGCACTCGCCGAGCACATGCCCGAGGCCAGCTGGACGGTCCCCGAGGGCGGCTTCTACACCTGGGTCAAGCTCCCGCACGGGATCGACGCGAGCGCGATGCTGCCGCGGGCGATCACGGCGCTGGTGGCCTACGTCTCCGGGACCGCGTTCTACGCCGACGGTCAGGGGTCCGACCACATGCGGCTGTCGTTCTGCTACCCGACGCCCGAGCGCATCCGGGAGGGTGTCCGGCGTCTTGCCGGCGTCGTCGCGGCCGAGGTCGAGCTGGCCCAGATCTTCGGCACGGAGGCACACCGGGATGCCGGCCAGGTCGAGACGCCCGGTCCTGACGCCGCCTGACGCCCGGTCCTGACGCCGCCTAGCGGAGCAGCCCGGGGTCGTCCGGCGCTATCACCTCGAGGATCCTGTTCAGGTCCTGCACGGAGGCGAACTCCACGGTCAGGCGGCCCTTGGTCTTGCCGAGCGACACCTTCACCCGCGTGTCCAGCCTGTCCGACAGCCGACCGGCGAGGTCGTCCAGGGCCCGGTTCCGGTCGCCGGGTCGGGGGCCACGGACCGTCACCCGCTTCTCTGGCTCTCCGCCAAGGGCGACGATCTCCTCGGTGGCGCGGACCGAAAGACCCTCGGCCACGATCCGCTGGGCCAGTCGCTCGATCGCGGCGGCGTCGGACAGACCAAGCAGCGCGCGCGCGTGCCCCGCCGAGAGCACGCCCGCTGCCACCCGTCGCTGAACGTGCGGCGGGAGGCGGAGCAGACGCAGGGTGTTGCTGATCTGCGGTCGGGATCGGTGGATGCGGTGCGCCAGCTCGTCGTGCGTGCACCCGAAGTCGTCGAGCAACTGCTGGTAGGCGGCCGCCTCTTCCAGCGGGTTCAGGTCGCTGCGGTGCAGGTTCTCCAGCAGGGCGTCCCGGAGCAGGTCGCTGTCGGCGGTCTCCCGCACGATCGCCGGGACCGTGGCCAGGCCGGCCTGCTCCGCAGCGCGCCACCGTCGCTCGCCCATGATGAGCTCGAAGTGGACGCCGTTCTCTTCGGGAGCAAGCGGCCGGAGCACGACCGGCTGCAGGACTCCCACCTCACGAATCGACGCCACGAGCTCGACCAGGGCTTCCTCGTCGAACGTCGTGCGCGGTTGCCGGGGGTTGGGCCGGATGTCATCCACCCCGACCTCGGCGAACCTGGCACCCGGCACCGGGAGCAGCTCGGTGTCCGATGGTGCACGGGCCACCACACCGTCGACCGGCCCGAGGTCACGCACACCGTCGGAGGCCGCTCCCGCCCTCTGGCCACCGGACGTCGCCGCCTGCGCATCCTCATCGGCAACGCCGGGGAAGAACACGTCGACCGGGCGCGACTCGCGGTCCGGACCGCTCGGGATCAGGGCACCGAGGCCTCTGCCCAACCCACGACGCTTCTCGGCCATCAGAACTCCTTCATGGGTGCGCCACCAGAGGCGGCAGCGGCTGAGGTCGGCGACGGGTTCGCACCGGCTTGCGCCCGCTCAGTGAGCTCCCGGGCCGCGGCGAGGTAGGACAGGGCACCGGACGAGCCCGGCTCGTACGTCATGACGGTCTGCCCGTAACCCGGCGCCTCAGAGATCCGGACCGATCGCGGCACCGTGGTCCGGAGGGTCTGGGCGGGGAAGTGCTCACGGACCTCGGCGGCGACCTCCTGCGCGAGGTTGGTCCGCGCGTCGTACATCGTCAGGAGGATCGTGGAGACGTGCAGGACGGGGTTGAGGTGGTTCTTGATGAGCTGCACGTTCTTGAGCAGCTGACTGAGGCCTTCCAGCGCGTAGTACTCGCACTGGATGGGGATGAGCACCTCCCGGGCAGCAACGAAGGCGTTGACGGTCAGCAGGCCGAGGCTCGGCGGGCAGTCGATGAACACGTAGTCGATGCGGTCCTGACCGTGCTGCTCGCGATACGTCAGGTAGGCGTCGACCGCGTTGCGGAGGCGGTTCTCCCGCGCCACCAGAGAGACGAGCTCGATCTCGGCGCCGGAGAGGTCGATCGTCGCCGGGGCGCAGAGCAGGCGCGGGATGCGCGGGCACCGCTGGACGATGGCGGCCAGCTCCTCATCCTCGATCAGCACCTCGTACACCGAGGGGGTGCCCGCACGGTGGTCGACGCCGAGGGCGGTGGAGGCGTTCCCCTGCGGGTCGTTGTCGATGACGAGCACGTTCAGGCCGGCCTGCGCCAGCGCCGCGGCGAGGTTGACCGCTGTCGTCGTCTTGCCGACGCCACCCTTCTGGTTGGCGATGGTCAGGATTCGAGTGCGCTCGGGCCGAGGGAACCGCCGGCCGGACAGCTCGATCCGTCGGCGAGCGTCTGCCGCGATCTGAGCTGCGAGCGGCGTGGTGTCGTCCACCTGCGGCAGCCCCTCGATGATCGCCGCTCGGCGCGCGTCGTCGGTGACCTCCGTCCGCGTACCGTCCTGGTGCTCCACCACGTCTCCTGCCGTCGGGTCGTTCACATCCTGCCATCCGCGCCGACCGCGCCGACCGACTGTCCACACCCCCGCGCGAATCCGACGGTCGCAGGCCGCCGAAACACCGCTGGACTGCCGGCGGACTTGTCGGCGGACTTGTCGGCGCCGGTCGGCCGTTCGGGGATGCTGCTCGGGCTATCGGCTACGCCGCCGTGAAGCCCTGGGAGTGCCCTGTCGCAGCGAGGTGGGCACTGGGCGTTGCTTGACCACCCTGACCACAGTTGTGGGCGTCACTCCCTCGATCGAGCTCGCCAGCACGACGTCGGCCGCTCCCCCGCTCAGTCGCGAGATCGCCGCCGCCGCCGTCCGAAGCTCGTCGATGGCGCGGCTCCCCTTCATCGCGAGCAGGACGCCTCCTGTCGCAAGCAGCGGAAGGGTCCAGCCTGCGAGCCGGTCCATCGGCGCCACGGCGCGGGCTACGACCACGGTGGCTGAGAGCTTGCCGTGCATCTCCTCTGCCCGCGCCCGCACCACTTCGACCGAGGGAAGCCGGAGCTCCGTCACCACCTCCCGCAACCAGGTCGCCCGGCGTTCCATCGGTTCCAGCAGGACCATGTCGCCACCCGTGCGCATGCAGGCAAGAACGATCCCCGGCAGGCCGGCTCCACTGCCCACATCCACGAGGGTGCCGTCCGCCGGTAGCAGGGAAGCGACGGCAGCCGAGTTCAGTAGATGCCGGGCCCACAACCGCGGCACCTCTCGGGGCCCAATCAGGCCGCGCGCCACGCCATCGGCCGCGAGCATCTCGGCGAAGCGCGCGATCCGCGGATAGGCGTCTCCGAGGTACTCCCGGACCCGCGGGTCCGTCCCCTCGATCAACACCTCGTCCATGGGCACCATCATCGCGGCTCGGCCGGCTTCAGGGCGCGCGCGTCCGACTCGCGAGGATGTTTCACGTGGAACATCCGCGCTGGAGGCATGGCGTTCCGGCCCGCGCCCGACCGCCGCCCGGCTGAGGCGACACCTGGCCGACGCGCCACCTGGCCGAACGGGACCGGCGAACGGGACCGCCGGCGCCCTGAGGCCGGGGCGTCGGCGCCAACCGGTGTGATGTTTCACGTGAAACACGCCGCACAAGACACAACGCGCACGGCGCAGCTGCGCGCCACCCCGCGCACCGTCGACAAGTACTCGGCGCTGAAGCGGCGCCTGGCCACGGTGCTGGACATCGACGGGCACGCCTATCCGGACGAGAAGTCAGCCTCCGCCGCCGTGGTTCTCGCCGGCGATCAGCGGGCGGACCTCCCCGAATCGCCGACGCCACCCGGGGCGTGTTTCCCAAGAGGTTGTCGTGAGACTGCCGGGTCGCAGGGTCCTGGGCTCATGGCGCGACTCTGCTGGTGGGGAAGGATGGTCGCATGGCGTTCGAACGCGGTCAGTCCGGCATCGTGGCCGTCGTGCTACCAGCGGAACCCGTCGTCGGTCATTGGCGTGCCCGTTTCGACGCCTCAGCAGCCAGTGGGTTCCCTGCTCACGTAACGGCACTCTTCCCGTTCCTTCCTGGACCGATCCTCTCGAACGCTGTGATGGCGCGGCTCGCCGCTGTCTGCGCCGCGGCTCCTCCGCGGGATCTGCTCTTTCGTCGTTGTGCGAGGTTCCCAGGGGTCCTGTACCTGGAGCCAGAGCCAGCAACGGGGCTGGCCGCATTGACGCAGAGGATTCACATGGAGTGGCCCGAGGTGCCGCCCTATGGCGGCGTCCACGAGGACGTCGTTCCGCATCTGACGGCCGCCCATGGCGTCGACGAAGCCATGATGGACGAGATCGAAGCCGACATCTTGCGGCGGCTTCCCTTCAACGCGCGGGTTACCGAGGCCGCCCTGTTCGTCTTCGATGGCACCCGTTGGCGCCAGCGGGCGTCGCTGCCGCTGGCCGCTGTCTCCTGACAAGGCGCGGCGCCGCCACCAGCGCCTTCGAGGTCGACGAAGCCACCAGCCTCAATGCGATTGTGCCCAGCAAGCGGCCACCACAGGCCCGCAACGCCCGTCGCCGAAGTAATGTTTCACGTGGAACACTGACGTCACACTGGCGCCGGGCCGACCCGAGAACGTCCACCGCTGGGGAGCTCTCGGGGTGTGGGTGACTGAAGGTGGTCGAGCGGTTCCCCTTCGACCCCAGCCATGAGCCGAAGTCGGCCCGGCAGCTCGGTGACGTTTCACGTGGAACATCAGGCACCAGCTACTGGCGCGAGCGTCGGATCTCAGGGATGGGCGTCTGGAGCCGACCGCGGTCTGCACCGGTCACGTTGGGGGGTGTTCCACGTGGAACATCCCCGTGGCCTACGACGAAGCCACCGCGGCGGGGTGGATCACCACGTGACGATCAGGCTCTTCGCCCTCGCTGTCGCTCACTAACCCAGCCGCGGCCACGACGTCATGCACGACCTTGCGCTCGAACGGGTTCATCGCTTCGAGAGAGACTGGCGCACCGGTCTCCTGAACCCGTGCGATGGCCTCACGAGCCACTTCCGCCAACGCAACCCGCCGCCCGGCCCGGTAGCCGGCGATGTCCAGCATCAACCGACTCCGCTCACCGGTCCGTGCCTGAACAGCCAGCCGAGTCAGCTCCTGCAGCGCATCCAGGACCTCGCCATCGGCGCCCACCAGCCGCTTCAGGTCGCGACCAGCCGAACCCTCGGCCACGATCGCGACCGCGGCCCTGGCGTGGTCGACGTCGATGTCGATGTCGCCATCGAGGTCAGCGATGTCGAGCAGCTCCTCGAGGTAGTCCGCCGCGATCTCGCCCTCTTCCTCCAGGCGACGGGTCAGGGTCTTCTCGTTTGCGGCGGGAGGCGCTTCAGTGCTGGGGTCGGTCATCGGAGTCTCCTGGTCGAAGGCGGCGTCGTCGCTGGTCACTGCTCGTCCTGCGTATCGCGCTCGGGGCTGCTCGCTGTTGCGTCGTGGTCCTCGGTGGCTGGGGGTGCACTGTCGCCAGGCCGTCGGCGCTCCGACTGAGGGCCGGCGCTCCGCCCGCTCGCCTTGCCGGACCCGCTCGCCTTGCCGGACCCGCTCGCCTTGCCGGACCCGCTCGCCTTGCCGGACCCGCTCGCCTTGCCGGACCCGCTCGCCTTGCCGGACCCGCTCGCCTTGCCGGACCCGCTCGCC
>JBBRCL010000004.1:0-79225 GCA_038204895.1 Actinomycetales bacterium | reverse complement strand
CGCTGACTCATCGAAAGACCCATCCGCCGGGCGTACCCCGACCAACCGCCCCACCATCAGCGACACCCCGGACAAGCGGAGGTTCCCGAACGAGGCAACGTATCGACCCACGCGGAGATCTCTCATGAGTCAACGCGGGGGGTCGCCGCGGTGACCGTGTGGTTCGACGTCGGGCTTTTCGCGGCCTTCGGGCTGCCGGCCGAGCTGCCGCCGGTCGGCAGCCGGTAGCTGTAGTTCCTCTGGAGGTTGTGATCAGCGCGGCGTGAGGGGAACGGGGAGGACCTCCGGCATCGAAGGGGTTACCAGACCGTCTTCGAGATCCGGGAGGTCCTCGTGACTCACGCTGGTGCCCCGTTGACCCCGACCGACCGGTTGCGCCTGGCCAAGGTGATCGTCGAGGACGGGTGGGCTGTCCGGCGGGCCGCGGAACGGTTCCAGTGCTCGCCGGCGACGGCCTCGAAGTGGGCTCGCCGTTGCCGGGCCGGGCTGCCGCTGACCGACCGGTCCTCCGGGCCGCGCCGCTGCGCGGCGCAGACCCCTCAGCGCCTGTCCGGCCATGGAGCCACAACAGACGCAACTCGCACGCGTGCGCGTTGTGTTTTTGGGGCTGCTGCCATATGCTCGGACCATGCGTCAGGTCATCCACAACGAAACGACCGCCGCCGTCAGCGACACCCTCCTGACCACCGGCGAAGCCGCGCGCGTGCTCGGCGTCTCCCGCCAGCACGTCGTAGACCTGTGCGATCGCGGCGACCTGCCCTACCAAACCACGGGGGTCCACCGGCGCATCCGCCGAGCGGATCTCGAAGCCCTCCGCGTGCAGAGCGGACGACTCCTGCGTGAGCAGCGTCGGACATTGTGGCTTGGACACGCGATCGCCGGGAAGGTCGTTGCTGACCCTGGGCACGCACTTGACATCGCTCGGACCAACCTCACGACCCTCCGTGAGCGACACACGCGCGGACCGGGCCGTCAGTGGCTCGACGAATGGGAGCGGCTCCTGGATGGCCCGATCGAAGGCGTCTTGCGCGCCCTGACTTCCACCGACCCACGCTCGCGCGAGCTCCGGGCGGACAACCCGTTCGCAGGGCTGATCACCGCCGGCGAGCGAGCGCGCGTCCTCGAAGCGTTCACCGGGTGGGTCGCACCTCGATGAAGCGCGAGGACCTCGAACACATCCTGCGTGCGGCGTCGAAGATCGCCGGCGATCCGGACGTTGTCGTGCTCGGCTCCCAGGCAGCCGAGCGAGCTCAGCGAGCTGCCCGACCACGTCAACCCTCGATACCGGCGACGGGTGCCGTTCCCGGCCAGAGGCGACCAGGCCAGCGCCAGACAGCAATGAGACCGCACCGGCTACGAGCAGGAACCACGTCTGCCCACTCCGGGTACCTAGTCCACCGGCTCGACGACGATCACCGCCCGGCGGACCGGTGGGTCATCGAGGCGAGGTGCTCCTCGCGCTCGTCGTGCTCGCCTGCCAAGAGGTCGGGTGTCTCAATGGTGGTGCCCGGCGCGGGGTGGGCGCCGCCGCAGACGAGGGTCCGGTCGCGGAGCTGATCGAGCGCCGGTCGTGACGGTTCGTCGGACGTGTGCGGGATCCTGATCGTGGCCATGTGATCAGGCTGGAGAGCGTGGGCGGCGAGCGCAACGGCGATTCGGAGCCGAACCCGCCGACCGGGTATCCTGCGCAGCGCCAGGTAGCGTGTCCGAGCGGCCTAAGGAGCACGCCTCGAAAGCGTGTGTGGGTGAGAGCCCACCGTGGGTTCAAATCCCACCGCTACCGCACAGCGTGATCCGAGTCAGAGAGACCCTCGGACCTTCGGGTCCGAGGGTCTCTCTGACTCCCGCGAGGGCCGGCGCCCGCCGTCCGCCGCTACGCGGGCTTCTGGTAGACGATCTGCCCGTCCGGCCACACCACGCGGGCGATCCCCGCGCCGGCCAGGAACCGCTTGCAGTTGGGGCACGGCTCGTCGGTGACGTACACCGTCGCACCGAGGCGCGAGCCGCCGGGCAGGTGCAGCACGGCGTTCTCCTCCGCGTGCAACGCCTGGCACGGCTGGTCGACGCCGACGTACGGGGAGCTGGCCGGGACGTCGGCGTAGGAGAGTCGCCCTCGGGGGCAGGCCCCATCGGTCAGGCAACCCGGCTGGCCGGGTGGGTACCCGTTGTACCCGGTGGCCAGCACCCGGTGGTCGGGTCCGAGGATCACCGCGCCGACCCGCCGGCGGGTGCAGTCCGCTCGGGTGGACACGGCAGTGGCGATGCCAAGGGCCCACGCATCCCACGAGGGACGCGTGCCCGGGTCGCCCACCACCACGGGGGTCATCGAAGGCGCCGTTCGAGCACGGTCAGACCTTACCCAGCCGGACGTGCTCCGCACCGATCAGAGTCGCGATCCGGGCGTTCCCCTCGGGGTGGTGGCGCCGTCGTCCACCCGGACCGTGGCGGCGTGGGCCGGAAGTGGCCCGGTGTGGCAACCTGCGGGTGTGGAGATCAGTGAGGTCGACCTCGTACATGTCGCCGACCGGGCCCTGAACGGGATGTCGCGCATCCTCGCCGACCTCGGCGACGAGGGGGCGAACGGCCGGCCCGACCTGCCCGGTGCGAACTCCCCGTACGCGATCGCCACGCACTGCCTCGGGGTGCTCGACTTCTGGGTCGGTCACTGCGTCGCCGGGCGCGTGGTGCAGCGGGACCGCGACGCCGAGTTCCGAGCGACGGGGCCGGTCGCTCCGCTGATCGAGCGGATCGCCCGCGCGCGGGAGCAGCTCGCCCACGACATCGCCGGGGTCGACATGGCGGGCCCGCTCGCGATCGAGCACGACCATCCCCTCCGCGGTCAGGTCCGGACCCGTGGAGCGGCCCTGCTGCATGCCTACGAGGAGCTCGCCCAGCACCACGGTCAGCTCGAGCTCATGCGGGACGTGCTGCACGCCGGCCGGAACGCGTAGCCGGGGAGCTGTGGTGGACGAGCCGCCGGCCGGTCCGGACCGGGCCGGCCAGCGCGACCGGGCCGGCGAGCGCGACCGGGCCGGCGAGCGGGACATCGACGCCGCCACCCGCACGCGACTGCGCCGCACCGTCCTGCTGGTGGCCGGGCTCAACCTCTCCTACTTCGGGGTGGAGGTCGTCGTCGCCCTGGCGATCGGTTCGGTCGCCCTGCTCGCCGACAGCGTCGACTTCCTCGAGGACACCGCGGTCAACCTGCTGATCGCGCTGGCCCTCGGCTGGTCGCTCCGCGCCCGGGCCAGGACCGGCAAGGTGATGGCAGCGGTGATCCTGCTGCCGGCGCTCGCCGCCGCCTGGCAGGCGATCGTGAAGGTGGCCGACCCGGTCGCCCCCCGGCCGGTGCCGCTGATGCTCGCGGCGGGCGGCGCCGTCGTGGTCAACGCGGTCTGCGCTCTGATCCTGCTGCGGGTCCGCCACCACGGTGGCTCCATGACGCGGGCCGCATGGCTGGCCGCCCGCAACGACGTTGCGGTCGACCTGGCGATCATCGCGATGGGGCTGGTGACCGCCTGGACGGCCAGCGGCTGGCCGGACATCGTGCTCGGCGCGGCGATCATCGTGCTCAACCTCACCGCGGCCAAGGAGGTCTGGGAGGTGGCGGAGGAGGAGCGCCTGGCGGCGAAGGCGCTCGCCGGCGAGGAGATCGATTGATCACCCTCGGTTCTGCGTATGGCCGCAGCTGGTGCCCAGTACTGTGAGCGCCGGGCGCCGCCGGGCACCCATCCGAGGAGTCATGATGTCCCTCAGCCCGTACGCCGTCACCGAGCCGGTCGAGCCCTACCTGCTGCAGATCGGTGACATCGGGATCACCCGCAGCTGGGTGGTCACGCCTCGCGGCACCGCACCGGTGCGCGGCTCGGAGTGGTACATCGCGAACCGCACCGCCTACACCTCCGCGATCCCGGTGTGGGCGATCGTGCTGGCCATCCTGTTCTTCCCGATCGGGTTGCTGTTCCTGATGGCCAAGGAGCAGCGCGTGACCGGCTGGATCGAGGTGACCGTGCGGTCCGCCCCGATCGCCCACGTGGTCTCGATCCCGGCGGGCAGCGCCGCGGCGTCGGCCGTGTACCCCTAGGTGGCCTACGTCCGCCAGCTCGCCGCAGGCTGACTAGCCCACCGGCCACGAGCGGTCGTCGACCCGGCCACCGGACCGGATGAGCTCCTCGATCTGCTCGGTGACGTCCCAGACGTTGACGTTCATCCCGGCGACCACGCGACCCTCGCGCAGCCAGAAGGCGATGAGCTCCCGCTTGGCGAGGTCTCCGCGGACCACGAGCTCGTCGTACCCGTCGGGCCCGACGTAGCCGACGTACTCCATGCCCAGGTCGTACTGGTCGGTGTAGAAGTACGGCAGCCGATCGTCCGATGCGTCCGCTCCCATGATCGACCGGGCGGCGACCGCGCCCTGCCGCTGCGCGTTGGCCCAGTGCTCCGTCCGGAGCCGGCGGCCCAGCGCGGGGCGCCAGGCCTCGGCCACGTCTCCGGTGGCGACCTCGAGCCCAGCATCCGTCGCCAGCCGGACCTCGGGCACGGCGCCGATCCCGACCACCACGAGGTCCGCCGGGACCACCTGGCCGTCGGTGAGCCGGACCCCGCTGACCGTCGTCTGGTCGGCGCTGAGCAGCGCGTCGACCGCGGCGTGTGTGCGCAGGTGCACGCCGTGCTCGACGTGCAGGTCGGCGAACATCCCCGCCATCTCCGGTCCAAGGACGGCAACCAGGGGTGCGGCGCCTCGTACCAGCACCGTCACCTCCAGCCCGGCCGCGCGGGCGGCGGCGGCCGTCTCGAGGCCGATCCAGCCGCCGCCCACGACGACGACCCGCGGCTTGCGGGCGAAGGCGGCCAGCAGCGCGTCGGCGTCCTCCAGCCCGTGCAGGTAGTGCACGCCCGCCAGGTCGGCGCCCGGCACCTCGAGGGTGCGCGGGACGGCTCCGGTCGCGAGCACCAGGTCTCGGTAGCGCAGCCGGCTGCCGTCGCCGAGGACCACCTCCTGCACCGGGCGGTCGATCGCGGTCACCCGGGTGCCGAGCCGCAGATGCACGTCGTTCTCGGCGTACCAGGTCAGCGGGTGCACGAACGCGGACTCCCGCTCGTCGGTGCCGAGCAGGTACCCCTTGGACAGGGGTGGCCGCTCGTATGGGCGGTTCGGCTCGCCCGCCAGCAGGACGACCGGCCCGGTGAAGCCCTCCTCACGCAGGGTTGTGGCGACGGTGGCGCCGGCGAGCCCACCGCCGACGATCACGACCGGGGCGTCCGTGATGGCTGCCCCCTGCGCAGTTGGAGTCATGCACTGATGATGCGCCACGACCGCGAGCCGCGCAGCGCCGGTCCGGTGGGCGACGGGACCTGGCGCGATCCGCCGGCCTCCGCAACGGCTGGCTTGGACCAACGATTCGACGTACGTCAATATGTACGCATGACCGACTCGCCCCGCCCCAGCGTCCTGTTCGTCTGCGTGCACAACGCCGGGCGCTCGCAGATGGCCGCCGGCTTCCTGTCCCAGCTGTCCGGCGGAGCCGTCGAGGTCCGGTCCGCCGGCTCCCTTCCGGCGGACCGGATCAACCCGGTCGCGGTCGAGGCGATGCTCGAGGTGGGCGTCGACATCCGGACCGAGAGCCCCAAGGTGCTGACCCCCGAGGCTGTGCAGGCGTCCGACGTCGTGATCACGATGGGCTGCGGGGACGTCTGCCCGGTCTTCCCGGGCAAGCGCTACGAGGACTGGGCACTGGACGACCCGGCGGGCCAGGGCATCGAGTCGGTGCGCCCGATCCGTGACGAGATCCGGGCCCGCGTCGAGCGGCTGCTCGACGAGCTGGACGTCCCGCTCGCCGGCTTCTGACCCGCTCGGTCCGTCCGCGAGATCGAGTCGTGCACTGGTCGATCTCGCGTGCGGAACTCGATCTCGACAGTCGAAGGGTTGGAACGCATGGACCTGAGGATCTTCACCGAGCCCCAGCAGGGCGCGACCTACGACGACCTGCTCGCGGTGGCGCAGGCCACCGAGCGGCTCGGCTTCGACGGGTTCTTCCGATCCGACCACTACCTGGCGATGGGGGACTCCGACGGGCTGCCCGGCCCGACCGACGCCTGGACCACACTGGCCGGCCTGGCCCGCGAGACCAGCCGGATCCGCCTCGGCACGCTGGTCACCGCCGCGACGTTCCGGCACCCCGGGGTGCTCGCGATCCAGGTCGCCCAGGTGGACCAGATGTCCGGTGGGCGGGTGGAGCTCGGCCTGGGCGCCGGGTGGTACGCCGCAGAGCACGCCGCCTACGGCATCCCCTTCCCGGAACGCCGGTTCGGCATCCTCACCGAGCAGCTCGAGGTGATCACCGGCCTGTGGCGGACGCCGATCGGGCAGAGGTTCGACTACGACGGGGAGCACTACACGCTGGTCGACTCGCCGGCGCTGCCCAAACCGCTGCAGCGTCCTCGGGTGGCTCCGGACCGGCCCGGCGTGCCGATCATCATGGGCGGCAGCGGCCCGCGGCGCACTCCCGCGCTGGCCGCCCGGTTCGCCGACGAGTTCAACGTGCCGTTCACCGAGACCGACGCGATCGGCGCACGCCTCGCCCGGGTGCGTGCGGCGTGCGAGACGATCGGCCGACCCGCCGACACCCTGGTGCAGTCCGCAGCCCTTGTCATGTGTGTCGGCGTCGACGACGCCGAGTACGAGCGCCGGGCCGCCGCCATCCATCGGGACCCGGCCGAGCTGCGGGTGCAGGGGGTGGCCGGGACGGTCAGCGAGGCCGTCGACCGACTCGGTCGGCTGGCCGAGCCGGGCGTGCGGCGGGTGTACCTGCAGGTGCTCGACCTGCACGATCTGGACCACCTGGAGCTGGTCGCGCGCGAGGTGGCGCCGCAGCTGATCTAGCCGCCGCTGACCTCAGCAGCCTCGCGCGGTGTCGGGCCGGTCGTCGGGATCATCCGCCTGGGCCGCCCGAAGCAGCCCGACGACGGCGAGCACCAGGAGCGCCACGAGCAACAGGTTCCGCAGCACCAGGATCGCGGTGACCGACCCGCTGCCGCCGAGCAGTCGCAGGTATCCCAACGGGAAGACCACCTGCGTCAGCGCCGCGGCGGCCAGCGTCGTGGTCGCCACCGCACGCAGCCACCGCGCACCGGCCGCGGCCGGCGGACCGAGCATCACCGCGACAGGTGCCGCCAACCAAGCCAGCAGCTGGGGCGAGCCCACCTTGTTCACCACCACCAGCACGATGAGGGTCAGGAACGCACCCGGCAGCAGCGCGGCGACCGAGCGCCCCTGGGCTCGTGCCCACCACAGCAGCCCGGCCACCAGACCCACCGCAAGGGCGAGTGCCGTGTCGAGGACCGCGGCCGCCGTCGTCGTCCCCGGGCCGACGACCTCCCAGGTGATGAGCAGGTCGTTCAACCGGATGACCACGTCGTCGCGCCAGAGCGAGGCGACCACCCACGGCGTGGCGGTCACCGACTCCACCTGCAGGCCACGCGCGGTCTGGACGGTCAGGAACGAGGCGATGTTGCCGATCCCGCCGCCTGCGGTGACCGCCCCGACGACCACCCCGCACACCACCAGCGCGGGCACGACGACGTCGCGCACCGGCCGCCGCACGGCCGCCACCAGGGGGAGCAGGAGGGCGCCGGGGGCGACCTTGATCCAGGCGCCCACCGTCATTAGCGCGGCGGCGAGGCGAGGCCGGCCCACCCCGGCGAGCAGGGCCAGGATCATCAGCGGGACGACGATGGCGTCCAGCCGGCCGAGCGCGACCGGGCCGAGCGCGACCAGGAACGCCAGCCACCACCACGCTCCCGTCGTCGTCCGGCTGCCGTCGGGGCGCTCGCGGAGCAGGGCCGCCGTCGCCAAGCCGTCGAGCAGCGTCACCAGAAGGCACCAGCTGAGGGCGTAGCCGACCGTGGAGACGGTGCCGGCGAGCCCGGGCAGCAGCATCGGGGCCACCGCGCCGGCGGGGTAGACCCACGGAGCGTCGAGCACCGGCCACTGGCCCTCGGCCAGACCCAGATGCATCCACCACCGGTAGAGGTCGACGTCGTGGAACGAGGTCTGGGGCGCGATCACGACGCCAACGACGGTGAGCCAGGCGTGCACCAGCCCGAAGCCGACCCAGATCGCAACCGGGTGGGTCAGACGGGTGCGCACCCGGACGGGGATCGGACGGTCAGCCGGTGGTGACGCTGCTGGATGCCACCGCAGCGAAGAACAGGACGAAGGCGAGCGTGCCGAGGACGGTCAGCGCGATCACGATCCAGCCCATCACGAGCCCGGCCACCGCCATGCCGTCGCCGCCCTCGCCCGTCTGGCGGATCTGCTTGCGGGCCATGTGGCCGGTGATCACCGCGACGATCGAGCCGATGAACGGGACGACGGTGAACCCGCAGATGCCGGCCACCAGGGCGACCACGGCCATCGAGTTGTTGGGCACCGTCGGTGCGCCGTACTGGGGTGCGTACCCGGCGGAGTACTGGGGCTGGACGCCGTAGGGCTGCTGGGCGTACGGCTGCTGGGCGTACGGCTGCTGGCCGTATGGGGGCTGCGGGTTCTGGGGCTGGTACGGCTGCTGACCGTAGGGCTGCCCCGGGTCCTGCGGGGTGGGGCTCTGCTCGCTCACGATGCCTCCTGTGGATAGCTCGTGTCGACTCCCAGGTCGGCACGCGCAGATCAGCATTCCACACCGGTCCCGGGCGGTGGGCTGGATCGCTAGTCTTCGTCCGGGCAACGCGGTGGTGCCCCCTCCAGCGCCACCGGACAGCGGCCCCCGGACCGAGGGAGTCACCGCATGAGCAGCATCGGATGGCGGGTGCACGGAGATGGCCGGCGAGTGACGCCGGGCTCCGTGGTGGAGCCGGACGAACGGTTGACCTGGCCGCGCACCATCGGCATCGGCATGCAGCACGTGGTGGCCATGTTCGGCGCCACCATCCTGGTGCCGGCGATCACCGGGTTCCCGGCCTCCACGACGCTGTTCTTCTCCGCCGTCGGCACCGTGCTCTTCCTGGTCATCACCGGCAACCGGCTGCCGAGCTACCTCGGGTCCTCGTTCGCCTTCATCGCACCGGTCCTCGCTGCGATGGCGTCCGGTGGGGTCTCGGTCGCAACGGGCGGCATCCTGGTCGCCGGCGTGGTGCTGGCGCTCGTCGGTGCGATCGTGCACATCTGGGGCGCCACCTGGATCGACATCGTGATGCCGCCGATCGTGACGGGCACGATCGTCGCACTGATCGGCATCAACCTGGCGCCGGCCGCATGGGGCTACCCCAACGCCGACGGTTCGTTCTCCGGCGTGCGCGGCGCGCCGCTCACGGCCATCATCACGATCGCCGCGATCGCCTTCACCACGGTCTTCTTCCGCGGGATGCTGGGTCGCCTCGCGATCCTGGTCGGCGCCGTCGTCGGCTACCTCGCCGCGTGGATCCAGGGCGAGGTCAACTTCGACACCGTCAAGGCGGCTGACTGGGTCGGCTTCCCGCACTTCACGGGGCCGACCTTCGACCTGTCGGTCCTCGGTCTGTTCCTGCCGGTCGTCTTCGTCCTGATCGCCGAGAACGTCGGCCACGTGAAGTCCGTAGCCGCCATGACCGGCAAGAACTACGACCCGCTGATCGGCCGGGCCCTGATGTCCGACGGCATCGCGACCACCCTGGCCGGCCTCGGCGGCGGTTCGGGCACGACGACGTACGCCGAGAACATCGGCGTGATGGCGGCCACCAAGGTCTACTCGACAGCCGCGTACTGGGTCGCTGCCGCCACGGCGCTGCTGCTGAGCCTCTCGCCCAAGTTCGGGGCGCTGGTGGGCACCGTCCCGGCCGGCGTACTCGGCGGCGCCGGCACCGTGCTCTACGGCATGATCGCGGTCCTCGGTGCCCGGATCTGGGTGCAGAACCACGTCAGCTTCGCCGACCCGGTCAACCTGACCACCGCTGGCGTCGGCCTGATCATCGCCGCGGCCAACTTCAACTTCGCCACCGAGGGTGGCCTGAGCTTCGAGGGCATCGCGATCGGCACCGCTGCCACCTTGGTGCTCTACCACGGGATGCGGTCGATCGCCCGGTGGCGTGGCACCAACGCCGAGGCTGCGACGCCGGCGTCCGTTCCGGGCGGCGACGAGGTGGCCGCTCTGCCTCCGGTGGAGCCCCCCGAGGCCTGACGCAACGCACGAGAGGAGGGCCGCTCCGTCGAGCGGCCCTCCTCTCGTGGGGCTCAGAGCTGACGAGCCAGCAACCCCGCGTCCTCGGGATCCACCGGCGTGAACCCCATCCGCCGGTAGAACCCGAGGGCGCGGGTGTTCTGCGGGCTCACGCCCAGGTGAACCCCGGGCACGCCCCGGGGGCGGAGGTCGGCGAAGAGGTGCTCGAGCAGCGCCCGGCCCCAGCCCTTGCCCTGGGCGTGCGGCAGCAGGTCGATGTGCAGGTGCGCGGGGTACTGCCCGAGCACGACGGCGCCGGTCCGCTCGGGCTGGTGGATCCAGTCGATCAGCTGGGCATCCCGGGACCCGTCCGGTGCCGATCCCCGGGGGTATCGGGCGCGCAGCGCGGGCCACCACTCCCGCTCCGCCCACTCCTCGAACGCCGCGGTGTCCGCGACGCCGAGCACGTAGCCGGCTGCGGCGTCGTGCTCGGTGATCACGAACGCGAGGTCCGGGGCGTGCGCGAGGTACGGGTGCAGCCAGATGGCCGGCATCAGCGTGGGGTCCCGGAGCAGGCCGGTGACGCCCCCACCGTCGTCCCCGGTGCGCAGGCAGATCTCCTCGAGACGGGCGACGTCGTCCGGCCGGGCGAGGCGGATCCGGCTCGGTGCCGGTGCCACCTCAGCCCCCTGCGGCAGGCTCGCCCTCCGCGGGCGGCGTCGGCGTCGCTGTCGGGCCGGGGATCGCCGTACCCCGGGCCTCCTCCAGCGGCACGCAGCCGGTGATGGGCTCCAGCGGGAGGGTCGGATCCAGGATCACTGTCGCCGGGTCGGGCAGGCCCGCCCACTCCGTGCCGAGGATCAGGTCGACGGTGGCGTCCTGGCGGGTGTCCAGGACCAGCGTCGTGTTGTCGAGGTAGGCGGCGAGCGTGTACGCGGCGGCGAGGCCGGCCTCCCCGAACTGGATCCGCGACCCCCCGGTGACCTTCACCGGGTAGTTGCCGACCTCCAGCACCACGAAGCCGGCGGCGGTGAGCGTGGTCGACGCCGTGCTGGCAAGGCCGGCGGTGCCGGTCGAGTTGAGCACCCGCAGCTGGATGCTCGGGAGGGCGACGGGCAGGGTGTCGGCCGGCGGGCACGGTGCCTTGGGGTCCTCGGGTGTGGCATCGGGGGACGGGGTGGTGAAGTCGCGCGCCAGGAACGGCGCGTCCATGGCCCCGGTGTAGATCGCTGTCGCACCGACGCCGGCCAGGGCGAGCGCGGCGATCAGGGCACCGAAGACCACTGCCTGCCGCTCGTGCTTGTGCCGGCGGCGCAACGCTCGTTGCTGCTGCGGGGTGAGTCCGGCCATCAGCTGTCCAGAACCAGGACCCGGGCGTGCAGAACCGGGCGCTGCTGGAGGGCGGCCCGGACGGCGCGGTGCAGACCGTCTTCGAGGTACATCACGCCCTTGTACTGCACGACGTGCGCGAACAGGTCGCCGTAGAAGGTGGAGTCGTCTGCAAGCAGCGCGTCAAGGTTCAGCGTCCGCTTGGTCGTGACGAGCTCGTCGAGGCGCACCTGACGCGGCGGAACCTCAGCCCACTGCTTGGGCGTGGTCAGGCCATGGTCTGGGTAAGGCCGTCCATCGCCGACCCCCTTGAAGATCACGGGCCGAGTGTAGTGGAGGCAGTGCAGCGCTCGCCCGGCCGTGCGGTGTGTGACGAGCTCGGCTGGGCCCGGACGCGCACCCGCGTGGGTGGGGGCTGGCTGGCGCACCGGCGTCGGACTGGGCGAGAGTGTCCGGGTGGATGACCAGGCGGCGGGACCTGTGCACGTGGTGATCATGGGCGTCGCCGGCTCGGGCAAGACCACGTTGGCCCTCGAGCTGACCCGGCGGCTGGGCTGGCCGTACGCCGAGGCCGACGGCTTCCACTCGCCCGCCAACGTGGCGAAGATGGCGGCCGGGGTGCCGCTGACCGACGACGACCGCCGGCCCTGGCTGCAGGCGATCCGGGACTGGCTGACGGCGCAGGCCCGGGCGGGGCGCAGCACCGTCGTCACGTGCTCGGCCCTGCGGTTGGCGTACCGGGACGTGCTGCGGCAGGCCGAGGGGCGGGTGCGGTTCGTGCACCTGACCGCCGATCCCGCGCTGCTCCGTGAACGGCTAGCCCGACGCAGCGGGCACTTCATGCCGGCGACGCTGCTGCCGTCCCAGCTGGCGACGCTGGAGAGCCTGGTGGCGGGTGAGGACGGGGTGGTGATCGTGGTGGACGTGCCACCCGACGACGTCGCTGACCAGGCGGTTGAGCTGCTGGGGCTCGAGCCGGCGGCGGGGTACGCGCCGCCTGCCACCTGAGCAGGTGACCGAGACGGGCGCCAGCGCCGGGGGCTCAGCTGAAGTACTGCTCGATCCACGCGTCGAGCTCGGCACGGTGGTCGTCGAGGGACTTCTGCTCGACGGGGTCGCGGACCTCCGCGCGGATCGCCTCGTACCGGGTCTGTTCACGGCAGTCGACGTCGGCCACGGCCAGGTCGGTAGGGCTCACGTCCCGGACGGGCTCGCGACGCCTTCGACGACACATGCCGAGTTTGGGAGAGAAGACCGCACTATGTGCGGTCTTCTCTCCCAAGCTCGGTGGAGGATCGGGTACTTCAGGGGCAGGTGGGCGCGGCCGGGGTCAGGTCAGCGGCAGGTGCACCGCTGCTGGGGCGGCACGTTGGCCAGGATGGCGTCGGCGTGCATGCCGCAGCCGGACCAGGTGATCTTGCCGCAGGTGGAGCATCGGGCGGGGCTGCACATGGGTGTCTCTTCGGGACGTCATCGGGATTCATCAGAAACATACCCCGGGGGGTATCGGGATGTCACGCCGGCCAGGCACCCGAGCAGGCGCTGGGCCCGGCCGGGTGGGGGCGCGGGGCGCCGGGCGGCGTCGGCTCAGGCCGCCGGGCGGCGTCGGCTCAGGCCGTCGGGCTGCGTCCGCTCAGGTGCCCGAGCCACCCAGGGTGGCGAGTACCTCGAGGAGGCGAGCCGCGGCGTCGTCGGCCACCTCAGCGAGTGCCGGGTTGCCGGTGACGCCGACCATCACCTGCGGGTCGAGCGTCTGCACCAGGGTGCGCCCGTCGTCCAGCGCCCGCACCACCACGTTGCAGGGCAGCAGCAGCCCGATGGACTCCTCGACCTGAAGCGCCCGGTACGCCAGCGGCGGGTTGCACGCGCCGAGGATCACCTGGGGCGGCAGGTCGACGTCCAGCTTGGTCTTGAGCGTCCCGGCCATGTCGATCGTGGTCAGGACGCCGAAGCCCTGACCCGCCAACGCCTCACGCGTTGCGGCGACGGCCTCGGCGAACGGGCGGTCGAGGATCGTCGAGCTGCCGTAGGTCATCAGGGTCTCCTGGGTGGTGTGCCTGCCGGTCATGATCAGTGGCTGGTGGCGTGCTCGTGGTCGTGGTCGTGGTCGTGCGAGTGCTCGTCGTCCTCGGCCTCGGTCGCGATCTGCCGGCGGACGTCGTCCATGTCCAGCGCGCGGACCTGGCCGATCAGGTCGTCCAGCGCAGAGCCCGGCAGGGCGCCCGGCTGGGCGAACACGAGGATCCCCTGGCGGAAGATCATCAGGGTCGGGATGGATGTGATGCCCGCCTGAGACGCGATCACCTGTTCGGCCTCGGTGTCGACCTTGCCGAACACGATGTCGGGGTTGGCCTCGGACGCCTTCTCGAAGACCGGCGCGAACATCCGGCACGGACCGCACCAGGCCGCCCAGAAGTCGATGAACACGATGTCGCTGTCCGTGATGGTCGACTCGAACGTGGCTTGGGTCAGTTTGACGGTGGACATGCTGCTCCTTGGTGGTCGGGGCTGGTCAGGGCACCGGTACAGGATACCCCTGGGGGTATCAACAACCGACCACTCCGGGTATTCCCGGGGATGCTCAGGGGCGCCTCTGCTCAGATGGGCGGCCCGGCCAGCACCCGCTCGAGCATCTCGGCCTGCGTCCCGCGCAGGCCGAACAGCGACTCGAACCACCACGTCGCACCGGCGTCGGCGTACTCGGGCACCAGCCCGCGCTTGCCCGCGGACGTGACCCCGCTGACCGCGACGTCGAAGCCCTCGGCCACCCCGTGGTCACGCAGGCACGCGACGCCCTCCGCGACGCGCTCAGGCCCGAACCACACCGCCTGGTTCTCGTCGATCGTGGTCACGATCCAGCCGTCCCACTGGGCCGCTCGCCGCAGAGCGTGCCTGCTCCAGCCGCCGATCCACACCGGGATCCGGGGCTCCTGCGTCGGCTGGGCCGCGATCTGGGTGCCCTCGGACCGGTAGTGCGCACCCTCGTGCGTGACCGTCTCGCCGTTGCACCACCGGGTGACCAGGTCCAGCGCCTCGTCGGTCATCGCCGCGCGAGTCCGATCGTCGCGGTGGTCCCCGAGCGGTCCGAGGTCTTCGGCCACGCCGAGGCCGGCGCCGAACGTCACCCGGCCCCCGCTGAACGCGTCGAGCGCGTGCAAGGAACGCGCCAGCAGATGCGGGCGGTAGCGCGGCACGGGGGTGACGTCGGTGACAAGGCGCAGCCGCGACGTCGCGGCTGCGACCGCGGTCAGGGTCACCCACGGGTCGCCGACGCCGCCCCAGAAGTGGCAGTGGTCCCAGATGGACAGGGCTTCCCACCCGGCGGCCTCCGCCGCTACCGCCAGCTCGACCACCGGCCCGGGCTCCGCGTAGTCGCCGAACGGCACGATCTCGACGCCGTACCTCACCGTGGCCTCCTCGTCGCGCGACAAGACACCGGGTCGGGTGTCCACTCCGCCGACGCTAGCCCTGACCGCCGACAGGCTCAGGCGTGCTGCCGCCCACGACGCCGCGGCCCAGATCAGTCGGCCCCGGACCCGGCCCCGTCGCTCGTGCCGCCGACCTCCATCTGCGGTGTGCCGCTGACGCACCAGGCACGCAGGGTGGTCTCGGAGTCGTGCCGGCCGAACTCCACCAGGAGCTCGTCCGGTCCGGCGTTCTTGGTCTCGACGGCCCAACCGTCCTGCGGGGTCGCGTAGAGCAGGGTGATCTGCTGACCGCGGCACGAGGCGCTGACCTGGCCGCCCTCGACGGTCCAGTTCCGGGCGACGTCCGGCAGGACCGGCTCGGGCGTTCGGGGGGGCGGTGCGACGGTCGGGGTAGCGCTGGGCTCGGTCGTTGGCGTCGCCGTCGGGCCGGATGTGGGTGACGCGGACGGCGTGGCCGATCTCGCGGCTGCCTGGGCGGCGCGCGCGGCCACGAGCTCAGCGGCGACGTCGGTCTGGCTGCGTACCGCACCCTCGCTGCCGCCCGGGCCGCGGCCGACCGTCCCCACCGCCCACCACGCGACGGTCGCGGCAAGCAGCGTCGACATCGCCCAGGCCAGTACTGCCGCCGTACGACGCGCGAACGGTGACCACCTCATGGCCGCATCGTGCCGCACCGAGCGTCAACACCACGTTAAGGAAGCGGCAAGCCCCGTGTCCTGGACGCACCGGAACCTCAGGAGGAGTCCCTCCCGGCGCCGCGATGCCCTACCGTCCCTTGTGTGGCAGACGTGCTCATCATCGAGGACGACGCGACGATCCGGACCGCGCTGGTCCGGGCGTTGACCGCTCGCAACCACTCCACGATGACCTCCCCGACGGCGATGGACGGTCTGCAGAGCCTGGTCGCGCACCGGCCCGACGTCGTGCTGCTGGACCTCGGCCTGCCGGACCTGGACGGCGCTTCGCTGCTGGCCATGATCCGGTCGGTCAGCGACGTGCCGGTGATCGTGGTCAGTGCCCGGGACGACGGCGACGGGATCGTCGCCCTGCTCGACGCCGGAGCCGACGACTACCTGGTCAAGCCGTTCGCGGTCGACCAGCTCGACGCGCGGATCCGGGCCGTGCTGCGGCGGGCGGAGCAGGTCGTGGTGACCGGGCCGGTCGTCGTCGGCGGCCTGGTGGTCGACGCCCGCTCTCGCACCGTCGCCCTCGACGGCGGCACGCTCGACCTCAGCCCGAAGGAGTTCGACCTGCTGTACTACCTGGCCGAGCGGTCCGGTGAGGTGATCAGCAAGCGCGAGCTGCTCGCCGAGGTCTGGCACCAGCCATACGGCGGCGCCGACCGGACCGTCGACGTCCACCTGCACTGGCTGCGTCGCAAGCTGGGCGAGACCGCCGAGGCGCCCCGGTACCTGCACCGGGTGCGCGGCGTCGGGCTCAGGCTGGTCGCGCCGTGAGACGGCTCCTGGTCCGGTACGGGCTGGCGATGGCCTCGGTGGTCCTCCTGGCGTTCCTGGTGCCGCTCGGCCTGCTCGGTCGCCAGCTCGCTCACGACCGGGCGTTGGATGCCGGCCGTGCGGACGCCCAGCGGGTTGCGGTCTTCGCCGGCGAGATCGCGCAGGAGGCTCGGCTGCAGGCCGCAGTGCTGGCGGCCAACGAGGACAGCTCACGGCAGACCACCGTGTTCCTGCCCGACGGGACGGTGTTCGGTGTGCCGACGGCCCGGTCCGCCGCCGTCGAGCTGGCGCTGCTGGGCACTGCCGTCACGGCCAGGACCGACGGCGGGGTGGAGCTGCTGCTCCCGGTGGCGGGCCCCGGGGGCAAGGCGGCGGTCCGGACGTTCGTGCCCGACGCCGAGCTCACCGCGGGTGTGCGTCAGACCTGGCTGGTCCTGGTCGGCGTCGGGGCGCTGCTGCTGGGTGCCACGGTGCTCGCCGGGGACCGGATCGCCAGACGCCTTGCCCGGTCGGCCCTTGACCTCTCCCATGTGGCGGACCGCCTGGGCGCCGGAGACCTCACCGCCCGGGTGACGCCCTCGGGGCCGCCCGAGATCGCGTCGGTGGGCCGGGTGCTCAACGGGCTGGGTGCCCGGGTGGCCGGGCTGCTCGCCGCGGAGCGGGAGCTGGTTGCAGACCTGTCGCACCGGCTGCGCACCCCGATCACCGCCCTGCGCCTTGACGTCGACCTGCTCGAGGACCCGCAGGAGCGCGAGCGGATGGCGGCCCACGTGGATGACCTGGTCAAGGCCGTGGACGACGTGGTCTGGATCGCCAGGAACCCCGGGGCCGAGGCGCCGGAACTGGGCTGCGACGTCGTGGCGGTCGTCGCGGACCGGGCCCGGTTCTGGGCGATCCTGGCCGCTGACCAGGGCCGGGACCTGGCGATCGATCTGCCCGACGGCGCGCTGGCCGTCTCGGTGAGTGCCGCGGAGCTGGGGGCGGGGGTCGACGTGCTGATGGACAACGTGTTCAGCCACACGCCGGACCGGACGCCGTTCAGGATCACGGTCCGCGAGGCCGGGGACCGGATCGAGCTGGTCGTGGACGACGCCGGACCCGGTTTCGCGTCGACCGCGATGGCGGAGCGTGGGCGCAGCGGAGCGGGTTCCACCGGCCTCGGGCTTGACGTCGCCCGGCGCACCGCCGAGTCGGCCGGTGGTCGCTTGGTGCTCGGGGCCGCCCCCGGCGGGGGCGCGCGCATCGTCCTCGAGCTCCCACGGGCTTAACGAAGCCTTGACGCTCGGTTGTCCCCGCCCTCACACGGCGCGATCCACTCTCGTCTGTGACGCGACAGTCGCGTTGCTGACGGAAGGACATCACCATGAGCTCGCTGAACTGGAAGAGCCGCACATTCGTCGCAGTGGCCACCGCCTCGCTGCTGACCGGAGCCGGCGCCGTCGCGCTGGCCAACGCGGTCGCCACTCCGGCATCTGCACCGACGTCGAGCACGGCCAACAGCACCTCGGCCCTCTCGAGCGCCGACGCTCTGCAGCAGTCCCTTGACGCGCTCGCCGCGCAGGCCGACAGCCTTGCGCAGTCAGTGGCCGACGGCGCCGCCTCAGCGGGGACCGGCTCGGCCTCGCACGCCACCCGTGACAGCAGCGGCACCCAGTCGGCAGTCACGACCGGCGTCGTGGGCGGCTCCGAGTACCAGGGCGACGACGACTCCGGTCACGACTCCGACGGCGCGGCCGACGACAACGGTGGTGACGACGGCCATGACGACTGACCGCCGCTGGGTTGCGCTGGCCCTGATCCCCGCTGCCGCGGGGGTCTTCGGGGCCAGCGTCTCCTGGGCCGGCAGCCACGACCCGCTCGCGGCTGCTGCGCCCACGACCGTCGCAGCACCTTTGCGCACCCTTGATCCCGCCCGGATCGCCCAGGAGCAGCAGATGGCTGACCTGGCCGCTCAGGTGGAGGCGACGCGCCTGCGCATCGTCGAGCTCCAGGCCGTCCTTGCGGCCCAGACCGCCAACGCACAGGTGCCTGCCGCACCGAGCCCTCAGCAGGCCGCACCCGCACCGGCACCCGCACCGAAGGTGCAGGCCGTGACAGGGGCGTCCGGATGACCGAGACACGTGGGACGACGACGACGAGCCGCCCGGTGGCCACCCGCACCCTGCGGGCCATGGCCAGCCCGATCACCCTCATGGTGGTCGAGCCGGGCCCGTCGGCACAGTCCTGCCTTGACCGCGCCGAGGCCGTGATCCGCGACGTCGCGTGGACCTGCACCCGGTTCGAGCCGGACAGCCCGCTGTCCAGGGCGAACGCGGAGCCCGACAGCTGGCACGAGGTGCCCGCGACGCTCGGCCGCGCCGTTCAGGAGGCGGCCGGCGCGCACACCTCGACCGCGGGGCTGTTCGACCCACGAGTGCTCGACCTGCTCCTCTCGTGGGGTTACGACCGGACGCTGTCGTTCGCTGACGGCTTCGTGCACGACGGCGCGGCCACCGTGCCGAAGCCTGACGCGACGGGCCCGTGGCGGCCCCGGGTGATCGAGCGCGACGGCATCTGGCGCATCCACCTCGGTGGTCGGCAGATCGACCTTGGCGGCATCGGCAAGGGCCTGGCCGTGCGCTGGGCCGCGTCGGAGCTCGCTGGTGCCGGTTCCGGCTTCATGGTCGACGCCGGCGGCGACTGCGCGTTCGGTGGCATCGGCCCCGAGGACACCGCGTGGAATGTCGGCGTCGAGGACCCCGCGGGCGGCCCCGAGCCGCTGCTCGTCCTGGCCTTGACGGACACGGGGTGCGCGACGTCGTCCACCCGGCGGCTGCGCTGGCGCTCCGGTGGGAAGGCTGTGCACCACCTGGTGGATCCCCGCACCGGCCTGCCCGGTGGGGACGGACTGGCCGCGGTGACCGTCGTCGCCGCCGACCCGGCCTGGGCCGAGGTCTGGACAAAGGCTCTGTTTCTGGCCGGTGCGGCTGGCGTGCGACGTCGGGCCGAGTCCCTTGGCCTGGCCGCCGCGTGGGTGGGCGATGACGGTGTGGTCGGCAGCACCGGGCTGCTCGACGCACTGACGATCTGGAGGCTGGACCATGGCTGAGCGGGGAGTTGCTGAACGGACGATGGCCGAGTGGCGGATGGCCGAGCGGACGCCGGCGTCGCGCGCACTGGGCCGGGCCGGCATCGGGCTCGGCGTGCTGGCCGCCGGGGTGTCCGGGGCCGTGGCGACGCGGTTGGCGCTCGATGCGCTGACCGGCCGCGACGGGGTGTCCTGGGTGCTCGGCCGGGCCAGCGGCCTCGGCTCGTACGTGCTGCTGCTCGCCCTGGTCACCACGGGCCTTGTGCTCTCGCACCCGTGGTCGCGCCGGCTCCGGCGACCGGGCGCTGCGACGCGTCTTGCGATGCACTCGGCGCTCGCGACCTTCACCCTGGTCTTCGTTGCCCTGCACGTTGTGGTGCTCGCGACGGACCCGTGGGCCCAGGTGGGCTGGCGCGGCGTCCTGCTGCCGATGGCGTCGGTCTACCGGCCGGTGCCGGTCACCCTCGGTGTGCTGGCGGTATGGGCCGGCCTGGTCGCCGGGATCACGGCCCGCTGGGCCGGGCGGTTCGTCGGCCGCTTCTGGTGGCCGGTGCACAAGGTTGCCGCGGGGACCCTCGGACTGGTCTGGGCGCACAGCGTGCTGGCCGGCACGGACACCCCGCTGCTGCGCGCGTTCTACCTGGCCACCGGCCTCGGGGTCGTCGGCCTGGCGATCACCCGGTACGGGGCCCGCACGCCGGCGGACCGGGTGGAGGAGCTGACCCGCTCGCTCGCGCCGGACGCCGGTCCGCGGGCACGTACCCAGCGGGGGGTGTCGCGATGAGGCCGGTTGCGAACGCACCGTGGGTTGACCCCACGGCCATCGACCGGACCTGGCGCAGCAGCAGTGCTGCGCCGGCGGAGCGCGATCCGGCCGTGCGGCACGATGCCGTCCTGCTGCACGACGTGTGGTGGCCGTTGACCGAGGTCGGCACCAGTACGGTGCCCGGCTCCGAGCCGCGGATGGTCACCGAAGGGCTCGACGAGCACCTGGCCCACCTGGGCCCGCGCCCGTCCGCGCGGGACGAGTCCGGCCGTGACGCCCTGCTGGCCGCCCTGGACACCGTCGACCTGACCGGTCACGGCGGCGCGCACGTCCCGGTCGCCGTCAAGTGGCGCGCGGCGCTGCGCGTCGACGGCCCGCTGACCGTCGTCGCCAACGGAGCCGAGAGCGAGCCGCTCTCGTCGAAGGACGCCACGCTGCTCCGGCAGCGCCCCCACCTGGTGCTCGACGGCCTCTCGCTGGCGGCTGAGGCGCTCGGCGCCCGGCGCGCGGTGGTGTGGCTGCACGGCGACGACGCCGGGACGCGCCGGGTGGTCCAGGCAGCCCTCGCCGGCCGCCGGGCCGCCGGGGAGCAGGGGCCGACCATCGAGGTCGTCTCCGGCCCGAGCCACTACCTGGCCGGGGAGTCCAGTGCGATCGCGCAGGCCCTGCACGGCGGACCGGCCCTGCCGACGGTGCGGCGTCCGGGCAAGCCCGGCGCACCGCGGACGCTGGTGCACAACGTCGAGACCCTGGCTCGTCTCGCCCTGCTGGCCCGCGGGCGACCCGCCGTCGACACCATGCTGCTCACCATCGTCGGGCCGTACGGACGGCACGTGCGCGAGGTGCGCCGTGGGACCTCACTGGTCGAAGCGCTGCACGGCAGCGGATGGCCGGCCTCCGAGGCTCCGGTCGGCGTGCTGTTGGGCGGGTTCGGGGGGACCTGGGTGGCGTGGGACGACGTGCTCCGGGCCACCGTCGACGAACCGGCGCTGCGCGCCGTCGGGCTGAGCCTTGGCGCGGGGATCGTGGCGCCGTTGCCGGCCGGGGCCTGCCCGGTTGCGGAGACCGCCGCGATCACCGCCTACCTGGCCTCGATGAGCGCGCGGCAGTGCGGACCCTGCCTGTTCGGGCTGCCGGCCCTTGCGGGCAGCGTGCGGCGTCTTGCGGACAGCTCGGCACCGCGCGGTGAGCGGCGTCGGCTGGTGGAGGACCTGCGGGCGGTCGCCGGCCGCGGAGCCTGCCATCACCCCGACGGGTCGGTGCGGCTGATCGGATCCATGCTGTCGGTGTTCGGCGAGCACGTCGATCATCACGCCCGTGGGCGGCGCTGCACGGGCGGCGTCGTCATGCCGGTACCGGAGGTGGCCCGATGACCCGGTTGCGCGTCGACCCGGTGGCCTGCGACGGGATCGGGCAGTGTGCGCTGGTCGCCCCGGACGTCGTGGTCCTGGACCGGTGGGGCTACCCCGTCGTCCCGGAGGGCCCGCTTCGCGCGGGCGACGTCGTGGCGGCCCGTCGGGCGGTCATGTCCTGCCCGCGCAAGGCACTGTGGGTGGAGGAGCACGCACGGGACGAGCGTGCGGTCCGTCCGGGAGCGGATGCGGTCGGCAGGACCCGTTCGTAGGGCCGGACGCCCGGCACAGCCGGCGCTACGGTGGATCCTGAGCCGACCAGGTCGGCGGAGGGGAAGGCCACTGTGCCGCGACCGACGACGAAGGCCGCCCTCCTCGCCGCGTCCGAGGCCGGCCTCGCCGCGCTGATCGGTGCGATCGACGCGCTCCCGGTCGAGGCGCGCGAGACGGAGTTCGCGTTCGAGGACCGGGACCGCCAGGTGCGCGACGTCGTCTGGCACCTGCACGTCTGGCACCTGATGATGCTCGGCTGGTACGCCGACGGGATGGCGGGAGCCCGACCGGCGATCCCGGCTCCCGGCCACACCTGGGCCACCCTCCCATCGCTCAACGCGGAGATCTGGCGAGGAGGCCAGGACGTCGATCTCCCCACCGCCATGTCCAGGCTGGCGACAACGCACCGGCAGCTGCAGGCGCTGATCGAGGCGCACGACGACGCCGAGCTGTGGGAGGAGCGCCGCTACCCGTGGACCGGATCGACCTCCCTCGGCGCCTATCTGGTCTCGTGCACCTCCAGCCACTACGCCTGGGCCCTGAAGAAGATCCGGCAGCACGCCAAGGCGGTGCCCTGTCCGTGACCCGCTAGCCGCGCCAGACGACCCCCGCCAGGCCGAGTCCCGCCCACCCGCACGCCAGCCCGAGAACCACGCTGACCAGTGCGTTCGCCAGGGCCAGCCAGGACGACCCGTCGCCCACCAGGCGCACGGTCTCGTAGCCGAAGGTGCTGTAGGTGCTGAAGGCGCCGCACAGTCCGACGCCCACCGCCAGCAGCACGGCTTCCGACACCCCGCCGGCTGCGGCGCCGCCAAGGAGCAGGCCGAGCAGGAGCGACCCGGTCAGGTTCACCGTGAGCGTGCCCCACGGGAAGGCCGAGTCGGTCCGGCGCTGCACGAGCCGGTCCACCACGTACCGCAGCGGCGCACCCACCGCGGCGCCGAGGGCGACGAGCAGAACCGTCACTGCGGGGCCCGGGTACGCGCGACGTAGCGGACGACGTCCAGCGTCTCGAGTGTGATCAGACCGTTGGTCACCAGGGGCTCGACCTGAGGAAGGAAGCCCCGGATCTTCTCCTCGGTGTCGATGATGATGACGACCAGGGGTAGGTCCTCGCTCAGGCTGAGCATCCGGGTGGTGTGCAGGTGGTTGGAGGCGCCGAAGCCCTCGAACCCCCGGAACACCGAGGCGCCGACCATCGCGGCCGCATGCGCGCGGTGCACGATCTCCGGGTACAGCGGCTTGTGGTGCCACTGGTCGGACTCACCGATGTAGATCGACAACCGCGCGCTCGGTCCGTGCAGGGTCATGGTCGCTCCTTCAGGGCGAGCGCCACGACGGTGCGCGTGGCGGTGGCACCCACCTGGACGGCGACCAACGCCGCCACGAGGGTGCCGAGGATGTAGAGCAGCGACGTCGTACCGGCACCGTCCCGCAGCAGGGTGACGGCGTCCGCGGTGTAGGCGGAGAAGGTGGTGAACCCGCCGAGCAGCCCGATGCCGAAGAACGGCCGCGCCAGCCGGTGCGGCCGGCCCGCCGGGTCGGCGAGCAGGACCATCAGGATGCCGATCAGCAGGCGGCCCGTGACGTTGATGGCGAACGTCGACCAGGGGAACTGGCCGGCGTCGTACGGGAACGCCGCGCCGAGCCCGTACCGCGCGAGCGCGCCGACGACGCCGCCGAGCGAGATCGCGGCCAGGACGGCGACCGGGACAGGTCGGTGCCGGCGCGGCTCCGACGGCTCGGCGCCCCGGCCGGCTCCGGCCGCGCCGATGCCATCAGCTGGTGTGGCGGGAGGACGTGCTGCCATGGTCCCGCCAGCCCAACGAGGGGCTCGGCGATCTCGGCGGATCTCCCGCCGCAGACGCGGGGCCGGAGGGCAGGCCGGGAAAGCCCTAGGACTTTGGTCCCTTCACCGTTGGAGGGTCCGCCGAGAACCTCGAAGGAACGGAGCATGGTGAGCCGGCTCCGCTGGATTTGCGCAACTTCAGGGCGGCCTGCGACTCGGAGGCGGCACCATGGCGACCAGGGCCAAGGTCCTCGTAGCGTTCGCGAGCAAGCACGGCTCGACGCGGGGGATCGCCCACGCCGTGGGTGGGGCGCTGCACTCCTGCGGCTGCGAGGTGCGGGTTCTCCCGGCGGCTGCTCCGCCGGGTGCGTGGAGAGCTCTCCGACCGGCCGATCTGGCTGTTCAGCAGCGGCCCGATCGGCGGGACGCCGGAGGGCGACGCGCTCGTCGCGACCGGCTGCGGAGGTGGGACGGTGGTGCCGTCGACCCTGCTGTCGCCGCTGCGCGGCGTGCCGGTCCTGGGGCACGCGACCTTCGCCGGCAGGGTGGATGTCCGTGCCTCGGGGATGCTCGAGCGCGACGTCCCGCGCGGCGACTGGCGCGACTTCCGCCAGGTCGGTTCGTGGGGGCGCCTGGTGGGCGACGAGATCGCGGCCGTGACCACCACTCGGAGCGGCACACGCATCCGCCACACCTGACCGGCGGCCGGGCTCGGGTCGCTCGGCCGGCACGAGCAGGCACCCTCAGCGGTGGATGGCGTCGCAGTTCACGCGTCGCGGATGCAGGCGGGCTGTCGCACGGGTCTCTCGTCCGGCGAGTGCGGCAGCACCGATGTACCCGTAGTACGCGGGCGCGTCGGTGTACGCGCGAGTGAGACGGTCCAGCACCTCGACCGCGCCGTCCGTCACCAGCTCGACGTCCCCGCGCACCTCGATCCATCCGTTGGAGTCGGCCGGGTCGATCACCAGCACGGTGGCACGCGGGTCGGCGATCAGGTTGCGTCCCTTGCGTCGTTCCAGGGTGGTGGCGAGCACGACGACGTCGCCATCCCGACCGCACCACACCGGCTGGGTCGGTGCGGACCCGTTCGGCATCCGCGTGCCGAGCGACGCCAGCAACGGGCGGTCGAAGAGGTCGTGGTGGCTCGCCGGGAGAGGGGTGTCCTCGCGGGTGGGGGCCCAGCCCGGGAGTCCGCCGGCGAAGGCATCGCCGATCGGCGGTCGGGGCGCGAACGGGCCGGCCACGACGGCCGTCGGGAGCAGCCGGAACGTCACGGGATGCTCGACCTCCGCGAGCTCGGCGGGCACCACCGCACCGAAGTTGGGCGCGACTCCGGTGTAGCGCCGGCCGACGGCGTCCAGGTCCGCCATCCCGTCACCGGGGACCGGCCGGACCCCGGCCCGCACCTCCAGCCAGCGGCACGCGCCGTCCGGCTCGAGCACCAGCAGCGTCGCTCCCGGGTTGGCGAGCATGTTCCGCGCCTTGCGGAACTCCACCATGGTGCTGATCAGCAGCTCGCCCCCGTCCCGCCAGAACCACACAACAGTCGACTGCAGCCGACCGTCCGGCAGGTGGGTGGTCAGCACCGCGGACAGCGCCCGGTCGAGGAGGTCGACATGGGTGGGTGGGAACGGGTGCGACCGACCCTCCGCAGACGCGCTCACATCGCAAGGATGCCGCGCCTCGGCACCTGCCGAGGCCTCGTCCAGGAACTGATCGCCGGAGGGCCCACGGCGACCGGGGAGCGGAGTGCCAGGGTGACGGTATGGCCCAGCGCTCGGCGGTTCGCCGCATGATGCCCCTCATCGTGGTCGGCGGCGTGGTGATCGCGCTGGCCGCGGCCGTGTGGTTCGGCCAGCGGTCCCTGATGTACCCCGCGGACCGCTCGGCTGTCCCGCCCGCCGGCGAGCTGCTGCCCGGCGCGGTGGACGTCACCCTGACCACCGCCGACGGCGTCGCGCTGGGTGCGTGGTACCTGGAGCCCGCCGAGCCGTGCACCGCGGCGGTGCTGGTGGCCCAGGGCAACGGCGGCAACCGCGCCGGTCGGGTGGAGCTGGCGCAGGCGATCCACGCGCACGGCTTCGGCGTGCTCCTCTTCGACTACCGCGGGTACGGCGGCAACCCAGGCAGCCCGTCGGAGGAGGGTCTGGCCCGGGACGTCCGCGCCGCCCGGAGCTACCTGCTGCAGGACGCCGGGGTGGCGCCCGACGACCTGATCTACCTCGGGGAGAGCCTCGGCACCGGCGTGGTCAGCGAGCTGGCCACCGAGTACCCACCGACGGCGCTCGTGCTGCGCTCGCCGATGACGTCGTTCGCCGACGTCGTACGAGCCCTGTACAAGGTGCCGGTCGGCTGGCTGCTCCGCGACCGCTACCCGGTGCTCGCGAACGTCGAGCAGCTCACCGGGCCGATCGCCGTCGTCTACGGCAGCGCCGACACGATGGTGCCGGCCGCGCAGAGCCGGGCCGTTGCGCAGACGGCCCGGGATACCGGCGCCGAGGTGGTCGAGGCGGAGGTCGTCGGCGCGTTCCACAACGACGGCGGGCTGGCGGAGGGCGAGACCCTGATGGACGCGCTGGTCGAGGTCGCCCGGATCGGTGGCGTGACCGGCTGCGGCTGAGCGGACGGTTGTGACCGTCACCGTTCCGTCACCGCCGCGTCACGATCGCGGAGCGAGGGCGATCGAAATGCAGGGGTCGAAGGTCCCCCTCTTGCCAGGAGGCATCAAGAGGGACAGAAGTTGCCTCCTGGTGTGCATGCACCAAAGGGAGAACATGTCCGAGGCCGCGCAGGTCGCTGAGGACGCCGGGTTGCTCCGGTCGCCGCGTTCCCGGGTCCGGCGAGCTCTCGCCCCGTCTGCACCACGGCCTCGGCCGACCCCGCACCGCACGGTGACGCTTCTCGGCGGTTTCGGCCTGGTCGTTGACGGACGCGCCGTCGCCATCCCGGCCGCCTTCCAGCGGGCAATCTCGTTCCTCGCCGTGCGCAGCCGCCTGGCCGGATCTGGTGGCGGCCGCGGCGCGTTCTCAGGGGGACTGCGGCACGGGCGGCCCTGTCGACGCCGGACTTGTCCGGCAGGGTCACCGAAGTCAGGCCGTGGCAGAACCGCGCGCTCGAGGACAAGCACACCGAGGACAAGGGATCGCGATGAGCAGTGCGCAGATGGGGACGTGGCCGACGCCTGGGCCGATGGAAGGGCGCGTCGATGCCGGTCCGTTGCAGGCGGGCGGGCCGCGTGCCTTCGTCGTCGCGCTCGTCGCGGCTGGGGTGGGGGCCGTGCTGTGGCTGCTGTCCGGCGTGGTGGCCGGTATCCTCCACGGGCTCGGACTGCCGTTGGACAGTCTCGGCGCCCTCGTGCCCAACGGGATGCGCATCATTCTTGGAGGTCGTCTCACCATCGAGGTGGTGTCGGTCCTCAGCGCGCTGCTCCTTGGCGGAGTGATCCTCCTCGTGACCTTCCTCGCCGCGCATGGTCAGGTGCCCGGGCACGGCCGGATGGCGCTGTTCTTCGCCGGGTGGTTCGCCGCCGTTGCCGGCTCGGTCGTCGCGACGACGCTTCAGAGCGTCACCTATCTGCAGGGACTCGACGGCCACATGTTCCTTGACGTCATCGCCCGGGTCTTCCTCGGATCTGGCTACTGGGGCGTCGTTGTCGGCTGGCTCGTCGGGCTCGCGGCGGTCCTCGCGTCGGTCTTGAGCGTGCGCCGACCGGGTCCCGTCGGCTGAATCGGCCAACCTGCTCGTCGCCCTCGCTATCGGCCGGGGTTGCCGCGCTGACCGGCTTGTGCGTCGTCGGACGGGGCGCGGTGACGGGCTGTGACCGTCACCGTTCCGTCACCGCCGCGTCACGGTCACGGCGCGCGGGCGACCGAATTGCAAGGGACGAAGGTCCCCCTCTTGCCAGGAGGTATCAGGAGGGGCAAAAGTTGCCTCCTGGTGTGCATGCACCCAAGGGGGAACATGTCCGAGGCCGCGCACGTCGCTGCGGACGCCGGGTTGCTCCGGCCGCCGCGTTCCCGGGTCCGGCGAGCTCTCGCCCCGCCCGCACCATGGCCCCGGCCGACCCCGCACCGCACCGTGACGCTGCTCGGCGGTTTCGGCCTGGTCGTTGACGGGAGCGCCGTCGCCATCCCTGCCGCCTTCCAGCGGGCCATCTCGTTCCTCGCGCTGCGCGGCCGGTGCGGGCGCAGCCGCCTGGCCGGCACCCTGTGGCCCGAGACCACCGAGATGCGGGCAATGGCCAACCTGCGCACCGCCATCTGGCGGGTCAACCAGGTGGCGCCGGGCATCGTGGTGACCGACCACGACGTGATCGCGCTCGCCGACGACGTCGACGTCGACGTTGCCCGCCTGGTCCGCGCGGCGCACGACGTGATGAACGGGACGTCGACCATCCCGCAGGAACCGACCCTGCAGTACGTGGAGGGCGACCTGCTGCCCGACTGGAGCGACGAGTGGCTGGTGGTGGACCGCGAGCGCCTGCGCCAGCTCCGGCTGCACCTGCTCGAGACGCTCGCCGGCCGACTGGCGGCCGAGGGGCTCTTCGGCATGGCGCTCGAGGCTGCGCTCGCCGCGCTGCGGGTGGATCCGCTGCGCGAGAGCGCGCACCGCGCGGTGATCCGGATCCACCTGGCGGAGGGGAACCTGGCCGAGGCGGTGCACGCCTACCGGCAGTGCCGCGCGCTCCTCGCCCGCGAGTTCGGTGTGGCGCCGTCGGAGGAGACGGCCCGGTTGGTGAGCACCCTGCCGCGTGCGCTGACTGGGGCGTGCTGAGCCCTACGTGCCGCCCGACGACATCGGGCCGTCGTCGGCGCCCCGCACTCGCTCGGTCGCGTCCCGCAACGCCTGGACCACGCGCGAACGGAAGCGATCGGCGGGATCGGGCGCCTCGACGAACATCCGGCGCAGGCGCTCCGCCTCCTGCTCCGCGTCCGCCCGGACCACGTCGTCGTCGGAGTGCAGCCGGACGCCCAGGCCGGTCACCGCCCGCTCGGCGTCGGCGAGGGCGTCCAGCAGCCGGCGAGGGTCGGCGAGCAGCTCCTCGGGAGTGCAGCCCACCCGCGCGGCCAACCAGAGGACTCCTGGTCCGTGCTCCGTCATGTCCCTCCCGCTACCCCGTGTCGACCGAGTAGAGCGCCCGGGTGAAGTCGCTCTGGATGCGCTGCCAGGACTCCTGCTGGCGCATGGCCAGCTGGGCAAGGGTCAGCCCGCGCACCCGGGCCGCGCCCCCGTCGACGGTGAAGTACAGCTCGATCGGCTGGAACCAGACGGACCGGGGCGCCATCGCCTCGGTGAGCGTCCCGTCCCACAGCTCGTAGCCCAACCGGCTGATCAGCGACTGCCCGAAGGCCACCGGTCCGTTGTCCCGCTGCTGGTAGTACACCTGGCGCAGCCAGTCGTGGAACGGGCCCTGCCCGATGGTGCCCCGGGTGTACGTCCCGGCCGGATCGGCCGCCTGAGCCCCGCTGTGGGCGCCGACGCCGGTGTCCGTGACGGGGGTGCGAGCGACGCGCGGGTCGCTGGGCAGGGTCGGTCCGGACCGGATGTAGTACGCGACGTCCGCTGTGCTCGACCGCAACGCGTCGAAGAACTGCACCCAGCCGACCGAGCGGGACAGGTCGGTCGGGTGCAGCGCCGCCTGCTGGATCGCGTGCTCCACCAGGTTGCGCACCTCGCTGGTCGGGATCCACTCGTGACTGCCGGGGGACACACCGCGAACGGCCGCGGCGACGTAGTCGTGGCTGGGCCGCTGTCCCCACGCCCAGCTGAAGCGCGCCCATCGGTACCCGCCCGAGGCACGGGAGAGCACCATGTTGCGCAGGAAGGCGATGACCCCGCTCGACCCGCCGACAGCGGCGATCAGCGGCGGGTCGGCACCACCGGCGCGGCTCGGCAGGTTCGTGATGCTGCCGTAGTGGCCGGGGCCCGGGTCGTAGCCGATCGAGGAGAGCGCCGTCTGCAGCTCGGTGTCGATCGGGTCCAGGTCGACGGGGGCCTGTGACCGCAACGCCTCGGCGTAGGCGGTTCCGATCGCGCTCTGGAACTGGATGCGCACGGTGTGCGGCACGGACTGGGTGACCAGCGCGTACCGGGCGAAGGTGGCGGTGGCCGCGCCGCCTCGGCGGTCGACACCGGAGGTGAAGTAGGGCACGAGCGCCAGGTGCGTCGCGGGCTGGGCCAGCACCGCGAGCCCGACCGTCGTCGCCGCGGTGGCGATCGCGCCGGCGTCCCAGAGCGGCCGCGCCGTCTCGGCATCCATCGGCAGGTATGTCTCGTCGGCGATCTGACGCGCCCAGGAGTCGGTGATGTCCCGGGCCCGCGACTGGCCGTGGGTCGGCAGGTTGGCGGCGATGTCGGCGACGATGGCCGCCTCGTCCTGCTGGCCGAACAGCGTGTACAGCCGGTCCAGCATCCCGGCGACCGCGCGCTCCCGGTTCTCCAGGGCGTCGTCCGACGGCGGATGGACGGCGTCGTTCGGGTCGGCGGCCGCCTGGAGGAAGAGGACCGCGAGGCGGTCGCCCTCCGCGTTCGCCTCGTTCGCGACGGTCTCCAGGTTGCCCAGGGTGGTCGTGGCCTCGGCTCGCTCCGCCTCGCCGGACGGGGTGCCGGACGCGAGCAGCCCACGCCACTCGGCGATCTTGTTCTCGATGGGCTGGGGGATCGAGGCCACCATCAGGGTGGCGTCCGTGCCGGCCGTCTGCACGAACACCCGGTGCGACTCCCCTGCCGCGGAGAAGCGGACCGTGGTGCCCAGCTCGTCGTCCTCGTGCCCGGGCCCGCCCTCCTCCCCGCCCAGCCCGACGGCGCGCAGCAGCGCCCGGCCACGCTCGGCCAGCGTGCCGATCACCAGGTCCATCACCTGGTAGACCCGGGCCTGCAGGGTGGTGATCACGTCGGCGACCTCGTTGGGCAGGCCGCCCATGTGCAGCAGCCCGGCCAGGAAGTCGATCACCGGCGGGATGAGCATGGCCAGCGACCGCTCCACCGCGTTGGCCAGCCCGGTGATGTTGCCGGCGATCACGTCGGCCATGCCGTTCACCACGGCCTCGACGAACCGGAAGATGCGCGCCGCGTTGCGGAAGATCCACGAGCACACCTGGTAGATCAGGTCGATCGCCTGGGCGATCGCGCCCACCGGGTTGAGCATCCCGATGACCCGGACGATCACCTGCTGGATGAGCGCCTCGACCAGGTACTCGACGGCTGCCTCGAGGATCGTCTGGACGATCATCTCGGGGGTGAGCTGCTCCTTGATCATGTCGACGAGCCCGTTCGGGCCCTTCTCGATCAGGATCGAGATCAGCTGCCAGGCCGCCTCGATGATCTCCACGTTCTGCGCACCGACGTGGCGGACCAGGATCTCCCGCACCCGCGGCCAGGTGATGCCCATCAGCTGCAGCGCGAACGAGAACAGTGAGCCCGCCGAGAAGTCCGTCGGCATCGGGATGGGGGTCTGCAGCCCGGAGAACAGCCAGGTCCAGAACCCGCGGAGCACGTGGGTGCCGAAGTTGTCGAAGAACTGCTGGAAGCCCTGCTTGACCCCGGCGGTCAGGTTGTTGATGAAGTTCTCGGGGTCGTCGGCGATGTCGGAGATGACCTCCTGGATGCGCGCGACGAGCGCCCAGAACGCGGCGGGCGGGATGCCGACCAGGGAGAGCAGGCCGTTGATGATCGCCGTGATCGGGTCGTCGATGAACGCCTCGATCGCCGCGACGATCCGGCCGACCACCCCGCGGGCGGCCTGACGGCGCTCCTCGACGGCCGCTTGCGCCTCGGCGACCGCGGTGGTCGCGGCCGTCGACACGTCCCGGACGAAGCTGGTCTGTGCCTCGGTGACCCGCTGGCTGAGGCCGTCCAGCATCCCGGAGAACCGGGCCCGCTCCTGCGCGGCCCAGTCGGGGAACTCCGCCTCCATGGCCGTGAAGGCCGCGTCGATGTCCTCGCGGGCCTTGGCGATGATCGCCTGCGCGGCGGCGACGACGCCGTTGACGTCGGAGGAGATGTCCAGCAGCAGATCGCACACCCCGTCGCCGAACGCGCGCTCGGCGCGGTCGTACTCGGTGATCACCCAGTCCGGCAGGCCGAAGACCGCGTCGCCGAGCCCGACGAAGAACCCGCCCACCCCGGAGTGCCGGTCGTCGATCCAGCGCTGCACCCGGTCGAGGGAGTCGTGGAACTCCTGCGAGACCCGGGTCAGGCCCGCCGTCCAGCGGGCCATGGCCGTCCGGCTCAACGGGTCCAGGAGGGTGGTGACCTGCGTCTGTGCGGTGTCGAAGATCGACTGGGCGTGCTGGGACACCGACTCGCGGGTCTGCTGCTCGCTCTGCACCGTCTGGCCCTGGCCGCTGGCGGTCGCGGACACCGTCCCCGCTCGGGCACTGAGCAGCGCCTGGGTGGCCTGTGCCTGCAGAGCGGCCATGTCCGCCTGCGCCGTGTCGATCGCCGTCTGCTGCTGCGCCGCGAGCTCGGCCGGCGTCTGCTGGGCCATCTCGCCGAGCTCACCCCGGGAGTCGCGCACCGTCGAGAACGGCGCAGCGGGGATCTCGGCGGTGACCCGGGTGTCGATGCCGGAGCCGGCGATCCGCTGGTCGGTGGCCTGCACGTCCGCGTCGAGGGACAGGTTCTCGGCCGGGATGGGGTCGGGCGCCGCGCTCGCCGCCGGGACGGCCATCCCGGGGCTGGTCGGGTCCGGGCTCACGACGGCGGTCGGGGTGAGCGCGGGGGTGCCGGCCGGCGGGTGGTTCAGGTCGGAGTAGCCGGCCTGGACCTCGCCCACCTGGCCCTCGACCGAGCCGGACACGGTCGCCCCGGCGCTCTCCGCCTCATGGGTGGGGTCGGTGTGCAGCAGTGCGTCCTCGTCCACCGGGCGGTGCTCACGGATCGCGGTGCGGATCCGGTCGCACAGCTCGACGATCTCCGGGCTCGGCGCTGGGCGCTCGCCGATGGCGGCGGCCAGCGCCTCGCGGGCCCGGGCCGCGGTCTCGGCGACCGGCTCGGTGACCGCACCGCGGGCGGCCGTCACGACGTCCGACGCCGGCGGCAGGTCGCGGGCGGCGCGCGCCGCACCCCCGGCCCCGCCGCCGACGGCGCCCATCCGGGCGGTCGCGGCCGGACCCGGCTCGGTCGGGGCCGGGGGCATCAGCAGCTCGACCTCGGCTGCGGCCGGCGCCGCCTCGGCGGGGGCCGGGCCCCCCTCGGCGGGGGCCGCTTCGCCCACCGCTGCGGCGAGGGCGCCGTCGGGCGTCAGGGCTGTGGTCTCGTCAGCGGGGGCGGTTGGCTCCCCGGCCGTCTCAGCGCCGGCCGCCACCGCCACCGCCGGGACCGGCAGGACGGTTGCGGGCACGGGAGTCGTGTCCGCAACGGGCGCCGTCGTCGCATCGGGTGCGGGCTGGGCCGGCGGGGCGGGCGGGGTGGCCCCCACGGGACCGACCAGGCCGGCCAGCGCGGCCCGGACGGCGGCGTCGAGCAGGGCCGCGGTCTCGGCGCTGTCGACGCCGTACCGGCTGGGGGCGAAGAACAGGTCGGCGTCCGAGACGAAGGCCGGCGCGCCCTCCACCTGGGCGTCCGGATGGACCTGCAGGCCCGTGACGTCCCACCCGCGCAGGCCGCGGAACAGCTCGACGACCCGCGGCTCGAGCGGACGGCCGGCGGGCAGTGCGCCGTCGGGCAGGGTGACGGTCGCGGCGGTGGGTGTGCGGGTGGCCTGGAGGCCCTCGGTGGTCCGCAACGTGACGTCGGACCCGATGGTCGCCAGGTCGATGTCGAGGTTGCTGCCGCGCAGCCGGACCGCGGGCGCGGTCAGGGGGACGTCGACGGCCCACCCGCCCACCGTCCACTCCGCCTCGGCGACCTGCAGGCCCAGCAGCCGGACGGCCGCCCGCATCGCGACGGTGCCGTCGAGGCTGCCGTCCGAGCGGAACCCGGCGCGCCCGGTCAGGTCGACGAACGGTGCCGCTCCGGTCAGGAGCACCTCGCCACCGTCGACCCCCCACACCGCCTGCAGCGCGGTCAGCCCGCCCGCCTGCACCCCGGCCAGGTCGACGACGCTGCTCTCCGGGGCCGGCCGGGGGACGGTCGTGAGCTGCGGGACCTCGACCGGGGCGCCCGTGGGCGCGCGGGTCGGACCGCCGGCGCGCTCCTCGGTCGGGGCCGGCCCGGTCGGCGCGACGGCGGTGGCCGTGCCGCTCACGGCGCGCTCACCTGCTGCGTCCCGCCTTCTCGAGCTGCCGCTGGACCCCGGTGAGCAGGTACTCGTGGGTGACCACCCGCCCGTCGGCCGCGGCGAGGTAGGCCGCGTCCAGGCTCGCGTCGCGGATCTGCGCACCGGACAGGGCGAACCGTTGGGCCAGGTTGTCGAGGTCGACGGCGTCGTCGACCGGTAGGTCCGGCGGCAGGACGGCGCGCCACAGCCGGGACCGCTCGCCGGGCCCGGGCGCCGGGAACTCGACCATCACGTGGATCCGGCGCTGGAACGCCTCGTCGATGTTGGCCAGCAGGTTGGTGGTGAGGACCACGACGCCGGGGTGCTGCTCGATCCGGGAGAGCAGGTAGGAGACCTCCTGGTTGGCGTACCGGTCGTGGGAGTCGGACACCTTGGTGCGCTTGCCGAACACCGCATCGGCCTCGTCGAACACCAGGATGCAGCGCTCGCGGACCGCCCGGTCGAACACCTTGGCCAGCGACTTCTCGGTGTCGCCGATGTACTTGGACACCAGAGCCGACAGGTCCACCATGTACGCCGGCAGCCCGGCCGACCGGGCCAGCGCGGCCGCCGTCATGGTCTTGCCGGTGCCCGGCGGACCGTGGAACAGGGCGATCAGGCCGACCGTGTTGTCGTGGTGGTGCCCGAACCCCCACGTGTCGACGACCAGGTCGCGGTGGGCGATCCGGTCGGTCAGCTCGGCGATCCGGCGGCGGGCCGGACCGGGCAGGACGACGTCGTCCAGGGTGTGCACCGTGGTCAGCTGCCGGGCCGGGAAGTCGGCGGAGGCCGACGGGCTGTCCGGCGGCAGCCCGAGCAGCCACCGGGTCAGCGACGGGTCCGGGGACAGCCGGCCGGACAGGTCACCGGCCGGGTCGAGGGAGACCAGCCCGGAGGCGATCAGCGGCGCCGAGGAGCTGAGCAGCGCGGTGGCGGTGAGCCGACCGGCGAAGGTGCGGGCCGCGAGGGTCCGGGCGACCTCGCCGGTGAGTCCCCGGACATCGGGCCGGTCGGTGAGCTGGGCGTAGAGCGCGTCGAACTTCTCGTCGACGCGTGGGGCGATCGCGGCAACCAGGACCAGGGCCTCGGCGGCGGTCAGCCCGGCCGCAGTGATCACCTCGGCGAGCGGACCGGCGCCGCGGTACCGCCCGATCGGCGGGATGCCCTCGTCGGGACTGTCGAGGCCGAGCAGGCGAGCCGACGGGCCGCCGCGGCGCTCCTCCAGGCGGATCGCGATGACCGCCTCGAGTGCCTCGAGCGCAGACCGTAGCTCGCCGACCGGCAGCGCGGCGGCGGCGGTCACGGGACGAACCTCACCGAGAGCGGCGGGGTCCACGGCAGCCGGAGCAGACCGACCGGGTAGGGCAGCAGGGCGAGCAGGACGTCCAGTGGCGCGGTCTCGGCGATCAGACGGGCCGGGTCCTGGTCGGCGTCGAGCAGGCCGGGTCGGAGCACCCACGAGGTCCGGACGAACCTGGGCGAGGACCGCTCGAAGCCGGGCAGCAGGGCGGCGAACCGGGTCAGTGCGGCGTCGGCCGCGTCCGTGACCTGCGCCATCGCCTCGAGCGGTGCCCAGGCGGACGACGACGGCGCGTCCGGCTCGGCGCCGGCCAGGAAGTGCACGAGCGGGTCGTCGGCGAGGCCGGGGTCCGTCGGGTCGGCGAGTGCGGCCAGCGCGATCCGGCGCACGAGCACCGGGTCGACCCGCGGATGCCACGTCTCGGCCTCGCGGCACAGGTCGGCGAGCCACGGGTAGAGCAGCACAAGGCCCGCGACTCGGGTGGCCGCCGACAGGTCGGCCAGCCCGCCGTCGGTCACCGCGCCGTCGGCCGCGAGCTCCAGGAGGGGGCGCAGCGCGCCGGCCGCCTCGGCCAGCCGCGTCGCCGGGTCGCCCGACGCCCTCGGCCGGGTGGCGCGGGTGCCGGTGGCGCGGTCCGGGCGTCGGGCGCCGTCGGCCGTGTCCGGCGGCCCGGCGGGTCCCGGCGCGGTGGCCCCCGTCCGGTCCGGGCCGGGCTGGCCGTCGTCGGGACGCGCCGGACGGCGCAGCGCGGCGCGCCGCAGGGCCCGCGTCAGCAGGTCCGTCCGCTCGGTCCCCAGCAGGCCGGCGACCACGACGGCGACGCCCGGTTCGGCGAGCGCGGCGAGGGCCACCGGGAGGGCGGATGCCCGGGCGCCAGCCGCCAGCCACCCGAGGGCGATCGCCACGAGGTCGACGTCCGGGCCGGCCGACCACGGCCCGGCGGACACCGCGGCGAGCAGGTCCGCGTGGTCACCCGCGGCCGCCCGGCCGACCGCAGCGTGGCCGGCGGCGGACCCCGGCCTGCGGGTACGGGCCCCCGCGGCGAGCGCCGCAGCGCGGATCCGGTCCGCCCACAGCACCGCGAGGGTGGCGTCGTCGTAGTCGGCCGGGTCCAGGTCCAGCCGCACCGTGAGGGTGTCCAGCCGGCCGTCCTCGAGGTCACCGAGAGCGGCCTCGAGCGCGGCCGGCAGCGACCGCGCCGCGACCGTGGCGAGCCGGCGCCCATCCGCACCGCGGATGCGCAACCGGTCCACCACGACGTCGGTCATCCCAGCAGGCCCTTGACCGCGGTGAACTGCGCGTCGAGCTGCTTGCCGAGGTTCGCCTCGATGCCCGCGGACTTCACGGCGGTCCGCAGGGTGCCCATCAGGGTGACCGCGGCGTCGCCGATGGCCACCGGGTCGCCGCCCGCGGCCACCACCTCCAGCGTCGCGGCCGCCCGGGTGGCATCGCCGACGTACCGGCCGAGGGTCTTCTGGTTGTCCGCGTTGACCAGGGAGCCGAGACCCGCGTTCACCGTCTCGGCGAACTCGACCATGCCCCGGGCGAAGTCCTGGTCGAGTCGCTGCGCGACCTGCGCGCCACCCTTGACCCCCACCTTCACCAGGACGTCGAGGGAGCCCTCGGCGGTGGACAGCCGGCGCTCGAAGGTGCCGAGCTCCATGCCCGTCAGCTCCACCCCGATGCGTTCGCGGACCTGGCTCTCGATGGTCGTGCCGACGCCGTCGAGCGCCTGGCCGATCTCCTCGCGCCACTTCGTCGCGGTCTGCTCGAAGCCCTTGAACCCGGCCATGTCCTCGCGGAGGCCGCCGAGCTGCTGGGTGACCTTGGTCAGCCCGACCTGCTGCATCTCGGACGCGGCGAGCGCCTCGGTGGCCTTGGCGGTCGCCGCGGGCAGCTCGGTGCCGAGCTTCCGGGCGGTGTGGGCAGCGGCGACCCGGCCGGTCGCCACGACCCTTCCCCCGGTGTTGACGGTCAGCACGATGGTGTCGGACGGGCTGAACGTGCCCGCCGGGCTGTACCCGTCCATCGCGGTCGCCTCGGTCGCCGTCACCAGGACGACGTTCGGCGTCCCGCCGAGGTCGGTGATGGTGTTCTCGAGCGCGGTCCGGGAGATCTCCGCGTCCCGGCCGAGGGTCTCCAGCCCGCTGATCACGCCCTTGCCGAAGTACTCCCACGGGTCGGCCTGGTAGACCTCCCGGATGATGTCGTTGAAGTGCTCGTAGACGTCCGGCGGGTTCCAGATCGGACCGAGGGGGTCCTCCACCCAGGGGATGTACCACTCGACGGGGTACTCGATCGGCGGGTAGTAGACGTTCACGCACCTGCTGCCCACCAGGATCATCCCGTACGGGCAGTACACGACACCGGGGCCGGGGCCGTCGTCGTCGTCGGCCGGCGGGGGCGGGTCCGGGGGCGCGTACCCGGAGATGAGTCCCTCGAGAGCGTCCACCCAGACGCCGCACGGGTTGCCGCAGGTGCCGCCGACGAGCGCCGCGCTGAACCCCTGCGGGGGCTCCCAGGCATGCCGGTAGCTGCACTCCCACACCCACGCGCTGCTGACCAGGTGCACCCAGCCGAGCACGACGCCGGGCCGGGCGGCGGCCCGGTCGCAGGCGACCCCCATCAGCGCGCGGCAGCGCAGCAGGTCGAGGGTCGCGAAGAGCACCTGGTTGATGAACCCGGCCTTGTAGCCCTTCACGCCGGGCAGGTCGCTGGGCGCGATCGATGTCGCCTGGAGCTGGGTGATCAGGGCGGTGGAGATCAGCGGGCTGCCGCCGTTGAGGAGCCGGGTCACCAGGGCGTCGCGCAGCGCGACGAACGACCCCTGCGGGGCCGAGGTGAGCGACAGCCGCATCGGCTCGACGGTGAGCAGCGTCTCGCTCGCGAAGTCGAACTGCGTGCCGGTGATCCGCCCGGGCACCACGCGGAGCGCCACCGCACGGGTGTGCAGCTCGGCGTGCCCCTCGCAGTCGGTCTCGCCGCAGTCCGGGGCGGGCTCGACGGTGTCGACGGACTCGAGCACGACGCTGAACCCGCCAGGTCCGGTCGCGATGAAGTCGAAGGTGCCGGAGGACGGCGTCGGCGGCAGGGCGATGGTCTGGGCGGCGGGCAGCAGCAATGGCTCGCCGCGCTGGTCGATCGCCAGGCCGGGGCCGATCGTCAGGGTGGTGCCCGACACCGAGCCGCCCAGCCCGCAGTTGATCCCGAAGCCGACCAGCCGGCCGAGCAGCCGGTCGCGCTGGTGCAGGAAGGTCCGCAGCTGGTTGAGGTCGACCGCGGTGAGGGTCTGCCCGCCTTCGAACACCGGGTACTGGTTGTCGGGCATGGTGGCTCCCTTTCAGTCCTCGCTGGGCAGGTGCCCGACGCCGAGCCGGTCGATGGTGCGGCCCTCGTCGATGCACTCCCAGATGTGGATGCCGTTCGCGTGGTCGATGAAGGAGGTGATGGAGCAGAGCAGGGCGCGCAGGTCGGCGCGGTAGGTGTCGACGAGCGCGTTGAACGCCGCGACGTCGCCCGCGGACGCCCCTGGAGCGGGTGGGGTCGGTGGGACCGGAGGGGCGAAGTCCGGCCGGGTCCAGCACACCCGCAGCAGCACGTGCGCCGGGGCGTACCACCGGACGAACTCGATCGCCTCGTGGCGACGCCGGTAGTCGGAGAACTGCGTGGTGGACGGCACGAAGAGCGTGCCGGTCAGCTCCGGGTCGGGGATCTGCGGACCGGGGACCTTGAAGTGCTCCAGCAGGTACGGCCGGTCGGCAGGGGCGATGCCGAAGGAGAGGCAGAACCAGTCGAGGAAGCCGCGAGGGGTGCCCCGCCGCCGCCAGATCCGGGCCGCCTTGGCCAGGAAGACCCGGCGGCGGCCGACGCCGTCCTCGTCCAGCCCCCACGACGCCGGGAACGTGAAGCTCGCCCAGGTGGCGACCTCGTCGTACACCGCGAGGTAGGCATCGAGGAGCGCGTCGCCGCCGGCGTCCAGCGGCAGGTCGACTGGCCACCGGAGGGCGGCGTCGGGGCCGAGGACCAGGGCCAGGTCCTCCAGCCGCTCCAGGTAGGCGTGGTTCAGCTCGTCGACCAGGCCGAGGAACGCGTCCACCTGCGCGAACGACGCGGCGTCGTCCTGATAGACGGCGGGCAGGTACTGGGCCAGCCGGGTGTAGTCGGTGCTAGGCATCGGTGCACTCCCCGGCGAGGGCGAACCGCACCCGCAGGCACTGGGTGTCCGCGAGTCGTGGCACGCAGTCGGATGCCAGTGCGACCGAGCCGGCGGTCGACGGCACGAACGGCCCGGACCCCACCCGGATCGACAGGTTCTCCACGCCGAGGATCTCCGGGTCGACCACGATCGCCTGGACCACCTCGGAGAACCGGATCGACTCGCCGGGGGTCCAGCCGTCCGCCGGCTGGTCCACCCGCGGCCACGGCCCGTCCACCAGCGGTACGACGACGGCGTCCGGCCGGCTCTCGGGTCGGCCCGCCGCGAAGTACCCGGCCACCCGGGCCAGCGCGCCGGCCACCGTCGCGGCGCGGTCCACCCCGACGCCGGTCACCAGCCGGCCCTGCAGCACGACGGGGCACACCTTGAGCAGAGTGGCGCCCACCTCGTCGCAGATCAGCCGGCGGGGGTCGAGCGGGTCGAGGGTGTCCCGCCAGGTCGGGTGCGGCTGGACCACCTCGCTGCCGATCGCCACGGCCAGCACCTGGCGCAAGAAGGCCGGCGCGGGGCCGGACCCGGTCAGCCGCTCGACGACCAGGGTCACCGCGCCGAGGCGCAGGTCGGCGGTGGTGACCACCCGGCCGTCCCAGCCCACCCCGGCCAGCTGCCCGGGCACCGCCCAGGCCCGGCCGACCTGCGGGTGCGTCCGGGCCCGCCGGGCGTAGTCGGCGGGGGTGACCGGCTCACAGGTCAGCGACTGCAGCGGGTGCGGCGGCCAGACCCGGGACGCGCCGTCGGCCGCCTCGAAGTCCTCCGGCATGCCGCCCAGGGGGACCGGAGAGGCACCCATGGCCAGGTCGACCTCGTCGGCGTCGAGGTCCTGCGCGGCGAGCGCGGTGCGGACCGCGGTGACGGCCGACGGGGTCGTGGCGGCGACGATCTCGTCCACCCGGGCCAGCACCGCGGCACCGGTCCGACGGCGTCGCTCCCGCCGCACGACCGCCGCCAGCTCCTCCGGCCAGAGCGGGATCGAGAGCTCCAGGGCTGTCGCGGCCCGGGCGTCGCGCTCGGCGACCGTCCCGCCGGTCGCGAGCTCGGCGTCCACCGCGGCCGTGATCAGGTCCGTGAGCTCGTGCGCGAGCCGGCGCACCAGCCGGCCGCGGAGCAGGGCGATCGCCACGGGCTTCTGCGCCGTGGTGAAGACGCCGGCCCACGGCGCCCGGGCGAGCAGCGAGAGGGCATCGCCCGGCGCACTGCAGGTGGCGACCAGGGGTTCCAGGACCCGGGCCACGCTGCGGGTGCTGCTGCCGGGGGCGGGCCCGGCCAGGGTGTCCGCGATCCCGCGCGCGGCGCCCACCGGGAGGGTGGCGTGCCAGTGCCGCTCGGCCGGCACGAGCCAGGCGGGGACCTCGACCGGCCACGTCGAGGCGCGGGTCGCGGTGCGGTAGTGCTGGTCGGCGATCCCGAAGGCCGCGGCCTCGGCCAGGGTCACCCCGGGCTCGATCGCGTTGTGGTCGCTCCAGGTGGCCGGTGCCGTGGCGGCGAGCGCCGCCATCAGCCGCGCGCGAACCGCCTCCCAGTCGGCGTCGGGCGCGACAGGGCGGAAGGCGGCGATCGGCGAGACGCTCACAGCTGCTCCTGGACGCTGAGGATGTGGCTGCCGGCGGAGCAGTAGAGGCCGCGGCAGGCGTCGACCTCGACGAGCTCGGTGGCCAGGCCGTCCGGCCCCCGCATGAGCACCAGCTCGACGGAGTCGACCTCGGCGAGGCCGTCGAGGAACGCCTCGAGGGACGACCGGTAGAGGCTGCGTCCCCAGCGGGTGGGCGTGGTGCCGGTCGGGTGCAGCCAGGCCTCGAGCGCGGCGGTGATCGCGTCGCGGCCGGTCAGTGCCGCGATCCCGCGCCGCAGCACGATCGTCGCCTCGACGGTCACCGGCGCGTAGAGCGGGCAGAGGACGACGGGGGAGGCGTGCAGCGCGGTCAACGGTGCCAGGACGTCGGTGATCCGACCGGAGAGGCTGACCGAGGGCCGGGGTGCGGGCTCGAGCGGCCGGTCCGGCAGCACGACCAGCCCGACCGCGCCCGGGGTGGGCTGCCCGTCGGCGCCGGTGTGCGGCAGGCACCGCACCGCCGCGACCTCGGCGAACTCCACCGCGATGATCTCCTCGTAGTCCCAGGCGGTGATCGCCCGGCCCCGGTGCCGAGCCGTGGCTGACGCGCGCCTGCGGTAGGCCGTGTCGTCCTCGGGGCCGCGACCGCGGACGCCGGCAAGGTTGGTGACCTTCTTGACCCCGGGGATCGGCGCGAGCGTGCCCTTGATGGTGCCCGGCGGCAGCGCGGTGGCCGGGCTCGGATCCTGCTGGGGGTCGACGGCCGAGCTGAGGAACGTGGCGACGACGGCGTCGGGCGTCACCGAGGTGACCACCCCGATCCGGTCGGGCGCGCTGGTCACCAGCCGCACCCAGCGGCCGCTCGCCGCGCCCGTCGCCGCACACCCCACGGCCCAGCCCGTCGGCGCGGTGAAGCGGAGCAGGCCGGACTCCCGGAGCAGCCGCGAGCCGTCCGCGACGGGCAGCGGCCGCCACCCGGCGCCGTCCCACCACTCCCACCGGGTGCCCTCCGGGTCGGGGCTTGAGCCGCAGGGGGAGGCCGACTCCACCTCGAGGTACACCGACACGCTCGACCCGATGGCGGTGTCCGGCAGGTCGACGCCGAGCGCCACCATGCCGGTGTCCCCGCCGGCCGAGACGGTGCGGGTGAACGGGAAGAACGTCGCCGAGCCGCTCTTGACCGTGTGGGCCCACCCGTTGACCGACTCGATCCGGGTCGCGGCGACCGGGGCGGTCGTGTACGACAACGTCACGCGCGAGACGACCGGCGGCGTCGGCGGCACCGGCATGGTGGGGGTCCCGTGGGCGACCGCGTCGGTGGCGAAGGCGGCCACCGCCGCCTGGTAGGCGGTCCAGCCGAAGTCGCCCTCGGCGAGGAAGGCGCGAACCAGGTGGCCCGGCTCGCCGCCGATGACCGCCCGCTCGGAGCAGACAGCGCCGCTCACCGTCGCGCCGGCGAAGCCGGTGAGCTGGGCGCCGACCTCCTTGAAGGTCTGCCACTCCCCGTCCACCCGGCGCTGCCACGCGACCCGGGGAGTCGGGTCGGTGCTGACCCAGCTGGTGACGTGATCGATCGCGTCCTGGACGTCGTCGGAGATGCCCGATGACCAGGCCCCCTGGATGTAGCTCATCTGGTAGGCGATGTCGTTGACGATGTAGTCGGGGATCCCGCTCCCGCCGGCCGACGAGGACAGGACGGCCCCGCCCTCCTCCACGACCTGGATGGCCACCGTGATCGAGGCCAGCGGTTTGCTGAACGCCTCGTCGCTGCGCAGGTAGAGCGCGTCACCGCGCTTGGCGGCGGCGCCGAACGGCTGGAACTCCTTGGTCACGTCGACGGCGCCGTCGTTGAGGTAGGCGGCCTGGGGCACCACCGGCGACCGGCCGGTGACCTGCAGCCGGGCCTGGGTGAACGACAGCGAGGCGGGCAGGGTCCGGTCGGCCGGGATGCTCGCCTCCAGCCACGGGGCGCCGGTCGCGACGCCGCAGCCGACCGCCAGGACGAGGGTGACCTGGTTGCCCGAGACGGAGCCCGTGCCGGCGACGCCGACGGTCCCGTCCATCCTCGGGTAGCGCCACTCCGCGGGCGCCAGCCCGGCCGCTGAGGCCGCGCCGTCGAACGTGACCCGGACGCTCATCGTGCCGCCGTCGAACGCGAGCACGGGGCTGTGCAGCCGCAGCGTGTGCGGGGCGCTGGTCCCGCCCGCCGGCACGAGCGGGTACGGCGCGGCCTCGTCGATCAACCCGGGCAGGCCGGTCGCGTGACCGCCCGGCACCAGGCTCCGGACGGCCGTGACGGTGGCCCCGTGTGCGGTGAGCGCGTCGGTGGTCGCGTAGCGGCGCTCGGCCCCGAAGGCGTCCTTGCCGCCGCGCAGCACCGTGCCCTTGGCGATGACCGCCGGCGCCAGCTTGGGGTCGATGGTGGCGTGCGCGACGACGGTGTCCGGCACCACCGGCAGCCGAGGGATCGCCAGGATGCGCTCGAGCCAGTCCAGGTGGGCACGCTCGGGCAGCGTGTCGCCGTGCTCGTCGAGCGCGGGGTACTCCTCGGTGACCGCGGCCAGCAGGGCGCGGTCCGGGTCGCCCGGCAGCGAGAGCTCGTCCTCGGCCTCACCGGTGAACAGGACGTCGCGCCAGGTGCGGCCGGCGTCGAAGGCGACCAGCCCGGCGGCCGTTGCCATCGCTGCCCGGACGTCCTCGGGTCGCCGGCTCATGACGGCTCCTGCAGGAAGAACGGCAGGACCAGGTTCGAGGGCCGGCTGTGCCGGTCCACCCGGTAGTCGATCTGGATGTCGATCCGGTCCTCCGCGTCCCCGGCCGGAACGGCCTGCACCGCGTCGACCATGATCCGTGGCTCCCACAGCAGCAGGGCCCGCTCGACGTCGTGCGCGAGCCGGTAGCAGACGTCGGTGGTGCGTGGCTCGAACACGTACCGGTCGACGCCGACGCCGAGCCCGGGCCGCATCAGCCGGGCGCCCACCCCGGTCCGCAGGAGCACCCGCATGGCCTCCTGCACGTGCTCGACGCCCTCGTTCACCGCGAGCCCGGCGGTCGCGCCGTCCTCGGTCTCGACGACGTCCCAACGCGGCGGGAAGGCCCACCCTCGCCCCAGCTGGGGCTGGTCGGCGTAGGTCATGCGATCACCACCGTCGGGCAGCCGACCGGGACGCTCGCCCCGCACCCGCAGCTGTCCGAGGCGCGCAGGGCGGGTCGGCCGCTGATCATCACGGTGGCGGACCCGGCGACGAACGGCGAGGCCGGGATGTGCGACGGCGGCGGGATGGGGCAGGCGTGCATGTCACCGACGACGGCGGCCGGCATGCCACCGATCAGCACGGTCGCCACGCCGGGACCGACGACGGTCCCACCGTGAACCGTCGAGTCCCCGACCCTCGCGGCGCCTGGCATCGGCCCTCCTGGCTGGCTAGTTGATGTTGACGAGGGCGCCCTTGAGCCCGAGGGTCGCGGACGCCTTGAGGTCGAAGGTGGCCGAGCTCTCGAGCTTGGACGGGCCGGAGGACGTGCCCTCGATGCCGGTTCCGTCGAAGGTGACCTTCCCCGAGGCGGCCTTGAGCACGATGTCGCCCTGGGCGGCGTTCAGCTCGATCCCGTCGGCGGACAGGGTGATCGTGTTGCCGCTGTCGCCGTGGGTGAGCGTCACCGCGGAGTCGGCCTCGGCCAGCTTGAGCTGGTTCCCGGCAGGAGTCTCGATGGTCACTGCCGAGGCGTCCCCGTCCTCGAGGGTGATGCGGTGGCCCTCCGGGGTGACGATGGCGCGCACCGGGTTGGCGTCGTCGCTCACCGTGACCGGCGCGGCCTGGGCGCCGTTGAACATCGACCCGAGCACGACGGGCGTCGAGGCATCGCCGTCCAGGGTGCCGACCAGCACCTCCTGGCCGACGTCGGGCACGAAGACCGTGCCGTACCCGTCGCCCGCGTCGAGGGTGACCAGCCGGGCCCAGACGCCGTCGCCGGTCTCCCCGCGCCACGGCAGCCGCACCCGCACCCGGTTCATCCCGGCCGGGTCCTCGAGCGATTCGACGACGGCGACGGTGAGCCGGTCCGGGCGGGCGGTGGCGGGCGTCGGCGGCGCCAGCAGCGGCGGCCGGCCGACCTGGAACTCGGTCCGGTACCCAGCGGCAGACAGCCGGTGCCGGGCGGCGGTCACGTAGTGCGGCCCGGACATCCGGTCCCCGACGCCGGCGACGGTCAGCCAGCCGTCGCAGCGCAGTGCCGGGTTGCCGACGATCGACCCGTAGCCGTGGTAGTGCCCGAGCGCGGTGGTGCGCTGCCGACCGGTGGCCACCGCGTCCGCGTGGTCGGCGGCGGCGAGCGCCGGCTGGGCGGCACGCTCGGCGCGCAGCGGCCAGCCGGCGTCGCCGAGCGCCGCGCCGTGGTCCTGGCGGTCGCCGATGTCGATTCCGACCTGGGACGGGCCGGCCTCGGACTCGATGGCCTCCAGCGCGTCGACGTCCCAGCCGGCTGCGACCACCGAGTCCACCGCGTGGGTCAGGTCCTGGGTCAGGTGCACCTCGGTGATGTTGAGCCCGTACTCCAGCGCCAGGGGGTTGGCCTTCGCGGCGGGCGGCCGGAAGACCAGCGATTCCCCGCGCACGTAGGTGACCCAGCCCAGCTGCTCGGCGCGCCCGGTGAGGAGGTCCCAGTCGCTGCGCCGGTCGCTGGGGAAGTGGGTGGTGACCGAGGCGATGGCACCGGCGAACACCGAGGTCAGCTGGCTGTGGTAGCCGATCAGCACCTCGACCGACGCCCCCGGCGCGAACGGCCCGCTGTCGCTGTGCCGCACGGTCCGGGTGTCCGGGTCCCAGTTCTGCACCAGCAGGCTGAGCCTTCCGTGCCGCCCGACCTCCTCGGCCACGTCGATCTCCACCACGTCGCGCTGCACCAGGGGCTGGACGGCGGTGCCCGCGACGCGCACCTCGAACTCGGGCCGGTCGGGCGTCGCGGTGGTCCCGTACCGGCTCATCGGACCTTGTCCTTCGGCGGCAGCAGCAGGGTCTGGCCGGCGACGATCCCACCGGGGTTGCGCAGCCCGTTGGCGGTGGCCAACGGTCGCCAGAACGCGGGGTCGCCGTAGACCCGTTGTGCGATGGCGTCGAGGCGCTCGCCCTCGGCGACCAGCCAGGTCTGGTACAGGTCAGGAGACTCGCGGCGCTCCTCCGCGGCGATCTCCTGCGGGGCGACGACCTCCTTGAGGGTGAGCTTGACGGTGGCCCGCAGCGGTTCGCCGTCCCGGTCGAACAGCTTGTAGGTTACGTCCACCTGGGTGAGCACGCCCCGGAAGTCGAACCGGCCCCAGTAGGCGTGCACGTAGTACGGCTGGTGGGTGTCGGCCTGGAACTCGGTCAGGGCCAGCAGCGCGTCGAGCTTCTTGCCGACGGTGGTGTCGCTCTCGATCACTCCGGTGCCGTCCAGCAGCAGGTCGATCTGCACCTGGTCCGGCTCCCCGCCGCCGTAGGACTGCTGGGGTGCGGACGAGCCCGCCGACGGTGTCGCGGAGTAGGTGTTCTTGCGAGAGAAGGCCAGCTCGGTGGGGTTGAGCAGGGCACGCCACGGCGGGCCGGCCGGCTCGGTGAACTCCTGGTCCCGGTAGGGCTCGATGGTCAGCTTGGTCAGCTGGGCGGCGTCGAGCATCAGCGGTCCCACTCTCGGCGCAGCAGCTCGACGACGCGTTCGGTCGCCCGGCGCACGATGACGTCCATCGCGTCCTCGCTCTCCGTCGCGGGCGCCTGCTGATCCGTGGCCTCGGGGGTGAGGACCACCTCGGTGACGATCTCGGAGATCACGACGGCCATGTCGCCGCCACCTTGGCCAGGTGCAGACCGTGGTGCGCGATCTCCACCGACTCCACCGCGACGGCCCCGGCCTGGGCGTCGAGCTCCGGGCCGGTCAGCTTGACCGGCCAGCCCCGGCGGAACCCCCACACGCGCACCGGCACCAGAACCCCCGCGACGGTCGACATGAGAGTCACCTGACCGTCGCGGGGCGCCACCATCCCGCTCACGTGGTACTCGAAGAACCAGTTCCACAGCTCGGCCGACGGCCCCGCCCCCTGGGTGAGCACCAGGTTGGGGAACGAGGCGCGGGTCGGCAGCCGGTGCGCGAAGCGGTTCTCGCCACCCTCGGGGTACTCCTCGACGCCCACCTCACCGGCCAGGCCGGAGCACTTGGAGAAGCTCACCGACATCAGCCCGTCGACGGCGAGCACGAAGTGCGCGCCGAGGAACGGCGGTGCGAAGAGGGCGGCGTCGGGCAGCATCGGTCACGGCACCTCGATCGCGATGCTCTCGCACGCGAACTCGACCGACTCCAGCGCGATCTCGGTTCCGGTGGACTTCAGCCCCGGACCTTCGATCTTGACCGGCCACGCGGACTGGATCTTCCACGTCATGACGGGCGCGCGCTCCTCGTTGAGGAGGCTCACCGTGACGTCCCGTCGGGCGACGCTGCCGGCGGTGATCGAGTTGTACCAGTCGAACAGCCCGTTGCCGGCCTCGGCCGGCACGATGCCGCGCTTGAGGGTCACGTTGCTGAACTTCTTCAGCCCCGGCTGCTTGCGCACCGACAGGGCCTTGTCGGCGCCGCCGCGGTACTCGACGACCTCCGACTCCATCGTCAGGCCGCTCACCTCGGAGAAGTTCGAGGTGTTCTGGGAGTCGCCCCAGCTGACCTCGAAGTGCAGGGTGGTCAGCGGGTAGAGCGTTGTGGCAGGACTCATGTGCGTGCTCCTTGGTGGTGGGCGCTACTCGGACAGCCGCTTGTGGCTGAAGCGGAAGACCACGAACTCGGCCGGCTTGGCGGGCGCGATCGCGACCTCCGTGACCACCAGGCCGAGGTCGATGTCGGTCTCGGTCATGGTTTCGCCCAGCCCCACCCGCACCCGGTACGCCTGCTCGGGGGAGGTGCCCGCCAGCGCGCCGGACCGCCACAGCTGGTCCAGGAAGTTCTCCAGCGAGACCTTGATCCGGATCCAGGTGGAGGCGGTGTTGGGCTCGAACACCACCCACTGGGTTCCGCGCTCGACCGAGTTCTCGACGAAGTTGAACAGCCGGCGCACGTTGACGTAGCGCCACGTGACGTCGTCGGTCGCGTTGCGGGCGCCCCAGATCCGGGTGCCCCGGCCGGGGAAGGCCCGGATCAGGTTCACCGACCCCGGGTTGAGCAGGTCCTGGCGCCGCTGGGTGTAGTTCTGCGACAGCCCGACGATGCCGGACACCCGCTCGTTGCCCGGTGCCTTGTGCACGCCGCGCTCGCGGTCGGTCCGGGCGAACACCCCCGCGACGAAGCCCGACGGCGGGACGGTGCGGAACCGGTCGGTGGAGTCGGGGTCGATCGTGACGACCGCGACGTGCGGGGCGTAGAGGGCGGCGTAGGTGCTGGACAGGTTCGTGTTGCGCCAGTCCAGCAGGTCGGTGTCGGACGCCAGGTCCGGTGCGTCGACGATCGCGAACCGCCGGAACGCCTCGCAGTGGCTCACCATCGCCCCGACCAGGTCGGCCTGCAGCAGCGGGTCGGTGAAGGTCACGGTGTCCGGGCAGATCAGCATGGCTGGCTCCTGCTCGGTCTCCAGGGCCAGCAGGCCGGCCTTGTAGTCGGCCCCGGTCGGCACCTTGTCCACCCCGGCCTGGGTGGAGACCGCGAAGGCGGGCGTCGACGTCTCGCTGATGGCCGGTGCCCCTCCAGCGCGGGGCGAGACCGTCAGGTAGGCCGACGTGCCGTTCAGCACGCCGTCCCGCGCGAAGTACTGGGGGTGGGTCGGGTCGAGGGCGAGCCCGGTGAAGGACTCGACGGTCGCCCCGTTCTCCGCGACGGTGATGGAGAACCGCATCGGGAAGAACGCCGTCGACGTGTACGCCATCAGCGGGAACCGGCCGGGGTCGGCCGCGATGGTCGCGGCCGAGATGTTGTCGGTCTTGGTGAAGTTCAGCACGTAGACGGAGCCGGTGGGGTTGTCGACGCCGGTGATCCGCAGCCGCGGCCCGCCGAAGTCGACGAACTCCCCGACGGCGGGTGGCACCGCGCACTGGACGACCACGCCGTTCGAGGCGTTGGTCGGCAGCACGAAGGTGGCCGTGGTGAAGGCCTGCGGCAGGGCGCTCCCGGCGGTCGTCGCGGTGGCGGCACCGGTCCGGGTGACGGTCGTGGTCTGCGCGCCGTTGGTCAGGCGGATCGCGGTGTTCACCGGCAGGAAGCTGAACCTGCCCAGCACGTCGGCGACCGTCGCGGGCGTGAAGTCGATCGCCTCGGTGTAGACGGCGACCCGCACCTGGGCGTCGATGTCGACGGTGCCGGCCGGGGCGTTCTGGCCACCGGGCATCGCGAAGCTCGAGCCGCTGAACGCGGCGACCGCGCCGGTGGAGACGGTGGCTCGGGCGTTCGCCATCTGGCTGTCCGCGTTGATCGGCACGAGCGAGGAGTGCACCTGCCAGGTCACCTGGCCCAGGGAGAAGGTCGACGCGCCACCGGCGATCGCGCCGCGGAACCGGGCGAACCGCCGGGCCATCCCGGCCCCCGGCAGCGCTGCGCCGAGCGGCGCGGTGAGCGTGACCGTCATCCGCGGACCGGACCGGACGACCGTTGCCACCAGCGCCGTCGTGCGCGAGCCGTCGGCCTTCCGGGCGACCAGCAGGTCACCCGGCTTGATCCCGGACCCGGCCGCGAGCTGGATCGTGTCCAGCACCCCTGTCCGGGCGGCGACCACGTCGCCTTCGGCGAGGGTGATCGCGGCCGTCGACGTCACGTTCAGCTTGGCCTCGCTGACGGTGTTGACCGTGGCGTTCACGGCGGTCCCGGCGCCGTCGAGCAGCGCGACGGCGTCCCCGGCGGACAGGCCTCCGGAGCTGGTCACCGGGACGTCGATGGTGCCGGCCGGCACGACGACGGCCGCCGCGACGCCGGCGCGCGCCATGCTCCCGGCCCCGCCGGAGAAGTCTGGCGCCACGGTGAGCGAGACGCCGTTGGCCCATGTGCCGGGGGATGTCGCACGTGCCTCGAAGGACAGCGCGGGCGTGCTGTCACGGATCTCCCACGCGGCGCCGATCGACGGGTCGACCCGCACCACCCAGGCTGCTGGGCCCCCGTTCTCGAAGAACCCGTAGACCGCCTCCGCTGAGTAGCCGCCGGCATGGGCGGCCCCGAAGGTGCGCACGAAGTCCGACCAGCCGGTGACGCGTGTCGGCGTCATGACCGGCCCCTTGCGCAGGTTGCCGATGACGGCGACGACGCTCGTGGATGCGGCGGCGATCGGTTGCGGCCCCGAGGGGACCTCTTCGATGTAGACGCCTGGCGATTGGTACGTCACGGGGCCCTCCTTGGGTCGTGAGTCAGGTGGTGTCGACGAGTCGGACGCGGGTCTCGGCCGTGGCGAAGTCCACGGTGAGCTGGCGCAGCAGGACGCCGCCGACCAGCAGGTCGAGCGGCGTGAACGCGGCGGTCCACAGGAACGGGCCGGAGCGGTAGACCCCCGGAGCTGCCTCCGGGAGCGGGACGGTGGGCCGTGGGTTGGGGCCCGAGGTGGCACGCGCGGTGACCGTGCGGCCGGTGCGGGGGGCGCCCGTGCTGGGCGTGGTGAGCTCGACCGCGAGCGCCATCGGCACGGGCGCGACGTCGAGAGTGATGTCCGCCGCGACCAGGCCGGTGCTCAGGCTCGGCGTCCCGACCAGCAGGGCCAGCCGGGGCTCGGCCACCGTGAGGGTGAGGGTGGGTGCCGTGGTGGGGATGGGGGCGCCGTCGCGCACGGAGACGATGGCCTCGTCGCCGCGCACCCGCAGGGACCAGCCGTAGGGCACCGCGTCCAACCGGGCAGCGACCGGGATCGTCCGGCCGGTGGACGTGTGCCGCATCCGCACCCGGTTGGCCAGGCGCACGGTGGTCGTGGCGATCACGGTCACGACACACCCACGTAGTCGATGCGGTGCGCCTCGATGGTGCCGGCGCCGTCGTGGGTGATCAGGTCCACCGGCGCGACGTCGACCTGGTAGAACAGCGCGAGCCGGGCCGAGCGGCCCAACGCGCCCCAGATCTGGTTGCGCTCGTCGGCGGTCGTAGTGGTCAGCCTGACGGTGATGGTCTGGACCTCGGCCGCCAGGGCGGGCGGCATCTGCGGCTGGCCGATGATCGGCGTGGTGTGGAAGACGGCGATCACCCGGGCCAGCCGGGACTGGGCCTCGTCGTGCGCGCCGATGTACGTCATCAGGTAGTGCAGGCGCAGCGCGAGGGGCTGTCGCACGTACCCGGCCGGAGAGCTGACCAGAGGCCGGTTGCGCAGGTGCGGGTGCTCCTCGACCGCGTAGAGCGCGACGGCGAGGTGCATCGTGGCCGGGTCGGTGTCGGCGGCCGACAGCGACGACAGGATCGCCCAGGCGGCGCCGATGTCGGGCGTGGCCTGATGGATGACGTCGACGAGGGTCTCGGAGACCTCGCGGATCATCGTGCCCCCCGGTGGACGCGGTCTGGTTGGGCCGTCATCGTCTGCCGGGGCCGTGATCGCTGCGTCACCTTCGTGTCGCCGTACCGTCGCCGTGCGGCCGCTGCGGGCGCAGTGGCATCGCGGTCGGTGACGCACCGGTGTCTGTACGGGGACAGGCGCCGCCTATCTTCCCGTTCGTGGACGACGGCGCGGGGCCATCCGGCGTGCTGCTGGTGCGGGCCTGGGTGCAGGACGGGGAGGTAGTCGCACGCCTGCGCTGGTCAACCTGCACGGACCCGGAGCAGCGGGTGTGGGCCGTCGCCGGGGTGGAGTGGATCGAGGCCGAAGTGGGCCGGTGGCTCAGAGACCTCGCGGGTGTGACGCCGTCGTGACGCATTTGAGACGGCCCAGGCCGAGTCTTCCCCTATGTCCCTTGTCGACGAACGTCCCGCGGTGTCGCGGTCCGGAGTGGTCCCGACGCCCGGGGCTGGCAGTGCTGCACGACTGCGGCTGCTGGGCGGCTTCGAGCTGACCGTCGACGGCCAGGCGTGGGACCTGCCGCCGGCGGCCGCCCGACTGGTCGCCTTCCTCGCCCTCCAGGCACGGCCCCTGGTGCGGTCGCACGTGGCCGGGGTGCTGTGGGGGGACCGGACCGAGGAGCGCGCCGGCGCCTGCCTACGGTCGGCGATCTGGCGGGCCAACACCGGTCGCGGTGGAGCAGGGGTGGCGGTGATCCGGGCGAGCCGGTCGCGGCTGGCCCTGTCAGACGTCTCGGTGGATGCACTCGAGGCCGCCGACGCCGCGCACACCCAGCTGGTCGGCGGCAGCCCGGTGGCGCCCGAGGTGCTCAGCGGCGAGCTGCTGCCGGGCTGGTACGACGACTGGGTGGTGGTGGAGCGCGAACGGCTGCGCCAGGTCTGCCTGGAGGGGATGGAGCAGATGGCCCAGACCCTGCTGGAGGCCGGTCGGTGGCACCGGGCGATCGAGGCCGCCCTGTACGTGGTCGCGGCCGAGCCGCTGCGCGAGTCGGCACACCGGGTGCTGATCGACGCGCACGTCGGGGCGGGGAACCGCGGCGAGGCGCTCCGCCAGTTCCGGCTGTGCCGAGCGCTCCTGGAGCGCGAGCTGGGGTTGCCGCCCGGGCCGGATCTGGTGGCGGCCGCGGCGCGTGCCGGGGGTCTGCCGGGCGGGAGGCGCTAGGCGGACGCGGGCGGGCGCCGGGCGTCGTCGGACGGGGCGGCGGACGCCGATGCCTCCTCGAGGCGCTCGTGCAGGCGCTCGCGGATCTCCCCGGGCGTGTACGCCAGACGACGTCGCTCGTCCCGGGCGATCAGCACGCCACCCGCGGCGACGCCGGCGAACGCCGCGACTCCGAGTACTTTCCACCACCGCACCTGCCTAGGCTACAGACGTGCTGGCGACCCGGATCGGGCTGGACGAGGCTCTCGACGCGACGCGGACCGGCGATCTCTGGCTGTTCCGCGGCCGCAAGATCGCCGACCGTGCCATCCAGGTGTCGACCAACAGCCCGGTCAACCACGTGGGCATGGCGGTGGTGATCGACGACCTGCCGCCCCTGATGTGGCACGCCGAGCTGGGCCGGTCCCTGGAGGACCTGTGGTCGGGCGCGCACCAGCGCGGGGCGCAGCTGCACGACCTGCGCTCCGCCGTCACCCAGTGGGCGCACCGTTACGGGCAGAGGGCCTGGCTGCGCCAGCTGGACCACCCGGTCACCCGCGAGATGGAGGACGCGGTGCTGGAGACCATCGCGCGTCTCGACGGCACGCCCTTCCCGCCCACCACCCGGCTCGCCCTGCGGTGGCTGTGGGGCCACACGCCGCGGTTCGGTCAGGACGCGACCGAGCCCGAGGACCCGGAGATGGCGTACTGCGCGGAGATCGTGGCGATCACGTTCGAGGAGATGGGGTTGTTGACCGGTGAGCGCCGGGTCAGCGGGTACGACCCGGGCAGCTTCTGGAGCGGGCACGTGCTCGGGCTTCGCCAGGGCGTCGTGCTCGGCAGGGAGATCGCGGTGGACGTCCCGCTGGCGGGCGACTCCCCGTCAGCTCGCCCCGTGGGGGCTGCACCGCCACACGCCGGGTCGTGAAATCCTCCGGGGGTGAGCGCGCCGACCGTTGCCCCGGGCCAACCGGCCCGCGCCGTCGTCGAGGCCCACCGAGGCGGCGGCAGCGGCCGCCTACTGGACCGACCTCGACCTCGAGGACCCGGTCTACCAGGGGTACGAGCACACCATCGCGACACTCAACTGGGGCGGGAAGCGGGACTACGCGACCTGGTTCAGCGCGGAGCCGAGCGCCCTGCTCGGCATCCTGCTGATCCCGATGGGTCCGTTCGCCGACTACCTCGCCATCGACCCCGAGCGGATGCGGGCCTCGATCGCCGAGGCCGCGCCGGGCGGGTTCGGGGTGCAGTTCGGTGACTACCTGCTGATGTACCAGGCGCTCGCCGGGCCGGACGACGCCCGGGCGGCCTGGGACGAGGCGCAGACGCTGCCGGACGACTCGATCGACGACGGCAGCTCGCGGGGGCTTACCTGCTGGCCCGGATCGCCTCCCACCTCGAGGGCTGACAGCTCTCGTCTGCCCTCGCCGGCGATCAGGTGGACAGGTGTCCCGGCTGCAGGATCCGGCTGGGGTCTTAGGCTCAGGGAGTAACCCCACGGTCCTTCCGGACAGCCGTCAGGAGCAGGTCTCATGCCACGCACGCTCAGGCCCGGCCAGCGCGCCGAGCTCTTCGTCATCGATGCCGAGACCGGCGAGAGCCGGCTGGTCCATTCGTCGTCGACGTTGCTGTTCGAGGCGCCCAACTGGAGCAGCGACGGCAAGTGGCTCGTCGTGAACGGGGACGGCAAGCTCTTCCGGATCGCGGCCGAGGCCGGTGGCGAACCCGAAGAGGTCCACCTGGGCGGCGTCCCGCCGATCAACAACGACCACGTGCTCAGCCCCGACGGGCAGACCGTGTACGTGTCGGCCGACGACGGCCACATCTACGCGGTGCCGTTCACCGGCGGCGCCCCGCGTCGGGTGTCCAACGATCACGGCCAGCGCTTCAAGCACTACCTGCACGGGGTGTCGCCCGACGGCGAGACGCTCGCCTACATCGGCCTGAAGAACAAGAAGGACGGCCGCGTGATCACCGATGTGTTCACCATCCCGGCCGCCGGTGGCGAGGACGTCCGGATCACCGATGACCCGTTCACCGACGACGGCGCGGAGTTCAGCCCGGACGGCGAGTGGATCTACTTCAACTCCGAGCGGACGTCGAAGAAGCCCGGGCACGCTCAGCTGTTCCGGATCGCCACGGACCGTGTGGTGCTCGAGCAGCTCACCGACGACAAGCGGATCAACTGGTTCCCGCACCCGTCGCCGGACGGTGCCTGCCTCGCCTACGTGAGCTTCCCCAAGGGGACCCTCGGGCACCCTGCCGACGTGGCCGTCAAGATCCGGATCCTGGAGCATGACGGCACCGTCCACGACCTGGTCGAGGTGTTCGGTGGCCAGGGCACGATGAACGTGCCGAGCTGGTCGCCGGACAGCAAGCACCTGGCGTACGTGGCGTATCCGATCGGCGTGTAGCGCGGGTGCCTGACGAACGGCCGCACCGACCAGCGGAGGCGGAGATGACCGGCAGCCGAAGAACCGGAGAGCGAGCCCGCTAGGGCGTCGACGGACCGGCTCGGGTTGCCGTCCTCGTGCTCGCGACGTCTGGCTTGCTCGTCGGCGCTACCGCGGCCTTGGCCGCGAGGAGACGGGTCGGTTGGCTGCTGCTCCTTGGCGCCCTGTTCGAGGGGTTCCAAGCCGGCACCTACCTGTACGCCACGCTGCGCGGCAAGTTCGTGGTCTGGGCGCGCGAGGTCGATGCGCTCAACCTGACCGGGGCCGAGCAGGTGCTCGACCTGGGTTGCGGACGGGGCGCCGTGCTGCTGACGGTCGCCCGCCGGCTGACCACCGGCCAGGCCATCGGCCTCGACGTGTGGCAGGCAAAGGACCAGTCCGGGAGCACCGAGGCCGCCACCCGGCGCAACGTCGACGTCGAAGGCCTGACCGACCGGATCGACCTGGTCACGGGCGACATGCGCGCCCTGCCGTTCGACGATGCCAGCTTCGACCGTGTCGTCTCCAACCTGGCTGTGCACAACATCCCCGGGGCCGACGACCGCCGCACCGCGGTGACTGAGGCGTTGCGCGTGCTGAGCCCCGGCGGCCGGCTGCTCCTGGCCGATGCCCTGCACACCGACGAGTACGTGGCCACGCTGCACGAGGCCGGCACGCTGGACGTCATGGTTCGGCCCCTCGGGTGGCGGGTCTGGTATGGCGGGCCGTGGTTCGTCCTGACCATGGTCAGTGCCCGCCGGCCCTGACGGCGCCCCGGACGACCGCGCGGCGTCGTCCGAGCCGACCCCCAACGATCCGAGCCCCTCGCACGTCTCAGCGCGCAAGGATGGTGCGTAGCGGCTGAGCGGAGGACCGGTGTCCTGGGAGGACGAGCTCGACGAGTTCGCCCGCGTGCGCGGCCCAGACCCTGCGGGTGGATCTGGAGAGCGGGGTCCCGCACTACGAGCAGATCCGCGCGCAGGTCGCCGCCGCGGTCACCACCGGCCGACTGCGAGCCGGTGACCGGCTCCCTACCGTCCGAGTGCTCGCCGCCGACCTGGGCATCGCGACCGGCACTATCGCGCGGGCGTACCGGGAGCTGGAGGCGGGTGGCTGGGTGACCACCCGGCGTCGGCACGGCACGGTGGTCGCTGATCGGGAGCCGTCCGGCGGGTCAGAGGTCGGCGAAGCCGCGTTGCGGCTCGTCGTGGCTGCCCTGCTGGCGCACTCGGTGCCCTCGTCGGTCTAGCCACCCAGGCCACCGGCGCCACCGCCCGGGCAACCGTGCGTCGTCGCGTGCGCGGGCCGGCCCTGGTCGGGTACGGGTCCCTCAGGTAGCCGACCAGATCGAGGTGTGCGCGTCGATCACCTGGGTCTGGACGAAGCGCTGCTCGGAGCGTGAGGTCTACACCCCGCCCCGCACGGTCGCCTGCTCGGCCTGCGCGAGGACCCACTCCCACACCATGGCGCCCTCCGGCGAGGGCAGCGGGACGACGATCTCGCGCACCACCAGAACGGAGCCGGCCGGCGTCGGGGCGAGAGCCACGACCGGACGCCCGCCATCGAGCAACCAGGTCGGGGTCGGCGCGGGGACCGGCGCGAAGCGACCGCCCGCAGCCAGGACTGCGGAGACCAGGGTCAACGCGTGCTCGGGTGCGGTGTGCAGCGTCACGCAACGGGCCAGGAGCGCGAGGTCAGCCTGGGGGTTGCGTGCGAGGCGTTGGCCGGGCGATGCAGACCAGTTCCGGCGGCTCAACGCGACGATGCCTCACACGACGAGGCCCACCATGACGAGAGCGGTCGTTGCGTAGCCGAGCTGGTAGGCCGCCTCGTGGTAACCGTCCTCGTTCATGGCGCGCTCCATTGCTCGACCGGGCGCTGCCCGGGTTGCCGGGTCTCGGCGAGCGCCGTTGTCACGGACGCTCAGTCGGCGCTGGTGAGCCGCAAGGTCTGCAGCCGTCGCACGGCGAGCACGACCGCTCCGATCGTCGCGAACGCGAGCAGCGCCAGAGCCGCCGTGAGGCTGACCTCCGAGGTGACACCCCACACGGTCGCCCGGTCGCCGAGGATGCGCTCGGCGGCGGCCAGCGCCCACTGCCGCACGCTGACGTTGCGCACCCCGGGCACGTAGCCGCCGAGCACGGTCTCCCAGAGCAGGGCGTAGAGCAGGCCGATGATCACCGCGTTCCGGGTGACGACCGAGAGGGCCACGAAGATCGCGGTGTAGGCGATGGCCGCAAGGGCGGCGGCGACGCCGTACGCGGCGCCAAGGCGCCCGCCGTCGTCCCCGGCGATCTCGATCGCGGCGACGATCGGAAGCACGGCGAAGACCAGGGCAGCGGCCCAGGCGATGACCAGCTTCGACCAGAGGATGGTGCGTCGCGGGACGGGCTTGGCGAGCAGATAGACGATCGAGCCGTCGTCGATCTCCGACCCGATCACCCCGGTGCCGATCAGCAGGCACATCAGCGGCAGGAGCGTGCCCAGCGCGAACTCGTTCGTCAGGTGCACGCTGCTGCGCACCTCGCCGCCCGAGGCCCAGCGGATCAGAGCCGCCAGCAGCAGCAGGAGGACGGGCAGGATCACGAGCAGCAGCGACCGGCGCCGGCCCAGCAGGCCACGGAGGGTCAGGCCCATCACGACGGCGTTCATCGGGCCACCAGGTAGGTGAAGACGCTCTCCAGGGACTCGTCCGCCGGGGAGACCTCGAACAACCGGACCCCGCTGTCACGGGCCAGCCTGGGCAGGGCGTGCACGAACCGTCCGAAGTCCGGGGCCTGCACGGCGAGGTTCCCCGCGCTCAGGTCCACCGTGTCGGCGGACCCGTCGGCGATGATCGCCGCCGCGAGCCGACGGTCGTCGCTCGAGCTGATCGTGTACTGGTGCGGCCGCTCGGTCATCAACCGCCTGATCCGGCGGAAGTCCCCGGACGCGGCGTGCCGTCCGGCCACGAGCACCTCGATCGTGCCGGCGATCTCCTCGACCTCCTCGAGGATGTGGCTGCTGAACAGAACCGTGCGACCCTCCTCGCCGAGTCGGCGCAGCAGGTCCATCAGGTGCAGCCGTTGCCGCGGGTCCATGCCGTTGAACGGCTCGTCCAGCAGCAGGACCGATGGGTCGTGCACCAGGGCGGTGGCCATCTTGACCCGCTGCTTCATGCCCTTGGAGTAGGTGGCGATGTCGCGGTCCTTCGCGTCCATCATCTCCACGGTCTCCAGGGCCGCCCTGGCGGCGCCCTCTGGATCGGGGAGGCGGTGCAGCCGCGCGTTCGCGACGACGAACTGCCAGCCGGTGACCATGTCGTACATGGCCTCCGTCTCCGGGACCAGGCCGATGGCGCGGTAGATCTCCGGGTGACGCCACACCGGAGCGCCGTCGAGGGTCACCGACCCGGCTGAGGGGGCCAGGAACCCGCCCATCATCGCGATCAGGGTCGACTTGCCCGCACCGTTCGGGCCGAGCAGCCCGGTGATGCCCGGGCCGATCGTCATCGTCACGTCGTTGGCCGCGACGACGTTGCCGTACCAGCGGGAGACGCTGTCCAGGACCAGGGTGCTCACACGACACCGACCTTCCGGTACCGGCGGACCAGGATGCCCAGGCACGCCCCGATCACGCCGACGATCACCAGACCGAAGACGACCGCGCCCAGTGGTGCCTGCGGGTAGGTGCTGCCGTTGGCCGCATCGACGCCGAGCAGCCGCGTGGCGAACCCGTCGACCAGGCTGAAGGGGTCGAGAACGTGCAGGTAGGAGGCGGCCGTCGGGTACCCCTTCTGGTCCGCGACGGCGACCAGCATCGCCACGATCCCGCTGACCACCATCAGCGCGGTGATGATCGCCGCGACGCCGAGGCCGCGCCGGGGGGTGAACGCCGCGATCACCAGGCTGATGCCGCTGAGCAGCACGGCCAGGACGGCCGAGATGACCATGCCACCGGCCCACCCGGCGAGCTGGTCGCCCACCGGCAGCTTCGCCAGCAGGGCACCTACCAGCAGCAGCGTGTCGGCCAGCGCCAGGACGGCGAACAGGGAGATGGACAGCCCGGCGAACTTCGCGAGCACGTAGTCGCTGCGCTTCATCGGCCGGGACAGGTACAGCGGCATCACCCCGTGACGCAGGTCGCGGGACACGCAGTACGGCGCCGCGCCGGCGACGAACAGTGCGATCACCAGCTGCATGGAGCTCGGGTACTGGGTGTACGAGATCGGCAGCTGGTCGCCGCCGGTCAGCAGGATCGACAGGGCGATGATCAGCGGGGGGATCAGCAGGATGCCGATCAGTGCCCACGGCATCACCTTCGCCCGTGCCGGGCGGCCGAGCCCGAACACCCCGCGCACGGTCTCGACCAGGAGCGAGCGCACCACCCAGCCGCGGCCGAAGCGCTGCCCGTCGTAGTGCCGGAAGCCGATGTCGTGGATGACGTCGTCCGGCGCGGGAGCGGGCGCGGGCGCGGCGGTCGACGGCCCGGGAACAGCCGACGGGACGGCCGAGGGGACGGGCTCAGCTCCGGACATGGCCGCCCTCCTGCTCCGGTCGGAAGATCTCGGTGAGGTGGTGGCGGCGGCGCTGCATCCGGACCAGTCCGACGCCGAGGTCGGCCGCGCCGTCCTGCACCGCGTCCAGCACCCACTCCCCGGCGAGCTCGACGGTGAAGGTGCGCGCCCCGCCGTCGTCGGCCACCTGCGCCCCGGCTGCGCGAAGCCGCGCGACGAGCTCGGGGGCGCCGTCGGTGACCTCCACCAGCAGGACGCCGCTGAGCTGGGTCGCGTCCGCCGTTGAGGTGGACCGCTGCAGCACGCCGGCCTCGATCACCACGATGTGGTCGGCGATCCGCTCCAGCTCACCGAGCAGGTGCGAGGTCACCACGACCGAGATGTCGAAGTCCGAGCTGATCCGCTGGATCAGGCCGAGCATCTCGTCGCGACCGGCCGGGTCCAGCCCGTTGGTCGGCTCGTCGAGCAGCACGAGCTTCGGGTCGTGCACGAGCGCTTGGGCGAGCTTCACCCGCTGTTTCATGCCGGTGGAGTACCCGCCGATCGGCCGGTAGCACTCCTCGTACAGGCCGACGTGGCGCAGCGTGTCAGCGGTGCGCTCGCGGGCGACGGCGGACGGCAGCCCGGACATCCGCGCCAGGTGCACCACGAACTCCGTTGCCGAGACATCCGTCGGCAGGCAGTCGCTCTCCGGCATGTACCCGACGATCTGGCGGATGGCCAGGCCCTCCGTTGCGGCGTCCATGCCCAGCACCCGCGCCCGGCCGGACGTCGGCGGCAGCAGGCCGAGCAGGATCCGGATGAGCGTCGTCTTGCCCGCGCCGTTCGCGCCCACCAGGCCGACGACGCCCCCGGGCATCTCGACGCTGAGCTGCGACAACGCGGTGACCGGGCCGAACGTGCGGGTCAGGTCCTCGGCCACGACGGACGGCGCGGGCGACGCGCTGTCCTGGGTGCGGCGGAGGGCCGCCCGGTGATCCATGTCCGTGATAGTGCCCTGCTTCGTGGTGTTCGCGCCATCAGGTACCCCCTGAGTGGACCCTGACGTGGGCAGCCTCTGGCGGAACTACGCGTCCGGGCCCGCGAGCATCATGGGCGGGGCGGCGTCCGGGGTGATGGCGTCGGGAACGGGCGTCGCGTCGACCGCCGGCGATGTGGGCGTGGGGCTCCAGTTCCGCAGGGCACCGGTGAGCGACGCTGCGAGTCCGGTGATCGCCCCGTCGCTGTTCCCGCCCTCGACGAGCACATCCGGCACGATCTTGACGTGGCCGTCGGCAACCGCGCCGGCGATGGCGACGGCGGCAGTCGCCTGCTGCCCGATGGCCGCGACCTGCGCGTCGTAGCCGGCGGCCTTGGCCAGACCGAGTGCCTCGATCGCCTTGGCCTGGGCGAGGCCGATCGCGCGGCGCTTGTCCGCCTCCGCCTGACCGGTCAGCCGCACGAAGGTGGCCTCACCTTCCGCCTGCGCGGCACGGGCCTGGGCCGCCGCCTTCTGGATGTCGACGTTCACGCTGGCCCGGGCCAGGTCCTTCTGCATGTCCGCGGTTCCCCGGACGCGCTCGAGGTCGACCCGCACCGCCTGCGCGCGCTGCTGCTCCCCGAACGTGACCAGCTCCTGGTTCGCGATCTCGCGCTGGGTGAGCACCGCCACCAGCTCCGGCGGGAAGATCACGTCCTGGACGTAGACGCCTCTCGTCTCCACGTCGTACTTGTTCAGGTAGCCGGTGATGTACTCCTGCTCCTGCGCCTGCACGGTGTCGCGGGTCTCGATGAACTGCACGGCCGGCAGCTGCTGGAGCGCGTTCCGGAAGTAGTTGCCCACCGCGGACTGCAGGACCTCGTTGACCAGGTTCTGCATGGTGCCGACCATGGAGATCACCTTGGGCGCCTTCAGGTCGGGCACGTGGATCTGCACCTGGAGGTCGATCCCGAAGACGAAGCCCTCACGGGACTTGCCGTCGATCGGGCTCAGCCCCTCGTCGAGGTTGTGTGCGATCGACGTGGTGTCGGCGCAGTTCAGGGTCAGGATCGAGGTCGGCACGATCTCCGCGGCGTAGACGCGGGGGTTGATCGCGTACTTGCCGGTGCGCAGCGGCTCGTTCCAGATCCCCCGGTGACCGGGACGCACGATCGAGCCGAACTTGAACTCCTCACCGGAGGTGTCCACCGTCGGCAGACCGACGTAGGCCTTGACGACGCCCACCTCGCCCTGGCGCACGACGAGCATCGGCACCAGCTCGACCCTGACCAGGAACGGGTTGAGCAGGTACGAGCCGTAGAGCAACGGGTCGTGCTGCAGACCGATGCGTCCACCGTTGTCCAGGAAGGCCTGGTAGTCCTGGTAGCAGTTGTGCAGCCCGTTCTTGCTCGACAGGATCGCCTCGATCTTCTCGGCATCCGTCGCGTCGGCCGCTTCGAGAGCCGTGATGTCCTGGAAGCCCCCCAGCCGGCTGGCGATGTCAGCGGCCTCCGGCGCGTAGCCCTCGAGAGTGGTGACGACGCCGATCACGCCCTGGTCGGCCTGCGGCGCGACCAGGGCGACCCGCAGCTGGTCGGGAACCAGGCCGAGGGGTGCGAGCGTCGGTGCTGCGTGGCGTCCACCCTGGGAGATCGGGACGCCGTACATCCGGCTCGCGGTGAGCACGAGGAACGCCAGCGGGTGCAGCGGCAGCAGCGACCCGGGGGGCAGCACCGGGCGCTGGATGCCCTTCTGGCCGCCCTCGCTCAAGAAGGTGGGCAGGTCGGTGAAGTTGGCGAAAGCCGGCTTGTAGTGGGCGCTCTTCGCGCCGACGGGCAGCGGGGCGCCGAGCTGGGAGATGACCACGCCGATCTCGCCGGGCGACACCTGCACCCACGGGTGCTTGGTCACCGAGAACACCGGCCACAGCTTGAACCGGAGCCCGGGCATGAGCAGACGGGCCTGGTAGCCGGCCTCGCCCTGGAAGGCGACCATCTGGTCACCGCGGAGGCGTCGCCCCAGTCTCTTGTTGACCAGCCCGACCTCGCTGGCTCCGATGAACCGGAGCGACGCGAGGACGACCAGCAACAGGATCCCGAGAAGGATCGCGACGATGAGCGCAACCGATGATGACGGCACAACGACCGCCGGAGATGGTGAGCACCCACTGGCGCTCGGGCGAGTATCGCACCGGTCCGGGCACCTCGGACGGGACTCAACGAGGCGGTCGTCTGATCGCGCGGTACCGCGCGGTGGCTGGGAGCCCCCTCGCCGTGATGAGGTCAACCGGCCAGCAGCTCCCGTACGAGCTCGGGGAGGGCCTCCTGGATCGGGCGGCGGTCCACCTGGTCGGCCAGCTCGTCGTACGGCGTCGGCTCGGCGTTGACGATGACCACGCGCGCGCCGGCGTCGGCGGCCACCTGGGTCAGGCTCGCAACGGGCTGCACCGTGAGCGTCGAGCCGACCGCCACGAACACCTCGCACGTGGCCGCGGCCTCGACGGCGGCGTCGAGCACGTCGCCGGGCAGGGGCTCGCCGAACATGACGACGTCGGTGGCCAGCGGGTCGCCGCAGCGCGCGCAGTGCGGGTCGGGGTCGGTGTCGAGCCGGGCGAGGATGTCGGCGGTGGGCTCGGCGGCGCCGCAGGTCAGGCAGCGCGACCCGGTGAGACTGCCGTGCAGCTCGAGCACCTTCTGCGGAGACGAGCCCGCCCGCTGGTGCAGACCGTCGAAGTTCTGGGTGCAGATGGCCTGCAGCGCGCCGGCGTGCTCAAGGTCGACCAGGCTGCGGTGCGCAGGCGTCGGCTCGGCCCACCACACCGGGCTGTCGCGCCACATCTGCCACGTGCGTCGTCGGGTGGCCGGGTCGGCCAGGTACCAGCCGTGGTCCAGCAGCCGGGCGGCCAGCGGGTCGCGCGTCCACACGCCGTTCGGGCCGCGGAAGTCCGGGATGCCCGAGCCGGTGGAGATGCCCGCCCCGGTGAGGACCGTCACCCAGGGTGTTCGAGCGTTCTCGCCGGAGCGCCGGGGGGCTTGTCTCACGTCAGCTCGACCACGCGGGCGCCGAACCACTCGGCCTCGGCGGGGTCATGGGTGATCAGGAGCATCGTGCGACCAGCGCGACGTTCCTGGACGTAGGCCGTCAGCACGTTCTTGCCATCCGCGTCCAGCCCCTTGAACGGCTCGTCCAGGACCACCAGGTCGGCGTCGGCCATCAGGGCGCGGACGATCGCGACCCGCCGCCGCTGCCCGCCCGAGAGGTCGCGCACCGGCTTGGCCAGCGACTCCGCGTCCAGGCCGACGCCGTCCAGCTCGGCTACCACGGCGGATGCGGGGACGTCGTGGTCCAGCACCAGCCGCACGTTGCCCAGCGCGGTGAGCTGGCGGCACAGCCGGTCCTCCTGGAAGGCCGCCGCGCGTCGACGTCCGGCAAGGCCCCGGATCTCGCCCGCATCGGGGACCGTCAACCCGAGCAGCAGCCGGGCGATCGTCGTCTTGCCGGAGCCGTTCGGGCCCATCAGCGCGGTCACGCCGCCGTCGGCGAGGTCGAGATCGAACCCGTCGAGGACGACCTGGTCCCCGAACCGCTTGGTGATCCCGCGGAGAGTGATCATGTCGCCCGCCCGCGGGAGAGCCGCAGCTCCGCGCGCCTCAGCAGTGCCAGCACCAGCTTCTCGAAGCCGAAGCTGAGCGCGATGATCACGGCTGTCCATGCGAACAGGTCCGCGCTGCTGAGCAGGATCTTCGCCTCGTAGAGCCGCTCCCCGATACTGCCCTGCGCCAGGCCGATCACCTCTGCGGCGATCCCGCTCTTCCAGGCCAGGCCGACGCCGATCTTGCAGCTGGCGATGAAGAAGGGCAGGACGGCGGGGATGTCGATCGCGGGCAGCCGGCGGATCAGCGGCACCTGGAACACCGTCGCGACTTCCAGCAGCGAGCGGTCGCGGTGCCGGATGCCCTCGAGAACGTTCGTGTAGGTGATGGGCAGGACCATCAGGAAGCTGATCACGAACGCCAGCTGGCCGCTGCTCGCCCACATCAGCACCAGGATGATGAAGCTGACAACGGGCGTGCTGCGGATGGCCGTGAGCATCGGGGTGACCAGTGCGTCGAAGACCCGCGAGGCGGCCGCCGCCGCCGCGCCGAGGACGCCGACCACGGACGCCGCGAGGAAGCCACCAGCGATCCGGGCGAGCGAGTGCCAGACGGTGCCCCAGAAGTCCGCAGTCGGAATCAGCTCGCCGAGCCGGGCGAGCGCCCCGCCGGGCGAGACGAGCAGGACCTCGTGACCGACGGCTACGGCGGCCAGCTGCCAGACGGCCACCCAGAATGCGATGACCAGCAGAGGGCGCACGGCCCTCTGCGTCACACTCCGGGTCACCGCGTCAGCGGCTGAGGTAGAAGTCATCCCCCGGCATGCTCCCACCGACCGAGGCCGGGTCGGCATCGAACAGCACCTGGAGGTAGCCGCTGAACGTGCTCTTGAGCTCCGCACCGTCGATGTAGGTGATGTTGGACGCGGGGATGGCGGCCTCGGCGATCTCTGCCGAAGGCACGATGCCGGCCTCGGCGATGAGGACCGCAGCCTCCGCCGGGTGGTCGTTCGTGAACTCCGTCGACGCCTTGTAGTCGGTCAGGAAGTCGGCGAAGGCGTCGGGGTGCTCCTCGGCGAACGCGGTGCGGACCACGACGACGCCGGTCACCATCTGGGACTCCGATGTCACCTTCGTCCACTCGTCCGTGAGGTCGAGGGCGGTGCGGACGGCCGGGCTCTGCGTCTTCACGACGGTGGCGAAGGGCTGCGGGAGCATGGCGATGGCGCCCGGCGTGCTCGCCAGCAGGGTGGCCACCTCGGTGTGCTCGCTCCGGTACTCGACCGTGACGTCGGTGGCGGGGTCCAGGCCGTTGCTCGTCAGGAGGTAGTTCAGGACGTACTCCGGCGAGGCGCCCTTGCCGGAGGCGTAGATGGTTCGGCCGGCGAGGTCGGCGATGCTGTGCACGGTGTCACCGGACTCGAGGATCTCGAGCACGCCGAGGGTGTTGATCGCGGCCACCTGGATCTGTGCCCCGTCGTCGCCCAGCGTGCGGTTGTAGAGCACGGCAGCGAGGTTGGCGGGGATGAGGGCGACGTCGGCCCCGCCCTGCACGATCAGCGGCACGACCTCGTCGGGCGTGCCGTACATCGTCACCTGGTAGTCCTGCTTGCCTTCTCCGGCCGCGGCCTGGTCCATCAGCTCGACCAGGCCCATCGTGGTCGGACCCTTGAGGGACGCGATCCGGATCGTCGTCGGCTCAGCGCTGGGCGACGCCGCGCTGGCCGACGCCGCGCTCAAGGTGGGAGGCGCTGCGGGCGTCGTGCTGCCACAGCCGGCCAGCAGGGCAACCAGCGCCAGTACACCGGCTGCTGAGCGTGCAGCTCGCTTCACGGCGCTCGGACCTTCCGTCGGGTGGAACCAACCGGCTACTGCCGGCGCGGCGCGTAGGTGCAGGCGCCCGGAGGATTTGTTCCGTCGCTGCCCTCTAGGTGCACAGTACAAATGCGCCGCGGCCGAAACGTCGGACTTCCGACCCAGATGGCGAAAGCCGGCTCCGATGGGGTGCTGACGGGCTGGTGCGGGCGCGATGCGGACGGCTCACCTCACGCCGACGACGGAGGTCGGCCCTCCGGGGTCCGGGGCCACCGGGGTCACCGCCGCGGCGTGCGCGACCCCGTCCGGCACGAGGCTGAACGCGCCTTCTTCCTCCTGCGCGTTGTGCAACCGGAGCACCGCGTACAGCCCGTAGAGCAGGCGCCGGAGCTCGACGACGTCCTCGGGCTGGGCCGTCTCGTTGTCGAGGCCCACCATGAGCCGCTGCAGCCGTGAGACCTGGTGCTCGATCTCCGCGTGCGTGCGGCTCATCGCCACCGTCGCGTCCGTTCCCCCGAGCGCGCGCCCCACCAAGGGCACGAGCAGCTCCTCGTCGGCCCGCTCGTGCGGAAGGAGCTCGTTCTCCAGCCGGTCGAGCAGCGTGTGCGATGCGGTGAGATCGCACTCGAGGGTCGACAGGGTGTCGGCGACCGACCGGATCTGCTCGATCAGCGGCAGCACGGCGTCGTGCTCGGCCCGTAGCCGCAGCGCGACGGCGATGTCGGTGGCGGGCATCGCGATCGTGTGCACCTTCCCGGGCAGGACGGCCCGCATGGCGATGCCGATCGCCAGGACGTCGATGACCTCCTGGACGATCGCGCCGGCCGCTGGCGGGAGCAGCCCGGCCGCCGCACAGGCCATCGCGACGATCGAGAGGCCCATGCCGACCAGGACGGCCTGCAGCGCGATCCCCTTCGAGCGCCGGGCGATCAGGATCGCATCGGCCAGCGCGTCGAGCCGATCGACGGTGAGCACGACATCGGCGGCCTCGGACGATGCCGTTGCCCCGCGTGCGGCCAGCGCCACCCCGACCCCGGCCGCGGCGAGCGCGGGGGCGTCGTTGATGCCGTCGCCGACCATGATCGTGGCGCCGTTGGCGGACTCGTCCTCGATCGCAGCGAGCTTGTCGGCGGGGTCGCAGTCGGCGAGCACAGTGTCGACGCCGACGACGCGTCCGACCATGTCCGCGATGTCGGCGCGGTCGCCCGTGACCAGGACGACGCGCGCGATCCCGGCATGCCTCAGCGCCCGCACCATCCGGGGTGCGTCAGGCCGGATCGCATCCTCGAGCAGGAACGCACCCGCGGGCTCGTCGTCGATGGCGACGAACACCGTGAGCGAACCGTCCAGGTCGGCCCGCCGGCGCACCTGCCGGACCCACGGCGGGGTGGCGGTGCCGACGATCCACGACGCCTTGCCCAGCTCGACGCGATGGGCGCCGACGGCGCCCTGCAGGCCGTAGCCGGGCACCTCCTCGACGTTCGTCGGCATCTCGAGCGCGAGACCGCGCCGGGTGCCGCCCGTGACGATCGCGCTCGCAAGGACGTGTGCCGAGACCTGGTCGAGAGAGGCGGCGAGCCGCAGCACCTCGTCCGAATCCATTCGGTCACTCGCGGTGACGACGTCGGCCAGCACCGGATGCCCCCGGGTCAGCGTGCCGGTCTTGTCGAACAGCATCACGCGCCCGTCGGCCAGGCGCTCGAGCGCGCCTCCGCCCTTGATGACGACCCCGATGCTCGCTGCGCGCGACATGCCCGACATGATCGCGATCGGAGCCGCGAGCAGCAGCGGGCACGGCGTCGCGACGACGAGCACGGCGACGGCGAGGACGGGGTCGCCGCTGAGCGCCCAGGCCGCACCAGCGAGGAGCAGCGTGAACGGGACGAACAGGATCGCGAACCGGTCGGCGGCCCGCACGAACGGGGCCGACGACGCCTGGGCCTGCTCGACCAGTCGCACCACCCCGGCGTAGGTGGACTGGGCGGCCACGGCCGTCGCGACGAAGTCGATCGGCGGCCCGGAGTTGACCACGCCGCTGCGGAGGTCGTCGCCGGCGACCCGCTCGACCGGGAGCGCCTCACCCGTGAGCGCCGACTCGTCCAGCGTTGCGGCGGACACGAGCCGACCGTCGACCGGGACGATCTGTCCCGTGCCGACGAGCAGCCGGTCGCCCGGGACGACGTCGTCGACGGGGACCTCGACGACGGCGCCCTCGATGCGCCGTCGAGCCGTGCGGGGGGCCCGCTCGACCAGCATGCTCAGCTCGCGCCGCGCCCGCGCGGCGGCACGCGCTTCCAGGAGCTGACCACTCGCGAGCATCACCGTGATCATCGCGCCGGCGAACGGCTCGCCGACCGCGAGGGCACCGGCCAGCGCGAGCACCGCGATGATGTCGACACTCGGCCGGCGGCGGATGACCGCGGCCATGGTCGTGACCGCCGAGAAGGCAAGACCCAGCAGGGTGCCGATGATCCACAGCACGTCAGCGGGCGTCTCGGCCTTCAGCAGCCACGCAACGCCGCCCAGCAGGATCAGCGCCGTCGAGGTCGCGAAGAACAGCGCCTCCTTGTTCTCGCGTAGTCGGTTCACCGGGCCATTCTCCCTGACCGCGAGCCTCCGGTGCGCCAGACCGCCACCCGCGCCGCTACCCGCCGTCGGGCTGCGTGACGGCAGCCGGGCGGGCGCCGGAATCGGGCTGTGCGCCGCCTGCCGCGCGGGCTGCGTCAAGAGCCGCCGCGTGCTCGGGATGTGCGAGGCGCAGCAGCTGGTGCACCTCCTGGGTCATTTGGTGACGTTCCTCCGCGAGCTTGCTCTCCCGCTTCGCGTGGTGCACCAGCGCCATCGTGCCGCCGGCCGCGATGCACGCGCCCAGCGCCGAGGTCACGTTCGTGTAGTTGCCGAGGATCAGCTCGATCCGTGCCGACGCGATCCCCGGGAACGGCACGGCCAGGATGACGATCCAGAGCAGCAGCACGAAGAGCCACAGGATGTGCACCTTGCTCGAGAGCACCGCGGGGACCGCCGCGAGCGCTCGCCCCAGCCAGCTCTGGTCGCCCGCCTCCGGTTCCGCCGGCCCAGCTGTCCCTGCCGTTCCAGCCGCCCCCGCGCCCGGGCCGGGTGTGGTGTCGCTCATGGTTGTCCTCTCCCGCGGACCGGTGCCCGGTGGCAGCGGTCATCGCGCGCACGATGGCGGCGTGCGCTCAGGGAGATGCTCCTCCAGACGTCGTCGTGCTGCCCGGTTACGACGGCCGGTTAGTCCCGGAACGGGGCGTAGCTGGTGTGCAGCAGGTGGTGGGCGGTCTCCGAGTTGGCCTCGCCGTAGAACTCGTCGTACAGCCGCAGGATGTCCGGGCTCTCGTGGGACCTGCGGTACGTCGAGGCCTGGTCGATGTTGGCGAGCACCTTCTGGCGGGCCGCCATCTCGCCGACCCGGTCGGGCACCGGATGGCCGGCACCGTTGATGCAGCCACCCGGGCAGGCCATCACCTCGACCAGGTCGTACCCGACGTCCTCGCCGGCCACGATGCGCTTCACCAGGGGCGCGACGTCGCTCAGGCCCGAGATCACCGCCACCCGCACGGTCGTGCCGCCCGCGGTGATGGTCGCCTCCTTGGAGCCCTCGAACCCGCGCACCTCCTGGAAGTCCAGCTCGTCGACGAGGGGCTCGCCGGTGAGATTCTCCGCGGACATCCGCAGAGCGGCCTCCGCGACGCCGCCCGAGGCGCCGAAGAGGACCCCGGCGCCGGTGACCCGGGCGTAGGGGGGATCGAACGTCGCCGGCTCGATGTCCTTGGGCTCCAGGCGCAGCATCTGCACCATCTCGACGAACTCCGTCGTCGTCAGGACGGCGTCCACGTCGCGGATCCCCTCGGGAGCGAACTCCGGCCGCGCGGCTTCGTACTTCTTCGCCAGGCACGGCACGATCGACACCACGTAGAGGTCGTCGAGGCTGATGCCCGACTGCTGGGCGAAGTGGTTCTTCACCGTGGCGCCCATCATCATCTGGGGCGACTTGCAGCTCGACAGGTGCGGGATCATCTCCGGGTAGCGGCGCTCGACGAGGTTCACCCAGCCCGGGCAGCACGAGGTGAACTGGGGCATCACGCCACCGGTCCCCACCTGGTTGAGGAACTCGGTGGTCTCCTCCACGATCGTGAGGTCGGCGGCGAACGCGAAGTCGAACACCTTGTCGAAGCCGATCGCGCGCATCAAGCCGGCGGTGAAGGACGAGGCCTCGTCGAACGGGATCCCGTACTCGCTCGCGATCACGCTGCGCACGGCTGGTGCGACGAACCCGACCGCGACCTTCTTCGGGTCGTTGATCGCCGTGAACACGTCGCCGCGCTCGCGCACGTAGTCGAGGGCACCGCAGGGGCAGGCCCGCACGTACTGCCCGCACGAGACGCAGTCGGTCAGCTCGAGCGGGAGGTCGTTGTGGGTGCCGACCGTCAGGCGTCCGGCGTGGAACTGGTAGGCCAGCACGCCGACGCCCTCGATCTCGGCGCAGGCGGCGACGCAGCGCCCGCAGGAGATGCACTTGCTGTTGTCGCGGACGATGAAGGGGTGGTCCCGCTCCACCGGTGAGTACGGGCGCACGTGCAGCGGCGTCGCGAACTCGATGCCGTGGTCGCTGGCCTCGATGCGCAGCGCGCAGTGGTTCTGCTTGGCGCACCCGCACTTGAGGCAGCGCGCGGCCTCGGCCTGGGCCTGCGCCTCGGTGAGTCCGGTCTCGACCTCGACGAAGCTGTCGATGCGCTTCCCGGGCGGGAGCACGGGCATGGCGGCGCGGGCGAGCCGGGGGATGTCCTCGAAGTCGGCCCGCGGCAGGTCCTCCAACCGCCCGCGGCTGCAGGTGAAGTCCTCCTGGCCGGGGCGCACGTAGCCACGCGTGACGAACTCGTCGATCGCCTTCGCCGCGCGGCGCCCGGCCGCGACGGCCTGGATCACGGTCGCCGGACCGGTCACGCAGTCGCCGCCCGAGAAGATGTTCGACTCCGACGTCTGCATCGTGTGGCCGTTGATGTCGATGTCGCCCCACTTGTTCAGCCGAACCGGCAGGTCGTTGTAGAGGAAGACGGTGTCGGTGGTCTGGCCGATGGCCCCGATGATGGTGTCGGCCTCGATGACGAAGTCGCTGCCCTCGAGCATCACCGGCCAGCGGCGTCCCGACCGGTCCGGCTCGTCGAGCTCCATCCGCACGCAGTGCAGCTGCTTCACGCCACCCTCGGACGTGATCCAGGTGGGCGCGGTGAGGAAGACCATCTCGACGCCCTCGTGCAGCGCCTCCTCCAGCTCGAACCCCTGGGCCGGCATCTCGTCGCGCGTGCGCCGATAGATGAGCTTGACGTGCTTGGCGCCCTTGCGCAGCTCGGTCCGGACGCAGTCGATCGCGGTGTTGCCGCCACCGATGACCACGACCGTGTCCCCGAGCGGCTTCTCGACGCCCTTCGTGACGTGCCGCAGGTAGGTGGTGCCCTGGGTCACGCCCTCCTGGTTCTCCCCGTCGATCCGCATCGGGGTCGCCCGCCACGAGCCGATGGCCAGGTAGACCGCGTCGAAGTCGCGTCGCAGGTCCTCCAGGCTCAGGTGCGTGCCCAGCGCCTTGCCGGTGACGATCTGGACGCCCAGCGCCTCGATGAACGCGATCTCCGCTTCGAGCGTCTGCTTGGGCAGCCGGTACTCGGGGATCCCGTACCGCGTCATGCCGCCGGCGTGGTCCTGCTTCTCGAACACGGTGACGGAGTGGCCGGCGATCGCGGCGTAGTACGCGGCCGAGAGGCCGGACGGGCCGCCGCCGATGACGGCGATCCGCTTGCCGGTCGGATCGGCCAGCCGGGGCCGCCATGGCTCGTCCTGGGCCCGATCCCAGTCGGCGGCGAAACGCTTGACGTAGTTGATCGCGATGGGCTCGTCGACCAGCCCGCGACGGCACTCGGCCTCGCACGGGTGCGGGCACACCCGACCGCACACCGAGGGGAAGGGGTTGCGGTCCTTGATCACGCGGACGGCGGCCTCGTAGTTGCCGTCTGCCACGTGGCTCAGGTACGTCTGGATGTCGATGTTGGCCGGGCAGGTCTCGACGCACGGTGCCACGCAGTCGGCGTTGTGGTCGCAGAGCAGCTGCTCGAGCCGCACCTTCCGGTATGCCTCGAGCCTCGGCGAGTGCGTCGTGATGACCATGCCCGCCTGGACCGGCGTCAGGCACGCCTTCACGTCGCGCGGCGCATCGGTCCCGACCTCGACGACGCACAGTCCGCAGTTGCCGTTGGACCGCTTGAGCCGGATGTCGTGGCACAGCGACGGCACCTCGATGCCTTCGGCCACGAGCGCCTGCAGGATCGTCAGGCCGCCGTAGACCTGGATCTCGCGGTTGTTGACCGTGATGGTGCAGCGGTCGCTCTCTGAGAGTTCGCGCACGTGGGGCCTCCGTCGGTGAGATCTCGGGCGCAGCGACCGCCGCACGAGATCCCGCTACGCCTTGCGTCCGGAGGACTCGTGCCGACGCTGGCTTCGGGATTCGCCGTACGGTTTCGCCGCGACCGAATCATCGGACTTCGGGCTCACGCGGAGGCTGCCGCGGCGCTCCACGATGCACGTCGCGCTCGGCGACCCAGCAGTCGGCGGTCGACGGCGGCCGGCGCACCGTAGGGTGTGAGCCGTCCCAGCCCCAGCAGCCCGGAGCTGTCGTGCGACGAAGCCGCTCGTTCGTCCTCGTGGTCCTCGCATCCGCGCTGGCACTGGCTGCGGGCTGCGGTCCGGGAAGTGACCCGCCGGACCGCAGCACGGCGTCGAGCCCCGACCCCAGCGTGCGTGCGCGTCCGCCCGAACCCGTCGCCGAGCCAACGGAAGAGGCGCCCGCCCCGCCGGCACCCGAGGACGCGCTCGCCCGGGCCGCCTGGGTGCACCTGTTCGACGACTCCCTGAAGACCCGGGCGGGCATCCGGCGGGTCGTCGCCGACCTGGTGGCGGCCGGGGCGACCGCGGTGATCGCGGAGGTGGTCCGGCGGCAGGACGCCTACTACGACTCAGACGTCCTTCCCCGAACCACGGACCCGGCCCTCGAGCCGGGGCTCGACGTCCTCGAGGCGCTGATCGAAGAGGCCCACGCGGCCGGCCTCGAGGTGCACGCCTGGATCCCCTTCGCGCCGACGTGGCATGAGGTCTACGCGGACCTGCCTGCTCCCGGCGGCTGGGTGTCCACCATGCACGGCCCGACGGCCGCTGAGGCCGACCGCTGGGTCACCAAGACCATCGACGGCACCTGGGACACCTACCTCGATCCGGCCCTGCCGGAGGTCCGCGAGCACCTGGCGGCGATCGTCGGCGAGATCGCGGCCAAGTACCCGGTCGACGGCATCCACCTCGACTACGTCCGCTACCCCTCCAACTGGCACGGCTACCACCCGCGGGCGCTCGCCCGGTACCAGGCGGAGACCGGAGCGGCCGGCATCCCCGACCCGGAGGATCCGGCCTGGTCGGACTGGCGTCGGGAGCAGGTCAACGAGCTGATACAGGCCGCCCGGGAGGCGGTGCAGGCCAGCGGGAACTCGCCGGTGCTGTCGGTCGCGGTGATCAGCTGGGGCGAGGGACCGGGGGGTGCCGGCACGGCGTCGTTCACCGACACGTGGGCGTTCCGGGATGTGTTGCAGGACTGGGAGCACTGGGCCGAGAGCGGTCTCGTCGACGTGCTGGTGCCGATGGACTACTTCCGCGAGGCCGAGCCGGGCCAGGCGGCCTGGCTGCGCACCTGGCTGACCTACCAGGTGGCGCTCGCGGACCGGACGGGCGCGCGCATCGTCCCGGGCATCGCCGGGTACCTCAACAGCCCTTCCGAAGCGCTCCTGCAGGTCGGGCTCGCGATGCAGCACAGCGGTGCCGCGGCGATGTTCTCCTACCAGCAGTCGACGGCCGACGTCGGCCGGCCGTTGTGGGGCGACCTCGCCGCCACCGGCTGGGGTGTGCTGCCCGGCGTGACCTGACCTGGCCTGACCTGGCACGGGCCGGCTCGGGCGCCCGCGTCGGCGGTCAGCTGGGCGAGGGAGTGTCCGCCGGCGGAGTGGTGACGGCGCCCGGTCGGCGCGTGCTCAGTCCGAACAGCCGGTACAGCGGGCACCAGCCGATGGCGCTGGTGCCGAGCATCACCGCGGCGAGGACGTAGCAGACCCAGGAGAGGACAGCTGCCGGTCCCACGAGGACGCCGGCGAGGACGAGCAAGGGTGCCGCGACGAACGTCCGCAGGCGGCGGTCTGTCGTGCTCATGTTCTGGCCCATGGGGCTCTCCTCCGGTTGTCGGACACCTCATGGGCGCCGCACTGGGGCCCACCGGTTCCCAGTTGCGATCCTGCCACTCGGGTCTTTGTCGTGTGCGGCCCGACGACGAGGGGCGCGCCCTCGTCGGGCGCCGCCGCAGGCGGACCGCTACCCGTCCGCCTTGCTCGGGAAGCAGAAGTCGCACCAGTGGTACCCGGCGGGCCGCGCCCCGACCGGCTGGCGGTTCCTGGTGGCGATCCTGGACACCCACGCGCACGGGTGGTCGAGCGAGTGGGTCTCGCGGGTGCGCCGGTTGGCCAGGAGCCGTTCGGTCGCGGACGACAGCGTGACCGGGCACCCCGCATCGGCCTGCAGGGCCTCGAGGCCGCCGAGGAATCCACCCGCGAAGAACTCCTGCTCCGGGGTGAGGACGAGGTCGGGCGGCTCCAGCGAGCCGGGCACCTCCGTGGCGAGGTTGGTCGCGAGCTCGGGCGGCAGATAGCGGGCGAAGAACATCGTGACCAGGTCGGCGGTGGCGCCCTGGATACCCGGGCAGGACGGCGGCGTCCGGCAGGGGATGGGCGCGTTGCCGAGGTAGTCCCAGTGCCCGCCCTCCTCGAACACCGCGCGGTGCCGCGGCCGGCGCATCGCCTCCCACTGGGCGTCGGAGAGCTGGGTGAACAGGTCGCCGCTGCCGCCCCAGGTGAGCAGCGTCGGGATGTCCAGCAGCGGCAGCGGGAAGGGCGCGTCCCCGAACCAGTCCTGCCACCCGCCGCTCAGGCCGGCGTAGGCGCTGACCTGCCGCCCGACGGCGAACCGCGCGCCGAGCATCGCGCCGAAGCTGTGCCCGACGACGCCGGTGGCCGGTGGCGGGAGCAGCACGTCGCCGTGCTCCCACCCGGTGCGGGCCCAGGTGAGCACCTGCTCGAGGGTGGCGACGTCCGGGTGGTTCCCCACCGAGGGGCTGGTCCCGCTCCCGTTCCCGGCCAGCCGCGGGACGACGACGACGTACCCGCCGCGGGCGAGGAACGCCGGGATGAGAAACCAGCGCAGGTAGTGGTCAGCGTCCCCGATGCAGTGCCCGTGCGCGAAGATCACCAGCGGATAGCGCCCGCAGCCCTCGAGCAGCGGCGCGGTCTCGACGGACCCGTCCAGGCTCGGGAAGAAGATCCGCAGGTCGACGGGGGCGCCGTCGGCCGGCCCGAGGGAGCGCACGCCCCAGAAGACGGGCGCGAGCGCCTGGGGCTGCCACCCGATCGGGCAGCTCGCCGGTGGGGGGACGGGGCTGGGCGTCATGTGCCGAGTGTGCGAACGCGCGCGTCACTCGCTCGTCTCGACTGCGTCACCTGCCGTCGAGCGGCGGTCCCGCCACTTGCGCCAGGCGCCCGTCGACCACAGGGCCCACAGGACGAGCAGCGGCTGGAAGGCGAGCCGGATGGCACGGGCGGTGTCGGTGTCGAGTCCGAAGCCGTCGGTGCCGGTCACGTACTGCGAGATGTTGCCGGGGAAGACCGCCACGAAGAACGCGGCGACCACCCAGCCGACCAGCCGGCGGTGACGGCGCGGTGCGAGGAGCAGCGCCGCGCCGAGGGCGATCTCGACAACGCCGGACGCGACCACGACGACGTCGGGGTCCAGCGGCAGCCACGGCGGCACCTGGGCCTGGAACTCAACGCGGCTGACCGTCAGGTGGGCGGTGCCGGTGAAGCCGAGGAAGGCGCCGAGCGCGACGCGGCCGACGGTGCGCGCCAACGACCTCGCGGCGACTGACCAGGCAGGGGTGCTCGGTCCGGTCGGCGACGGGGTGGAAGAACGGGCGGCGTACATAGCGGCTCCCGGGTCGAGTGAGCAGGTTGCCAACGTTACGCACCGCCCGCACCACGGTGGTCACCCGGGGCCGGCGGCCTAGCCTGTTCGCGTGCGCTCGCGGCTGCTTGCCCTGGTCGCCTGCCTCCTCGCGGTGGCGGGATGCACGGCTACGCCGGTGACCGGCGCGTCGCCCGGGTCCGAGATTGCGTCGCCCGGATCGACTGCCCCCGGGGTGTCGCAGAGCGCTCCGCCCGACGCCGAGGCCAGCCCTTCCGCCGTGCCGTCGCCGAGCGCGCCATCCGGTGTGACCAAGGTGCTGGTCGTCGTGGAGGAGAACCACAGCCTGAGCGAGATGCGGGACGCGATGCCCTACCTGTTCGGCCTGGCGCAGCAGTACGGCTACGCGACGGACTACCGCGCTGCCACCCACCCCTCGCTGCCGAACTACCTGGCGATCGCCGGCGGCTCGACCTTCGACGTCGCCGACGACGCCTCGCCAGCGGCACACCCGCTGACCGGACCATCGGTCTTCGGGGCGGCGATCGCCGCCGGGGGCACCGCCGGCCTCTACGCCGAGTCGATGCCGTCAGCATGCGACGTGGCGTCCGGCGGGTCGTACGCCGTCAAGCATGCGCCGTGGGCGTACTTCGTCGACGAGGCTGCGCTGTGTCAGGCCGGAATGGTGCCCGCGGGGACGCCAGCGGACGGCGCCCTCGCCTCGGACGTGGCGGCCGGGCACCTGCCGACCGTTGGCATGCTGGTGCCCGACCTCGACCACGACGCGCACGACGGAACCTTGGCGACGGCCGACGAGTGGCTGCACTCGTGGTTGCCGGGGATCATGGCCGGGCCCGACTTCCAGGCCGGGCGCCTGGCGATCGTCGTGACCGCCGACGAGGACGACGGGAGCGCCGGCAACCAGGTCCTCACCGTGGTCGTCGCGCCTGGCGTGGCCCAGGAGGTCGTGACCGCACCGCTCTCGCACTACTCGCTGACCGGGCTGCTCTGCGAGGTGGCCGGGGTGCCGCCGCTGCGTGAGGCCGCGGGGGCGCCGTCGTTCGCCGAGGTGTTCGGGCTGCGGCTCGGGGCGCCAGCCCAGCCTCAGGCATCTCGCCCGTAGCCGAAGACGTGCAGGCTGACGACGTCGATCTCACGGCGGGGGTCGCCGAAGAACGAGCCGAGGCGGGTCAGGACGCGGGCGTACGAGTGTTCGCGGGCGGCGCCAGCCTCGTTCCAGTTGGCGTTGGGGACCACGAGGAACAGGTGCTGTGCGTCCGGTGCGATGTGGGTCTTCCAGAGGTCCTTGAGGTCGTGGTTGTTCGTCGTGGTGCCGCCGCGCTCGACCTCGGCGATGATGCCGCGGCCTGGGGCCAGGGAGTAGTAGAAGTCGGGTCGGGCGTGGGTGACGAACCCGTCGCTGGGGGTCAGGACGACCTCTTCGCGGAATTCGAGGTGCTCACGCAGCAGGGTGGCGACGATGCTCTGGACCGCCCGGCTCTGCGCCCGGTGGATGTGGACCACGTCGATCTCGGCCGAGGTTGCCTGCAGGTGGTGACGGAGTTCGTCGGCGAGCGCCTCGACGCGCTCCAGCTCGGTGTGCTCCGCGGGCGTCAGGGTGCTGCGCACGAACCGCGCGTACCCGACGTCCACCTGCCGGAGCTTCGCAGCTGTGGACTCGCGAAGCTAGAGCCGATCGGGGGCGAGCCCGGCCGCCTGCCGAGGCGCGAGCCCGGGTGGAGGATGGCCGCGTACCGTCCGCGATGCCCGGGCGCCTTCGCAGCCCGTGGCGAGTCGAAGGAGAGCGCCCGTGCCCCTGAAGCACCCGGCCGGCCGGCAGCCGCGGACCACCGAGCTGTCCGTCGACCCGTTGTTCGATCTCGGGGGTGAGTCGATCCCGCGGCACCGGCTCGGCCCGCACGAGGTCCCGGCGAGCGTGGCGTACGAGACGATCCAAGACGAGCTGATGCTCGACGGGAATGCGCGGATGAACCTCGCGACCTTCGTCACCACGTGGATGGAGCCGGAGGCGGTGCGGCTGCTGACGGAGTCCTTGGACAAGAACATGATCGACAAGGACGAGTACCCGCAGACCGCCGAGATCGAGATGCGCTGCGTCAACATCCTCGCCGATCTGTGGCATGCGCCGGATCAGGTGACCGCGACCGGCTGCTCGACGACGGGGTCGAGCGAGGCGGCGATGCTCGGTGGCCTGGCCCTGAAGCGCCGGTGGCAGCATCGGCGCCGCGCCGAGGGCAAGCCGACGGACCGGCCCAACCTGGTCATGGGGGTCAACGTCCAGGTCTGCTGGGAGAAGTTCGCCAACTACTGGGACGTCGAGATGCGCCTGGTGCCGATGGAGGGCGACCGGCTCCACCTCGGTGCGGCCGAGGCCGTGGCGTTGTGCGACGAGAACACGATCGGCGTCGTCGCGATCCTCGGCTCCACCTTCGACGGGTCATACGAACCGGTCGCCGAGATCTGCGCGGCCCTGGACGACTTCCAGGTCAGGACCGGGATCGACGTTCCTGTCCACGTCGACGGTGCCTCCGGCGGGTTCGTCGCGCCGTTCCTCGATCCGGACCTGGTGTGGGACTTCCGTCTGCCGCGGGTGGCCTCGATCAACGTCTCGGGGCACAAGTACGGCCTCGTCTACCCGGGGGTCGGCTGGGTGGTCTGGCGCGACGCCTCCTACCTGCCCGAGGACCTGATCTTCTGGGTGAACTACCTCGGTGACAGCATGCCGACCTTCGCCCTGAACTTCTCCCGCCCAGGGGCGCAGGTGATCGGGCAGTACTACACCTTCCTGCGCCTGGGCTTCGAGGGCTTCCGCAAGGTCCAGCAGTACGCCCGCGACGTCGCGACCCGTCTGGCGGACACGATCGCGGGGCTCGGCCCGTTCGAGCTGCTGACCCGCGGCGACGAGCTGCCGGTCTTCGCGTTCGTCCTCAAGCCGGAGATCGCGAAGTTCACCGTCTTCGATGTCTCGGCCGCGCTGCGCGAACGCGGCTGGCTGCTGCCCGCCTACACCTTCCCCAAGAACCGTGACGACATCGCCGCCCTGCGCGTGGTGGTCAAGCGCGGCTTCAGCCACGACATGGCCGACCTGCTCCTGGAGGACATCAAGCGCCAGCTGCCGAGGCTGCAGGCCCAAGGCGCACCGGCTCGCGTGGGTGAGGCTCACTCCAGCTTTCACCACTAGGACGGCGCCCGGTCGGCTTCCTTTTCGGGTCCGGCGGCCGCCTTCACGTGCGGCGGCCACCCGAACGTAACTGGTCAGGTTGTGGCGGGGTACCAGGGGTCTTCGTTCGTCAGGCGGGTGAGCGCGTTGAGCAGGGGGATGGCGTGCTTGGCGGCGGTGGCGGTGTAGGAGCGGATGGCGGCGAAGTCTTGTGCGCCTTTGAGGGTG